>JASHOC010000111.1 GCA_030041305.1 Acidobacteriaceae bacterium
TTCCTTTTGCTGGCCCTCGTCTTTGCCTTCCCGGCATCGGCGCAGTCCACCTTCGGCTCTTTCATCGGCACGGTGCGTGATCCCTCGGGAAGCGTCCTTCCCGGCGCCAGCGTCACGCTCATCAATATGGGAACTTCCGCCACGGCGAAAACCCAGACCGACGACAAAGGCGATTACAGCTTCCAGAACGTCGACGCCGGTGCGTACACCATCCAGGTTGATGCCGCCGGATTCAATAAAGGCGTCTATCCCGGCCTCGTTCTTCAAGCCCGCGAAGTCCAGCGCGTCGACGCCAAACTCACGGTCGGCAACGTCGCGCAAACTGTAGTCGTCAACGGCGGCGCGACGGTCATCAACGCTGACACCTCCAACCTCGGCGAAACCCGCACCGGCGAAGAACTCGATCAGTTGCCCCTCGCCATCAGCTCCCGCGCCTCCGGTTCCACCAGCCCCTTCGCTACGCTCACCTCGCAGTCCGGCGTGCAAACCGACGATTCCGGCGATCTCTCCGTCGCCGGCGCCAAGCCCGCCATGTTGTCCGTCACCGTCGACGGCATCAGCACCATGGACGTCGAGTCCAGCGCCCCCGCGCCCGAACTCTTTCCCTCTTTCGCTTCCATCGAGGAGATCCAGGTCAATCAGAACAGCAACAACGCCGAGTACGGCGGCGTCGCCGACATCACCACCGTCTCCAAAAGCGGCACCAACAATCCCCATGGGGGAGCCTACGACAATTATGAGACCGCCGGCTTCAACGCCAAGAACCCCTTCGCCAACACCAAACCCAAGATCGTCATGAACGATTTCGGCGCCTTCTTCGGCGGCCCGATCATCGTGCCCAAAATCTATAACGGCAAAGACCGAACCTTCTATTTCGCCAGCTACGAAGGGTTGCGCCTGCCGCAGCAATCGGTGGTTGTGCAAAGCGTTCCTTCACTAGCCATGCGCAGCGGCGATCTCTCCGTTTATCCCACGCAGATTTACAACGTGGACGGAACCCCGTTCCAAAACAACCAGATTCCCACCCAGGATTTCTCCCCGGTGGCGACTGAAGCTTTGAGCCAGCTCTATCCCAAGCCGAATACCGGCGCGGCAAACGCCATTTCCAACAACTATGTCGAGAACTTTCCCACCCCCATTTCCTCTGATCAGGGGGATCTCCGCATCGACCAGAACATCACCTCCCGCCAGTCCATCTTCGCGCGCGTCAGCTATAAGCAACGGGCCCTGGCCTTGGCGCCCACTTCCAGCGCCAGCAACGGGGGCTCCGCGCTGGTTGGCGCCTTCAGCGAACCGCAAAAGGACACCAGCTTCACCACCGCCTATACCGCCACTCTTACCCCAAGCATCGTCAATGAGGTCCGCTTCGGCCTAAGCAAGTTTGTCACCAGCACCGGCGTCAATTACAACTCCAGCGCCAGCAATTTCGGCGCTCTGGGCATCTCCGGCATCCCCGATCTCATCAGCCCCTCCGTTGGGGCCGCGCCGAATTTTGTCATCACCGGGTTCACCGCCACGGGTGGCCATGGCTCGGCGGTGGACCGCAGCCGCGTCATCGAAGCCCTCGATAACCTTACCTGGATTCGAGGAACCCATACCCTCAAGTTCGGCGGCACCTACAGCTATCTCGACGCCTTCGCCAGCAACGTCTTCGGCTCCTTGCGCTTGGGCAAGTACACCTTCAACGGTTCCTCCGCCGTTGGCGCGCAAGTCGGAGAGCCCTTTGCAGAGTTCCTTCTTGGCGTTCCGGATGCGACCGAAACCGCCGACGTTCTCGACGCCGACATGAACGGCTTCGGCTACAACCTCGCCTTCTTCGCGCAGGACTCCTGGAAGGTCACCCCGTCGCTCGACCTCAACTACGGCCTGCGCTGGGAGTGGCACCCCACCCTCGGCGATCACGAGTACAACAGCGCCAACTTTGATCCCACCTATTCCTCATTCCAGAACGGAGAGTACGTCCAGGGCGCCATCGTCGTTCCCAACGACTACGCCCTCAACAAACTCACCCTCCCCAGTTTCGCCGCCGGCATGGCCCCCCTGCCCATCATTACCGCCGCGCAAGATGGCCTTCCCATCACCCTGGTCAAGGCCGGCATGACCGACTTCGGCCCCCGCATTGGCTTCGCCTGGCGTCCTTTCCATAACGACAAAACCGTCCTTCGCGGCGGCTACGGACGTTTTATCGAAACCGCGCTCGGCGGCAACGTCGTCGGCGGCTGGGCGGTCGAGTCGTCCGCCGTTTACGTCTCCCATAACTCCTACACTTCATCGGGACAGCCCGCGCTCGCCTTCCCCTCGCCCTTCCAGTTCGCCAACGCCGCCAGCGGCACGCTCTCGTTTGACTACGGCGTGACCACCCAGTACAAGGACCCCACCACCCAGGAGTGGAACCTCACCATCGAGCGCGACCTTGGTTTCAACACCGGTCTCCGCCTCTCGTATATGGGCAACCACTCCAGCAACCTCACCAGCTTCGCCGACCTCAATCAGCTCCCTTACAACACCGTGGGTTATGCCGCTGCCTATCCTTCGCGGCCCTTCCCTGAAATGAGCACGATCGATGAAGTGTTGAACATCGACGAAGCCAATTACAACGCCTTCACCGTCGAGGCTATCCATCGCATGTCCAATGGCCTTCAATTCCAGGGCAGCTACACCTTCGCCCGCGACCTCTCGGACTCCGAGGGCGGAGCCCCGAATGGCTTTGAATCCGAAGAAGGAACCAACCCCAGCGACCGCTTCCATCCCGGCCTCGACTACGGCAATGTGGAGTTCACCAGCCGCCATCGCGCCTTGGCCTCGTTCCTCTATCAGTTGCCCTTCGGCCGCGGCCGCATGTTCCTTGCCAACGATAAGAAGCTTGTCGACAGCGCCGTCGGAGGCTGGCAACTGGCCAGCTTCATGCTCTTCCAGAGCGGCCCCTTCCTCACCCCGCTGGCGAACTCAAGCGTCGATCCCACCGGCACCGGCATTTATGAAACCGTCGGCTACGCCCGCGCCGACGTGGTTCCGAGTGTTGCCCCTTACCTCCACGGCCAGGGAGCACGCAATCTGCTGAACCCCGCGGCTTGGACCGACCCGCCCAATAACGTCGCCCGCCAAGGCACCGCCTCGGTAGGAAGCGTCCAGGGGGCGGGAACCGCTACCGTGTCGGCTTCGCTCTTCAAAACCTTCGCCTTCAGCGAACGCTACGGCTTCCAGTTCGGAGCTCAGGCGCAAAACATCTTCAACCATCAAAACCTCGACATCCCCGCGTCGATGGTGGTTGGCACATCGAACTTCGGCGTGCTCGACAGCGTCCAGTCGCAGGGCAACGCCGGCCCGCGCAGCATGATGCTCACCGGCCGCCTCACCTTTTAACCCTATGTCCGTTCGCTTTTGCACGAAAATGGGCGCCCCATCCTTGCCGCGCTCTTTGCGACACGGGTGGGATGGCGCTGACCCTCTCATTCGCTGACTCGCTGACTCGCTGACCTGCTGACTCGCTGACTCGCCTACCATGAGACCTAAGAACATGGCCGCACAAGTCCACATCCTCGGCGATGGTCTCGCCGCCTGCTGCGCCGCCCATCTCCTCATCGACCACGGCTTCTCCGTCTCTCTCCACAGAACCGGCCGTCCCAAGCCTGCTCGCCTCCTCGTCAGCGACGCCACTCAGTCGCTCCTCGGTGATATCTTCCGCATCCCCGATCTTTTCGTCCACGCGCCGCGCATTCGCCGCCGCATCGTGCGCTGGGGCCCCCATGCGGAGACCCTCGACCTTCCCCATCGCGGTCTCGTCGTCTCAGAAAGCGAGCTCCTCGACCGTCTCTGGCTCTGCACGCCCATCGCGCCAATCAATCCGGCCTCGCCCGCTGCCTGGTCCCTGGTCGCCGCATCGGATTGCGCCGCCCTCCCCGCGTTCCAAAGTTTCGGCGCCCGCCAAGCCTCCGTGGCCTCGGTGGTGCTCGCCCCCAAAGCTGCTCAGGACGCCTGCTGGGTCGAATCCTTGCCCGACGGTTGGCTCTTTCTGCTTCCCGCCGGCGGCGCCCGCGGCGCGCTCATCGCCACCGGCTACGCATCGGAAAAGCTCCCCGAGACCCTCCTCGACCAAAGCATCCTGGTCGCCCCCCAGATTGCGCAAGTCGAAGCCGCCGCCCCGCGCGCCTTCCCCGTCTTCCCGCAAATCCTCTCTGCCGTCTGTGACTCCGATTGGCTCGCCCTCGGCTCAGCGGCCATGACTTTCGACCCTCTCTGCGGCGAGGGCGCCGGCCATGCCGCCCGCGTCGCGCTCCTTGCCTCCGCCGTCCTCCAGGCCGTCGTCAAGGGCCAGCCCCGCGCCAATCTCCTCGACCACTATTCCACCCGCCTGCTCCAGGGCTTCCACCGCCATCTCCAAGCCTGTCTTCCCTTCTACGAGAGCGGCGGTTCAGGTCCATTCTGGAAGAACGAGACCGCCGCCCTCAAGCGCGGCATCGCTTGGGCTCGGCAGCGCCTCCGCCGCTGCGCGCCTTTCCAATATCGCTTCTCCGCCTACGAACTCGAACCCATCGGCCCCACCGCCGCCCGCTAATTCGGTAGTTTGCCGTTCCGTCCAGCGGAGCCAACCCGCCCTTTGTTGGGAAGAAACCCTTACAGCGTCTTCGATTCTGCCCTTTACAGAATCCGGGACGCGGAGTGGCGTTTTCCCTTCCGGGATCCCCGGCGAGTGATTTGTGCTCGCTGGGGTGGAAGCTAACGCCACCTTGCACGACGCCACGATGGCTCGATTTGAATCGAAGACGCTCGAGGCGCCCGACTTTCGGCTTGATCAGGAGCCCACTTTGGAGTAGTGTTCGGGGAGTCCCACGAGGGACCGTTTGCAGCTTGCATCGCATGGCGCTCGGGAAACGACGGTGGCCGTCCAAAGGCTCCAACCTCCCAAAGAGGTTGGGTTCGATGCCTCGGTCGTCCCGGCAGATGCCTTTGATCCGCCAAATTTGGCTTCTGGCTCCATATCGGGAATTTGCACAAATTTTGGTGCAAAATGTAACTCCCGACACACCAGTCACTTAGCCGAACTTGGCCGCAAGTGCTTCTTTTTTCAGCAAAAAAACCCGCGCCCGCCTCGCCAATTTGGCAGCGTTATGCCGTCACCTTGGTAAAATGTCCGAATGGTGAAAAGACAGAAATCACGCCACCTGAACCTGAAAACTCCTCTGGGCATTTGTCTGTTCGCAGGAGTTTCCTCGCTTGCGGTCGCCGCTGTGGTGCTCTCTCTTTCCACGTGGACCGTGGGTGCCGACGCGCATCTTCCCCGCCCGTTCTCAGCCACTGCCGCCACATCCCCCATCGTCGGCGCCAGTCCGTCTTCCCTCGCCATCCCCACTCCAGCCGCCCGCCAGTGGCGCGGCAAGCTCCACGGCCTTGCCTCCTGGTACGGCGCGATGTTCGACGGACGGACAACCGCCAGCGGCGAGCGCTACAACATGTTCGCCCTCACCGCCTGCCATCCGACCCTCCCCTTCGGCTCTATCGTCCGGGTCATCAACCGCAAAAACAAACGCTCCGTCGTAGTCCGCATTACCGATCGGGGCGATCTTCCCGGCGAGGGCCGCATCATCGACCTCTCCTTCGCCGCCGCCGAAAAGCTGGCCATGATCGACTCCGGCCTGACCCAAGTAGACCTCGAAGTCCTCTCTTTGGGCCGCAACAACTGAGCGCCGCACGCTACCGTCCTCCGCACACCCCCATCCTGAGAAGCTTGAGCCGCCAAGGAGTGGCGGTCGCTCCCGCGCATCCACGCACTCCGGTGCTCGGCGGTCATCGGCTGGCCGCATGACGCAGCTTGCAACCGCAGTTGCAAAAACTTTCACTCTTGACACACGACCGTTCTAATGGAACCATACCAATCAGCCACGGCGAGGTCGCCTGGGTACTTCCCTCCAAATTCACTCTCTTGCGCTGAAGGAGGAATCTCTATGTTGGCTGTTTTGGTCCCCCATATGATCGCTGCAGTTCTCCAAGTCAGTCCCACCGCCGTCCCGGTGCCCGAGGGTGGCTCTGCTTGGATGTACCTGACCATCGCCGCCGCCTCCTGCGCCGTTGCCGTGGCCTTGAAAGCCCGGACCGGCGCGTAGAAACGGGGCCATTCATAAGCGGATCGCGGCCGGGTGCAGCTGCGCCGGTGTAGATCGTCGTCGTCGCCGTCATCCGGCGGATGAGGCGCGAATCATCCCTGTCCTGCAAGGTTGCTGAACGAAATAAAGGACTCCCGGACGCCAGGTTTCGGATCGCTTACTCTCCGCTCGGCGCCGTGTAAGGCTTCTGCAAATACACCCGGGCCTGGTTCACCGCGCCCTGCGTGTTGTCGTTGGTCTGGATCGCCAGCCGGTATTCGTTCACTGCCCGGTCCCGCTGCCCGGTCACGTCGAAAATCATGCCGATCTCGATATGGCTCCAAACCTCCGTCCACGGCGGATCGTCGTCGCCGCGCAGCGCGTCGCGGAAGGCGTTCACGCTGGCCTGGTAGTTGCGCTGCTGGAAAAGCACTTCGCCAATGCGATAACTGGCCAGCGAGCTCTCCGGGTTCACCTTCAGGGCATCCTGATATTGGGCCAAGGCGCTCACCAGATCCCCCTGCGCCACCAGTTGCTGCCCCTTCAGGATGTCGATCCGCACCGCAAGGTCCGGCGTGCTCTTCAGCACCCAGTCTTGGGGGTCGATGCTGATCTGCCGCGGCCGCCCAAAAGTGTCCACCACGTATTGTGAGTTGGTGCCCACCACGTCCACCCGCTGGTTCACCGTCTTGCCTTCCGTTTCGATCCGCAGATCGACCGGCATATTAAAGAGGTCCAGATCCTGGTCGATCTCCCCGATGGTGCGGAAGCCTTTATTGTTCCCCAGCCGGTAAACGGCGTATTTATCGGTGAATTGCGGCGCTCCGGTGCCGTCGATCCATTGCGCAAAGAAGGGTGTAACCTGCTCCTGGCTCTGCTCTTCCGCCACCTTCTCAAAGTCCGCGGTGCTGATGGGCTTATCCGTGTATTGACTCAGCGCTCCCTTGAGCGTGGCCAGGAACATCTTGTCGCCCAACTCCCAGCGCAGCATGTGGAACACCATGGCCCCCTTTTCCAGCGTCATCGACTGGAACTGCGGCGAAAACGGGTCAAGCCGCGCCACGCTCGAAAGGGGAATGGTGTCGTAGGCCAAAGCTCCGGCTTGCACATCTTCGAGCGCGGAGTGCATGGCGCTGGCGCCTTCCTGGTTCTCCAGGTACATCAGCTCGCCATATCGGGCCATGCCGTTGACGATCCAGGCGTCGTTCAGGGTGCGCGGGCTCACCTCGCAGCCCCACCACTGGTGCGCCATGGTGTTGGCCAGCAACCGTATGCCCGATTTGTCGCCAACCCGCGACCCGGGAATTGCCGCCAGTTCCGGCGCCCATACTGACGGCAGCGTGTCGTCGGGCAATTCCACCACGTTCAAATGACTGCTCTCCAGCTCGCCAAAATCGTCGGTGAAGAAGTCATACTCGCTGGCCGCCGTCTGCGCCAACTGATTCGCCGACCGCTGATGGCTGACGGTCACATACACTTTCACATTCCCGGAACCGACCGAAACCGGGTCCACATATCTGCCCGCAATCACGGTTCCCGGAAATCCCGGCTTCGTCCATTTAAAGTCGTACTCCTCGCCCGGCTTGCCATCTGCCAGCGTGACTGTCTGCGGCGTTCCCGTGCTGCCGCTGGCGAAAACCCGCATTCCCTGCGGCACGCGGATGTGCATTTCCGCCGTGAACCGGTCCGTCATGTAGCCCGTCATCGGAAACCACCGCGCCGGGTAAAGCAAATAGCTGATCGGCTCCTCGATGGAGGCCAGCTTCAACCCCTGCACGGGGCCATCCTCGTTGCCCGTGATGACGCCCGAGTAATCGAAGGTCCAATGCGCCGTCTTTCCGGGAGCAAACGGGGTATTCGTGGTCACGCGAATCGAGCCGTCGGCCGTCCGCTCGCCGTCCAGTTTCTTCCCGCTCTCGTCCGTAATATCGGTCAACTTCAGCGCCGGATGAAAGCCAAAGGTCACCACATCCAGGTTCGCCGGCGCGGTAAACGCCACCACCGTCTTCGCTGTCAGAGTGTGCGTCGAGGGGTCCAGCTCGGCGTCGATCGTGTACCCGGTGACGTTCAGCCCCGGCCGCTCGAACCCCTGTGCGCAAAGGGGAACCGCCGTCAACCCGACCGCCAGGCTGACCGCCGCAACCTCCAGCACGCTCCGCCAGCGAGCCGGTCCAAATCGCCCATTCTTTCCATGTATCCGCATAGCCGTCATCTTCCCGCTGCCGCCGTTGCTAAGCCGGTTGTTTGAGTGAATTCCACTCCCTGCAAGCTCGATTCTGTCACGATCCAGCCGTTCCATCTTCATCTGGTCTTCCCGCGCCAGGACATTTCGAACCCATCGCATCGCAGCTTAGGAGGACCCCGGCGATGCTTCGATTTTCCCCGTCAACGCCGCCCCGGCCGCTCCAAGCTCCTCGAGCACGATCGCAACCACCCTTTCGATCGCGCCCAACCCCCGGTGTCCCCCGCCATCCCGTCGCGCGGTCAATGCGCTCCGCATCGCCGCCAACCCCTCCATCATGGACTGCCGGGGCGCCCCATCCGGTAGCAACGGACCTAGCTCTTGGACGACATTTGCCGCCGTGAAGTCATTTTGGATCAGTTCCGGAACGATGCGCCCTCCCGCGATCAGGTTGGCCATGGCCACGTGCGGCACGCGCACCACGCGCTTGGCGACCGCGTAGGTCAGAGGCGAAACGCGGTACACCACCACAAAGGGATTGCCGGCCAGCGCGGCTTCCACCGTAGCCGTTCCGCTGGCCACGACCGAGGCCCGCGCGTGCTTGAGCGCCCCACGTGCGTCGTTCACAAGACGCAGCATCAGCCCGCGCCCCCCATCCGCCGCCCATCCGCTCACCTCCGACCGCTGCGCTGGGGTAAGCGTCGGGGCCACCGGAAGAAGAAACTCGTATTCCTCCGTCGCGGAGGCGCCCGCCCGCGCCAACCCCTTCGCAGCCTCCAACATGCGAGGCAGGTTGGCGCGGACTTCCTTCAACCGGCTTCCCGGCAGGAGTCCGATCCAGGTTGCAGCCGGGTTAAGATCGTTTTCCGCGGCAAACTGCGCGCGCGTGATCGCAGGTGGCGCCAGCTCCGCCAGCGGATGCCCCACAAACTCGGCCCGCACGCCGTGTTCGCGGTAAAACCCCTCCTCGAATGGGAAAATCACCAGCATCCGCCGTACGTATTTGCGCACCCGCTGGATTCGATGCTTTTTCCAGGCCCACAATTGCGGGCTCACGAAATAAATCACCGGAATCCCCAGCCGGTCGAGCTCATGGGCCAGCTTCAAGTGCACATCGGGAAAGTCGATGAGCACCGCTGCGTCCGGCTTCCGTTCGGTGATCGCCTGCTTCAGCTTCCTGAAACCGCCATAAATGCGCGGCATGTGGCGAATCACCTCCGTCACTCCCATCACCGCCATCTCTTCCGAGCGCACCACAGGCTCGAGTCCCGCTTCGACCATGCGCGGGCCACCCATCCCGAAAAACCGCGCCGTCAGCCCCGCTGCGGCCAACCGCCGCTTCAGCGCCTCAATCAGCAATGCCCCATAGTGCTCGCCGCTCGCTTCGCCTGCCGAAATGAAAAGGGTGGGGACCGTGGTCGTGTGCATGCGTAATATGCTGCCCCCATCATAACGGTTAACGCACTGAGCTACTATGCGGTAGGGAACCCACCATGGAATACAAGGGCTATAATGCCGGTCCTATCGATTTCGACCCGGAAGATAACGCGTTCTCCGGAACGGTCGCCGGATTGCGCGATGTGATTCACTTCGAGGGCTCGACCGCGCGGGAGCTGAAGAAGGCCTTTCGTGAGAGCATCGACAGCTATCTCCAATTCTGCGCGGAAAAGGGCCAGCAACCGGATCGGCCATTCAACGGCAAGATTCTGCTGCGCACCGATCCGGAGTTGCACCGCAAAGCGGCGTTGCGGGCGGCGGTGGAGGGCATCAGTTTGAGTCGATGGATTTCTCGGCAGATTGAGAGCGCGCCGTGAAGAACTCCGCGAACACGCATCAACTTGCCTCGCGTCTCGCCCGCACCGCGCCAGCCAACTCCTCGAGCAGCCCCCGCGTTTCCTTCCAGTCAATGCACCCATCCGTCACGCTCTGCCCGTAAACCAGCGCCCGGCCGGGAACCAGCTTCTGCGCGCCTGCCACTAGATTGCTCTCGATCATCACGCCCATGATGGTCCGGTCACCCTGGGCTACCTGCGCGGCCACGTCGTGGCCCACCATCGCCTGTCGCCGGTAATCCTTGTTTGAGTTGGCGTGGCTGAAGTCGATCATGATGCGCGGCGCAACGCCCGCCGCTTGCATCCGCTGCGCCACGTCGGCCACACAATCCGCGGTGTAGTTCACGGTCTTGCGTCCGCCGCGCAGAATCACGTGGCAATCCGGATTCCCGGCGGTGACAAAGATGGCCGACTGTCCGTGCTTGGTGTGGCCGAGAAACGTATGCGAGTAGGCCGCCGAGACCACCGCGTCAATCGCCACCTGCACGTCGCCGGAGGTGGCGTTCTTGAACCCCACCGGGCACGAAATCCCGGAAACGAGCTGCCGGTGCACCTGGCTCTCCGTGGTCCGCGCGCCAATGGCGCCCCACGCCACCAGCCCGGCGATGTACTGCGGCGAAATCATGTCCAGGAATTCGGTGCCCGTGGGCACGCCCATCTCCGCCAAATCGAGAAGCAGGTTGCGCGCTAGGCGCAGACCGTCGTTGATCTTGTAAGACTGATCGAGGTAGGGATCGTTAATCAGTCCCTTCCAACCAATGGTGGTGCGCGGTTTTTCGAAGTAGACGCGCATGGCGATGCGCAGATCGGCCGCAAACTCGCGGATCGCGCCCTGGAGCAGCCCCGCGTACTCGCGCGCCGCTTTCACATCGTGAATCGAGCATGGCCCGGCCAGCACCAGCAGCCGGTCGTCGCGCCCATGGAGAATCTTCACAATCTCCCGCCGCGCTTCGAAGATGGTCGTCGACGCAGCCTCGCTTACCGGCCGCTCCTCCTCCAAAAACACCGGCGGAAGCACTACTTTGGTCCACTTGATCCGAATATCTTCCGTACGATGAAGCATTCTTTATTCCGGCCCGGCCGCGCGGTTCAACCCACCCGCGGCCGTTCTCAGCCACACTCCCAATTCAAGTTTCCGAAGTTGAATATACAGGGAGGGCCGCCTGTGGCGGAATTCTGGGTGTTGTGTCAAGAATTCGTGGAAGTCTATCGAACGTACAGCCCGTGCGTGACGCCTCCCTCTGCGTCGAAGCAACGGTCGATCTGCCGAAAATATCGGTCATCATTGGCTTCGTACTTGCGGAAAATTGCGTACGCAACCAGATCCGCGAGTTGAATGAGACGAGAGGATCGGGAGTCGAGAAACACCGGGACCTCGGCGAAATTCCTTGTTACGCCGTAGGTGTGGCCAGAATATTTGAATTCCCTTGCAAGGGTCTGAATCCGGATTTCAGTCGCGGACTTGTCGAAAAGGATGAGCCCGCGTTGCGTATTTTGATAAAGTCTGTGAAGCCGTCCAAGGTATTGATCGAACCTGCTGCTCAATTGCTCGAATGCAACTTGAGCGATATCTTGGCCGGAATAATTCTGTTTCTCGAGTACAGCCGCGAACAGCCGTACTTGAGGGTGGCGTTTGCATACGCCCAGCTTCAGCGCTTCGATGATCGCATTATGACGGTCAGCGACCGGAAACTGGTCCCATCCGTCTCGGCCAGTCCTCATTGGGGAACCGTGCAACTCAATGTCATGGGGGGAAAGTGGCGAAAAATGGGCGGCGATTCTATTTAACTCAGTTTCGATCCAATGTGTTTCCCTTTCAAAAACGGAAACTCTCGCCAAAACGAAATGACGTTGTGCGGCATCGCCAATCGAACCAGATTCATCGGCGTACAAAAGATGCATTTTGCGTCCCCAAAACATGGAAAAGGGGCTGCATACACATATGCAGCCCCAAGAGGTCAGCCGGGAGGGGCATCTACCCTGCGCACCGCCAAGTAGATCGGTGCATCCCGACCTGACTTCCAGTTTAACGTGAATGGAATGATTGTCAAGGAGCTTTTGTGTCAAACGGCAAAAGCCTTTCAACACGGATTCAGGACGCCACTGATTTTGCGCGGAATCTCCACATTAATGCGAAAGGACGCGGCGGAGCCCCGCTCTGCGATGCAGCCGCCGCAAAAATGGGTCGCCTGGTTCAAAACACGCGCACGCGAACCCCGGCGCTGACGCCGATTGAGGTCATATTTCCGAAGGTAAACTGCGGCCAGTCCTGATACTCGACGTCCGCGGCGCGTATGTGAATTCGCGCGTTCAGACGATAATCCACCCCGCCTCCGGCCGTCACAATAAAATAGTGGCCGGTGGCCAGATTGTACGGGAAATTGAAATCGCCCAAACCGATCAAGCCCTTCACATAGGGTTGAAATCTACCCACGTTGAAGTGATAGCGGACCCCTCCGGAGTAGGTCTGGGCATGCACATTGGCCGTTTGACGAAACTCGATCCATCGTCCTTCCCCTTCAATGCCGATCCGCCGCCGCGTGTCGGCGTCCACGATTGCCGTCACCGCAAACATTTTGCGATTTCCGTATTGCAACGAATATCCCGAGCCCAGCGCGCCGGCTGAGATGGTCAGCCCGCCCTCATCGCCGGAAGGGCTCACTTGCGCCCGCGCCGCCGGCAGGCAATAACAGGCAACCACAACCGCCAATCCGAGGCCCCAGCGGACGCCCGGCCGCAGACTCCCAATTCCGCCCCGCCCGCGCGCGAAAATCCGGGAATTCTTCATCGTTTCCAACATCGCCAAAACCTTCATCGCGCTTCTGCGCCGCCTTTCGCGAGGGGTGATCTTCGTCGCCTACTGGGTGATCGTCACCGTTTCGTTCTGGTAATGGACCACGTTGCTGTTTGTGCCCGTCCCAATTACCTGGATGGTGTAGGTGCCCGGCGCCGCGTCCCCCATGCTGAACCCGTTGCACCCCGTGGCCATAAGCGCCGCCGCAGAGAGCGCCATCACCACCGCCATGGCCAACCCCGTCCTTAACAGCGACGCGTGCCGCCTCCTCAGCCGCCAGAACATCCAGCCAAAAAAGACGCTCAGGGGCAGGAACAGCCCAGCCAGCGACATGCCCCGGCTCCCGGTATGGTTCATGGCCGACGAGCCGCCGGTCAAAGGCGAATTGGTGTCGATGATGAGTTGTGCGCTCGCTGTTCCATTGGCCGGCAGTTTCACGCTCACCGGCGAAAAGTGGCAAGTGATCGACGCCGGAAGCGAACCGCAGCCCAGCCCAATCGTGTCGCTGAAGCCGCCATTCGAGCTCAGGTTCACGTTTACGGTCGCGTTCTGCGACGACGCCATCGAAACAGAGGTGGGCGACAGGGTGAGATTGAAACCTTGGGCCGAGCCGGCGATCGTCACCGCCTGCGAAGTGGACGGGCTATGATCGGCGTCGCCGCTATATACGGCAGTGATCGAATAGTTCACCCCGCTGTTCAAGCTCGGAACCAGCGTGGCCACGCCGCCCGCATCGAGTGTCGCCGATCCAATCTCCGTCGCGCCGTTATTAAACGTGATCGTGCCTGTCGGCGTAGGTCCGTTCGCGCTTGCCAGCACCGAGGCTATCAAGATGACTTGCGGATTGGCCCCGCCCGTCGTCGAACTGCCCAAATCTGTGGTCGTGGGAATCGTGCCCACCGTCTCGCTCACAGCGGCCGAGTTGCTCGCCGCGTCGTTGGTGTCTCCCAGATAGTCGGCAGTGATGGGGTAAGTCCCCGCCGCCAGCCCCGCTGTGTCGGTGAAGGTCGCTGTCCCCGCAACCAGATTCGCGCTGCCCACCACCGTCGAGCCTGCTAGGAAATTCACCGCCCCGGTCGGCGTGCCGCCGGTTCCCGTCACCTTCGCCGTAAAGGTAATCGCGGCGACCACCAGCGCCGGGTTCGGCGAGGCGCTGACGGTGGTGGTCGTCGTGGCCTGGTTCACCGCCAACGCGAGCGCCGGCGAAGAAGTGCTGCCCTCGTTGTTCGCATCGCCTCCGTAAGAGGCCACAATGCTATAGGCTCCCGGCGCCAGCGTCACCGTAATGCTCGCCATGCCCGTCGTCGCATTCACCGCCGCACTGCCCAGGGTCGTCGCTCCGGAGGTGAAGGTTACCGTTCCCGTCGTCGTCGCCGAGCCGGCCACCACCTGCACCGTCGCCGTAATTTTTTCCGGCCCACCGGCAATTCCCGGATTCGGCAAAGCCGCCACCGTGGTTGAAGTTTGCGCCTGATTCACGATTTGGTCGTAGGGCGCCGCCGCAGAGCTCGCCGCACTGTTGAACCCGTCGCCGGGGTAGGTCGCTGTAATGGCGTGCGTACCCACCACGAGCGAGGAAATCTGGAATGTCGCCATGGCCGGATTGCCCGCCAGCGTTCCCGTTCCAATTTTCGTGCCGTTATCCAGGAACGTCACCGTCCCCGTGGGCGGGTTGGTCGCGGCCGAGGGAATCGTCGCGGTGAACGTCACCTGCGTGCCGTAATTCGACGGATTGGGGCTCGAAGTGACCGCGATCGTGTCCGTCGCCTGCACATCCTGGTTGAGAACCGTGGAAGTGCTGGGCTGGATTTCCTTGGATGCATCGCCACTGTAGACCGCCGTGATCTGATGCATGCCATTGGTCAGTGTCGAGGTGGCGAATGTCGCCGTAGCGCTTGCGCCCGTCCCGGTGAGCGGTTGCGTGGCCAGGGTGTTGGCGCCGTCCATAAAGGCGACAGTTCCATCCGGTGTTACGCCTCCACCGGTGCTGGTCACCGTGGCCGTAAACGTTACGCTCTGCCCGACGCTGGAGGGATTCAGACTCGATGCGAGCGTGGTGGTCGTGCCTTCCTGCACGATCTGCATGTCGGGCAATACGCCGTTATCCGTGGATGAACTTGCAAAATGCCCGGTATCGCCGCTGTACGAGGCCACGATTGAATGTTGGCCCACCGCCAGCGTCGAAATCGCAAAAGTGGCCGTTCCAGTGGTCCCGGCTGCATTCAGCGCCAGGGTGAGACCGCTCGCGGTCAGCGGCGTCGTCGTCCCGTTGAAGGTGTCGGCCAAACTTACCGTCCCCGTCAGGTTGCCGGTTCCGCTCCCCGTGGTCACCGTGATCGTGAAGGTCACGTTCTGACTGAAGCCTGAAGGATCGGGCGCCGACGTGACCGTAGTCGTTGTCGAGTTCACAGCCTCCGCATCTCCGACCAACTCAATATTCAGCGGCGAATTCGCGCCCGTTTCTGAGGGCTCCGCTTCGTCGGTGATGGCGATGGTGGCGTCCAACGGATTGCCCGCCACGGTGGGCGCAAAAACCGCCCCGATGGTGCAGTCGCTATCCACGGCCAGATACGGCGTACCCGTGGTGCAGGTTGTTCCAGCGCCTGCCTGCGAGTTTGCGTCAGCGGTGATGGCCGTCAAATCGAGAACATCATTGCCGTCATTCTCCACCGTCTGGTCGATGGGCGCCGATTGAGAGCCCTGTCTTGTGGGATTGTTGAGATAACTCAGAACAGCAAGATTACTTTGAATCTCGCGCACGATCATGTCGTAGTAATCGGCCACGTAAAGATCGCCGTTGGGGTCAACTGTAAGCCCCATGGGCCCGTAGAGCTTGACGCGCGTCAGGTTGCCGTCAAACTGGTAAAAGCCGCAGCCGTTCTGGACCAGATTGGTCACCCCACCCGTCATTGCGCTCACTTTGCGAATGGCGTTGTTTTGCGTATCCGCGATGTAAAGATTGTTGGCGGCGTCCAGCGCCACCCCTGAAGGCGAGGAAAGCGGCGTCGCATTGGCCGCTCCCGCCGTGGTGGGGCAACTGCCGCCGTTGTTGATGGGGCCCGCGGCGCCCGTTCCGGCAACTGTGAGGATGGTTCCCGCGCCCGCCGCGCACCCGCTTACGTAAGCCGGCGCGCTCGTCGCGCTCGCGCACACCATGCGAATGCGATCATTCGCCGAATCGGCGATATATATGTTGCCCGGGAGATCGAGGGCGACCGCATACGGAAAGTTCAGCTCGGCCGCGGTGGCCTGAATCCCGTCGCCGTTATACCCGCCGTCGCCATTCGGTGTCGTGTACCCCGTTCCAGCGAGGGTGGCGATAGTTCCGGTAGAGACGCTGACTTCACGAATCCGCTGGTCATAGGTGTCGGCGATGTATAGATTCCCGCTGGCGTCCACGGTCACGCCCCAGGGCGCATTCAGTGTGGCTTGCGTAGCCACGCATCCGTCCCCCACTGCGTCGGTGCTGCCGCTTGCGCAAATCGTCCCTTGATTGTTCCCCGCCACCGTGGCAATGTCGCCCGTAGCCGCCGAAATCATCCGGATCACGTTATTGGCGGTGTCGGCAATATAAACATTGCCTGCGCCGTCCACGGCCACGCCGTTGGGAGCGTTCAACGTGGCCTTCGTCGCCAGGCCGCCGTCGCCTGAATAGGCGGGGTTGCCGTTGCCGGCGATGGTGGTGATAATGCCCGCTCCCGTGCAGGTGCTCACATAGGCCGGCGGGGTGTTCGAGCAAACTAGGCGCACCCGGTTGTGCATGCTGTCGGCGATATACATATTTCCCGCGCCGTCCAGAGCTTCGGCGGCAGGCAAATTCAATTCCGCTTGCGTCGCCGGACTTCCATCTTCGGGTTCAGTCCACTGACCGTCGCCCGCCACGGGAAGCTCATTCCCGGGCGCCAGCACACCGAGTCCGCCCTTGCCCACGCCTGCGATATAACCCGTGCCCACCACCTTACCGCTACTGTCGAGCAGCACCACCGCGCCCATGCGCAGGCCCGGCGCCGAGGGCGTAAACGTGACCGACTCCGTGCAGGTCGCCGGGGGCGCAAGCGTCGCGCCCGTGCATGTCGAAGCTCCGCCCCCCGCGGCGAAGTCCCCACCCGTGGCGCCCATCGTGAGCACCTCCGCGCTGCTCACCGTCCCTCCCGCCGCAGACGAGGTGACGTTTACGCTTTGCGCGCCCGAGCTTGTTCCTACTGGCTCAATCGGAAAGACGTTGGGGTTCTGCGCCCATGCGCCCACGCCCGCCAGCAGCAACCCGGCGAGAGAGAATCCCGTAAAAGCTTGTCGCGGAGCCCAACCCATGCGCCGCGCAGCGGCAGTTGAAGGTTGAGGCAATATGCAATGGGTCCTTAGGGAGGCAATTCGTTCTGGCTGGGAATTCATGTTCCGCTCCGAGCGCCGTCGTCCGGAAATCGTCCCCTTCGGCGGCGCCGGCTGCGGTCGAGAGTTCCAAGACAAGCAAGCGGACTAGCCGAGTCGTACAAGACAACGCTGCCGCTGTGTCTAAGCCGTCAGCAATGCCAACCAGGGTGACTAGGACCCATTATGGCTTCTCGGTCGAGAAAAGGAAACTACCGTAACGAACTAAGGTAACTACGACAATCGTGCTAAGGGAAGCCGCAATTCGACCGTTTTTCTCTATTTCTCTTCGGTTTCCGGGAAGGTTACCTTAGTCCATTGTCCTTCCGTACCTATAGCACTTCTCCTTCTGCTGCACACCGAAGCCGGGAGTTCAAGGGCGATTCCCCCAAAGAATCACCAACTTGCACTGCAAACGCAAAGGCTCCATGTGAAGGAGAAGTGCTTTGGTCGGCCCTCCACCGATTCGTCCCGTTTTCCGACAGTGATTGTCTGGAAACGGGACACGCCCGGCGACGCCCGCGTGGCCTGAACCTGCTCTCCGCAAAAACCTACTCGGCGCGCAGCGCTTCCGCTGGATCGATGCTTACCGCTCGTCGCGCGGCAAGATAACTGGCCAAAGCAGCCGCTGCCGCCAGAAGAAGGGGAACCGCGACAAAGGTGACCGGATCGAGCGGCCTGACGCCGAAAAGCAGCGCCTTCATCACGTACGCCAGCGCCGCTGCCCCGGCCATCCCCATCCCCACGCCCATGGCGGCCAGAATCAGCGCCGCGCGCACGAACATCCAGCGCACCAGGTTTCTCTGCGCTCCGAGGGCGAGCCGGATTCCGATTTCCCGCGTGCGCTGCGCCACCGCATACGACACCACTCCGTAGATCCCAATGATGCTCAGTGCCAGGGCCATGGCCCCGCCGATCGCCAGCATTACCAGCGTGAACGAGGTGCGCGCCATCGACTGCGTGTAAAGCTCCTCCATGGTCCTCACCGAGGCTACCGGCAAATTCGCATTCACCGACCACACCGCCCGTTGCACCTCGCCAACAAAGCTCTCCGTTCCCGCGCGATCGCTGCGCACCGCAAAGGTCACCGCGCGCGTCGCGCCAAACGTTCCCGGGCCGAAGAAATCGCGCCGCAGGGTTGGCCAGTAGACCATGGCGGGCGCCGCTTTCATCATGCCGTCTTCATGCACGTCTTCGACCACGCCCACCACCTCGTGCCACGGCATGGGCTGGTATTCGCGGACCCGCTTGCCGATCGCCGCCTGCGCCGATCCCCACGACTCGCGCGCAAAGCCCTCCGAAACCATCGCCACCGGCCTTGTGCCGTACACATCCGCCCACGTAAAATCGCGTCCCGCCATCATCTTCGTTCCCGCGGTATGAAAGTATCCGGGCGAAACGTAATTGTAGAGCCGCAACGGCGGTTCGTTGTTCGGATAGGTTCTGCCCTCGACATATACGTCGTCCCAGCCGGGCTCGACCTGCTCCAGCGGCATGGCGCTGGCAAATCCCACCGAGCGCACGCCCGGTATCGCCTCCAGCTTGTCGATAATGCTTTCCTGGATCCGCGTCACCATCACTGGGTCGCGAATCATCGAGTCCGGAATTGCAATCCGCATGGTTTCCAGGTGCGCCGCGTCAAAGAAGCCCGGTTCGACATGCCTCAGTTGCTCGAATGTCCGGATCATCAACACCGCGCTCACCAGCAGCACCAGGGCCATCGCCACCTGCGCCACCACCAGTGCATTCCGCGACCGTCCCCGCTCCCGGCTCGCACTCGACGTGCGTCCCGACCCACTCAATGCGGGAACTCGCGAGCGCGCGAACTTAAGGGCTGGAATCGAGCCGAAGAGCAGCCCGGAAAAGAGCGAAAGCGCCAACGTGAACGCGAGCGACAGCCCATCCAGCCGGATCTCGCTCAGGCGCGGCAGATTCACCGGCCCGATCGCTGCCAGCAGCCGCAATCCCGCAAACGCCACTCCGACTCCAATGGCTCCGCCGATCAACCCCAGCAGCAGGCTCTCGATCAGCAGCTCGCGCGCAATCCGCCCCCATCCCGCGCCCAGCGCCGCCCGCAGCGCCAGCTCCTGCTGCCGCGCATCCGCCCGCACCAACAGCAGGTTGGCCACGTTGCTGCAAACGATCAGCATCACCACGCCGATCGTTCCCATCACCACCCACAGCACGCTGCCCACATCGCCCACCACTTCGTCCTTCAGCGGGCGCAGCAGGGGCACAATCTTCCACGTCAGGTAAAAGTGCGGATCGCTCCCCGGCCCGTTCGTCCAGGAGTCCATCCACACGTTCAGCAGCCGCGCCACGTCCGCATCAGCCAGCGCAATTGACATCCCCGGCTTCAGCCGCGCAATGCCGTGATAGGCAAATCCGGCCAGGATCTGGTTACGCGGATCGAGCGCCAGCGGCGTCATCACATCGAAGTCGTAGTTCGCCACTTTGAATCCGCGCGGCATCACGCCCACAATCGTGCGCGCCACCGAGTCGATCATCACGGTCCGCCCGATCACCGAACCCTCGCCGCCGAACCGCCGCTGCCAGTATCCGTAGTTCAGCATCACCGCTTTCGACCCGCGCGGATCCTGGTCCCCCGCGTTCAGCCAACGTCCCGCCGCCGGCGCCACGTCCAGCGCCTCCAGCACCCCGTCGCTCACCTGCGCGGTGCGCGCCTCTTCCGGCTCCGCCAGTCCCGTTACGTTGGCCGTGCCCGGCAGCCAGACGCCCACCGGTAGAGTCGAGAACAGGCGCAGCGGCGTTAGCTTTCCGGTGGCTTTTGACGAAGCTTTCGCTTCGTCGCCTCAGTCCGGCTTGGCGTGACTCTGTTTCCTGTTCCCGCTCATCGAACCGGACAGGCGCAATTAACGCATCCGGCTCTCGGACAGAACATCATGCCTTCGCCCACAGAGGGCTATGAGGAAGCCG
>JASHOC010000112.1 GCA_030041305.1 Acidobacteriaceae bacterium
TCTTTTCAAGACCAACCGGCCAGTGATCCCCTTCGCAAGTTACGACGATCGGGTGGTACAGACAGGCGTGGACCAGCGGCGGCGATTCTTCGAGGAGAAGGCCGACAGGCTCTTTCAGGTCGAAATCTTTTACTGCATCGTGCTGGAAGGTGCGCGGTCGAAGACAGGGGTGAGAGCGGCACTTGCCCAGCTCTTCCACGATCCCGCCGGCGCCATGAACGAGCTGCGGACGCAGTTCACCAGCAATGGGATGAAGACACTGCTACGCTCGCAGATTGAGCACGATCTTGCGCGTCTTGAGCAGTACGTCCAGACGTTTGTGCGACAGATCAGCGATTTTGTCGAGATTGCGATTCAGAACCAACAGGGTCAGTTCCGCTTCTTTCGCCGCCTACTCAATTACGACGACTGGCGCGTTGCCGGCAGTCCGAAAGGCACGCAGTTTCTCGATTATCAAGTGGTCAACTCAGGCATCGAGGCTGAGCGAGATCATCTCCGCGTGGGCGAGCATACTGTGCGCGTGCTTACCATGAAGGAGGCCATCGGAGAAACTCGCCCGCTTGTGCTCGATTCTCTCCTGAAGATCCCGGCAAACTTCTACGCAGTGACCGAGTGGATTCCACTGTCGGCCGAAAAAGCGCGCAAGGAAGTCAACAAGCGCCGAAAGCATTTCAATGTTTCGAAGACCGGGTTCGTTTCGCAGCTCGGGAACGACCCGGCCAAGACCAACCCGCGCGATGTGCTGGTCGATGAATCGAAGCAGGCAGACATCGAGAATCTGGGCGATTGCCTGCGCGCGCTGGGCGACGGCCAGCAACTCGGCGAGTTCTCGTTGACGATTGTGGCGTACGGCCGGGACAAGAATGCGCTCGACCAGCTTGTGGGCGAGTTTGCCGGGGTCTTCACCAATGCTGATGGCAGCCTATTCGTCGAGACCTACAACCAGCTCAATGCCTACTTCGCCACAGTGCCGGGCGGCTACGCCTTCAATGTCCGCAGACTGTATCTCTTAAATACAAACTATGCCGACCTGAGCTTTCTGTTTACGATCCTGCCCGGCGAGAAGGTCAACGCTCATCTCGGGACTGAGTACCTTGCCGTCCTCGAAACCGACAACAGCACGCCCTATTTTCTGAACTTGCATAACGGCGAAGTGGCTCACACGCTCATTCTTGGCATGACCGGCAGCGGCAAAAGCTACTTGGCGAATACCATCCTTCAGAGCGCGCAAAAATACGCCCCGTTGACCTTTGTTTTCGACATCGGCGCCTCTTTTCAATCGCTCACAACCATTTTTGGCGGGAGCTACCTGAATGTCGGCCAGGAGGCGCGGGACTTTACCATCAACCCATTCTCGCTGCCGCCCACCAAAGAGAACCTGCAATTCCTGTTCAGCTTCTTCCGTGTCCTCATTGAGGGAAACGAACAGCGATACCGTCTGGACTTCAAAGAAGAGCGCAAGCTGTGGGATGCGGTCGAGCGCGTGTACATGCTGGAGGCTGGCCAGCGCACCATCTCGAACTTTGGGAACATTATTGGCGAGTTGAAGGACCGGCTGCATCGCTGGACCCGCGGCGGCCAGTATGGATTTCTGTTTGACAATCCCACTGACACGCTGACTTTTAACCGCTTCCAGACCTTCAACTTCGCCGGCTGGGGCGATGCGCCCGATGTGCTGGAACCGCTGCTCTTCTACGTTCTGCACCGGACGAGCAATGAAATCGCCGATCCGAAGAAGCTCGCGACCTTCAAGATCTTCCTGCTCGACGAAGCGTGGCTCTTCATCCGCAACGAGACCATACGGACTTATGTAGTACAAGCGCAAAAAACGTGGCGCAAGTTGAACGGGGCGATGGTGCTGGCTACGCAATCTATCAAGGAGTTGCAGGAGTCGGGCATGTTGCAGATCGTTTCCGAAAACTGCCCCACCAAAATCTTTCTCGCCAACTCGGAGATGGATCGTGACGTGTACCGCGAGGCGTTCCACCTGAACGATACGGAACTGGAGCTGATTGCCGGGCTGGTACCGCCAGGCCAAATGCTCATACGCAAGGCGCAATCGAGTAAGAAAGTTCATCTCAACGTCGATTCTGTCACGCACTGGATGGCGACGAACAATGCTCGCGACAACCTGAAAAAGCGCGATTATTTGGAACGTTTCGGCGTCGCCGAGGGCCTGCGTCGACTTGCCGAGGATTTTCCCTTCCGGCCGCGCGCGCTGGCCGCAACCCAATCAACCACCCCCCAAGGAGTTGCCGCATGAACCGCAAGCTGATCTTTATCGCCGGGCTTGCCCTGGCGCTCATTTCCTTCCGCGCGACGGCGCAGGATGCATCGGCGCGCACCGTTCAGTACCACGCGCAGGACATCATTCCGATCCACGCGAAACTGAAGTACACCACGCTGATCGAGATCCCCAGCACCGAAAAGATCATGGAAGCGGCAGTTGGCGACAAGGATTTCTGGATCGTGGACGTGGTGGGCAACTTCTGTTTCCTGCATCCGGCCAAGGCCGGCATCAGCTCGAATTTGAACCTGATCACCGACAAGGGCAACATCTACAGCTTCACCCTGCAGGACGTGTCGGGCACGGCAGGCGCATCGGACCCGCCGCCGGACCTGAAGGTGATTGTCGAGCCTGCCGACCGCTCGTCGATTGTGGCGGCCAGCGGACCGCCGCAGTTTGTGCCGGCGGCGCAACTGGAGCAGTCGCAGCAGGCGCTCGCCGCCGTGCAGTCGCACATCGCGGAAGCCGTCGATGAGTACAAGAGCACGTATCCGCTCTCGCTCAAGTTCGACTATAGCTTCGAGGCAAACCAAGCGCCCTTCGACATTGAGGCGATCTACCACGACGACAAGTTCACCTACATCAAAACTGACGCGCCGGAAAAGTTTTCGGTCTACGAGATGCGGGACGGCAAGCCCAACCTGATCTCGTACCAACTCGACAACGGTACCTACGTCATCCCCAAGGTGATGGATTCGGGATACGTCGAGCTGGGTAAGAAAAAGATGGAATTCACGCGCAAGGGATGAGCGGAGGCGAATATGGCAGAGCCGATTGCAAATGCGCCGAGTCCGTTGCGGGGCGAACCGGAGCTGCGCCGCGCGATTTGGGAGCCGAACGGCGTGCTGCGCAAGAATCTGAAGCCGATGCTCTACCTGGGAGCGGCGGGACTGGTGATCGCGGCCGCTGTCTTCAGCGCAACCGGCAAGAAAACGGCCGCGCAAAAAGGGACATCCGCGAATCAGCCGCCGCAACCGATGCTCCAGGACAGCACCGACAACAATGTGAAGGACCTAAAGAACCAGGTTGCCGCGCAACAGAAGGCGCAGCAGGCCGGGACCGCGACGGACCCCACACTTCAAAATGCGACGCCAGCCCAGCAGGCGGCGGCCGCCGCATACGGTCCAAATGGGCAGCCGGTTCTGTGCGCACCTGGACAGCCCTGTTTGCAGCAGCCGGGCGAGTCCATGCAGCAGCTGTCTCCCGCGCAACAGGAGGAGCAGCAGCTTGCGGCGCGAGACCGGGAATTGACCTTTGACTCCCGCTTTGCGTCGAATATAGTCTACAAAGGTACGGCTGACCAGACGCCTCAGCAGGAACGCTCCGCGGCCTTGGCGGAGAACGAAGGCGCACCCCATACACAGCAGAGTGAAAGGTCTCTTTTGACGGCGCCGGATCCGGCCGCAAGCAGCCTAATCGCGCCGCGCGCCGCAGCCGATCCGCCCGCTGCCCAGGCTGCACAAGCGCCCGCACAGCGCCGGCCGGAAGTTAATATCGATGCGGCCACGGGACAGCCTTACGTGATCTATGAGGGAACCACGTTGGACACCGTCCTGATGAATCGTCTCGATGGGGATGCCCCCGGGCCAGTCAAAGGTATGCGTCTGGCCAAGTACAGGGTTGACAACGGGCAGAAGTCGGGGATAGGTTACTTTGCGTGTCTGGCGGCGTAGGCGGTGGGGGTGAGCGCGGCAACGCGCTGGATGGGCAGATTGGCGATTCCGGGCAGGACGTTGGCTAAGTATGGGCGCACTGGAACCTTCAGTCTCCGGCAGCTTTCGA
>JASHOC010000113.1 GCA_030041305.1 Acidobacteriaceae bacterium
CTGAACCCGGTCGAATATCTGTGGTCCCACTGGAAGCAGCACGAGTTACCCAATTTCTGCCCGGCCAGCTTCGGTCAGTTGGGTCAGCAGGCTCGCGCGGCGCTGCGCCGGATGCGACGTCGCCCGTCCTTGGTCTGCGCCTTCTGGCAACAAGCCAACCTGTTTCCTTTGTAACTATATTCTGCAAAGCTCAATAAGAGCGTTGCGAAGACGCAGCAATGGCCTATCCCATCCTACAGCACGGTTTATGCGATCCTCGCCGACCTCGATCCGGCGATGGTGACGCTGGCGCATGAAGGAGCATCGGCTTTTCGCAATCGCTATGAGCTGATACATCGGCATCGCGCGGAAACGGCCAATGCTATTTGGCAGGCCGATCATACCATGCTGGATCTGCCTATCCTCGATCAAACCGGCAAGCAAGTCCGCCCGTGGCTTACGACCGTGGTAGACGATTATTCCCGCGCCGTAGCGGGGTTTATGGTCTTCTTCGGCGCTCCGTCGATCCTTAACACCTGCCTTGCACTGCGGCAGGCAATCTGGCGCAAGGGCGATCCGGTTTGGCTCGTGTGCGGTATTCCGGACATGCTTTACGTCGATCACGGCAGCGACTTCACCAGCAATCATCTCGACAGGTTGCGGCCAGTTTGCGCTTTCGCATCGCTTATTCCGCCGTCGCACGACCGCAGGGACGGGGCAAGATCGAGCGCCTGTTCGGGACGTTGAACTCCGAACTCTTGCCGGAATTGCCAGGTCATCTCGTGAATGGCAAGCCTGCGACTGCACCCAAATTGTCGTTAAGCGATTTAGACCGGGCGATTATGGGTTACATCACCAGCACGTATCACGTTCGGGTTCATAGCGAGACGGGCGAAACGCCGCTCGACGCATGGCGCGGCAAGGGCTTTCTACCGCGCTTGCCTGAAAGCCTCGAAGAACTCGACCTCTTGCTTGTGATGCACGCCAAGCCGCGAACGGTACAGCGCGACGGCATCCGCTTCCAAGGGCTGCGCTACCAGCATTCGACAATGGCCGGTTATGTCGGCGATGCCGTGACGATCCGTTATGATCCGCGCGATCTATCCGAAATCAGGGGTCTTTTACCGAAATGAGTTTCTTTGCCGGGCGGTGAACGACGAACACGGCGGAGGAGCCGTCATCCTTAAAGACATTCAGGCGGCGCGGCGGATACATCGGCGCTCCTTGCGCACGACCATCAATGAGCGCGTTGCGCGGGTTGTCGATTTCTTGCCCGTTCAATCACAGAAGCCGCAGGTCGATGAAATCAAGCCCTCTCGTTCGCTTCGGCGGGCCAAACTGCGCATCTATCGGGAGGACGATTGATGAGCGGCGAACGGGCTAGAAAATTCATCGCTACAAAGGAACATCGCCGGTTCACGGAGTTCGCCGAGGCCGTCCGGAAACACCGCTATGTCGGCCTTTGTTATGGTGCTGCCGGTGGCGGCAAAACCCTGTCCGCGCGGCGCTATGCTCATTGGGACTTGGCAGGCCCTTATGTTGAGGCATGGGCTGGCCGCCGCCGCGATCCCCTGCGGGCGAAAGTCCGTTCTGCGCTTGCCCGTTCGCGCACTATCTTCCACACGCCGAGTGTCCTCGGCACTTTGCGCGACCTGAAGGAAACTCTTGGCGAGCATATCACCCGCGTCGATACGTGCATTGACGATCATCTTTACGGGCATGTGAAGTGCCGGGCTATAACGCGCGACGAGTTTCATATTGAAATGCTGATCGTCGATGAAGCCGAGCGCCTGTCCGTAACCGCACTTGAATTTATACGGGACATCTTTGACCGTAGAGGTGTCGACGTCATTTTGATCGGAATGCCGGGCATGGAAAAGCGCCTGTCCCGCTATCCGCAGCTTTACAGTCGCGTCGGTTTTGCTCACCATTACGGTCTTTGCAAGGCGATGAACTCTCGTTCGTCCTGACGCGCCATTGGCGCAAACTCGGCCTGACGCTTGATGAAGCCGACTTCACCGACACGCAGGCCACTGCCTCAATCGCCCGCATCACGGGCGGCAACTTCCGGCTTTTTCACCGGCTGTTCGTGCAAATCGAACGCATCCTCAAAATCAACGGCCTGTCGGTCATCACCGATGATGTGGTCGAAGCGGCCCGCAGTGCCCTTGTCATCGGCACCACATAGCACCGAAGGAACCCGGCCCATGAAACACGGTTAGGCCCGCGTGGGCACTGAAGACCAAAATGCCGCAATGCAGCTTGCGGCGCTGAAAAAAGCCGTTGCAAAATTGTATTCAAGGACGAAATGACCGGGAAGCGTTCTACTCTTGCGCGTTGCCTCGCCAAACTGGAAGCCGGCGACACGCTGATGGTATGGAAGCTCAATAATCTCAGTTGCAACCTGCGTGATCTCGTCCGGATGCTAGACGATTTTAGAGAACGTGGCATTAAGTTCCGGTCGCTCACGGAAGCGATTAACACCGAGATACCTGCCGGAAATGCCGTGTGGCAGTTGATTGGTGCATTGGCTAAACTTGAACGCTCTTTGCTGGTCGAACGCACACGCACGGGGATCGTCGCGGCACGGCGGCGCGGCGTCAGATTCGGACGCAAACCGAAGATGACCCCCGACCGCATTGAGCATGCGCGGAAGCTGATCGCCCAAGGCCGCACACCTGCCGAGGCGGCACAGATCATGGGTTTTAACCGTTCGACGATATATCGCTCGTTGCAGGCCGCCGCATAGCGCCGAAGAAACCCCGCCATTTATCTCTAAAGGTCACACATGAATCGCGGGTTTCCGCGTCCCGAAACTCGTTTCCAAATTTCCGCCTCGATATTTCTTGCAGCAGCGCTTTTTGCGCGGATCGTGCCGGCAGGTCTTGAGAGACGGCACCAACGTGCCGAGGCGCCCGCTCTCAGGCGCTCGCCGCGAACGGCCTCGCCGGACTAACGTCGAATCCAGCCGCAACATCGGCGGCGGCCATGTGCACCGCCGGATGGTGGATCGCGTAGAGCGCTAGTTCCACGCGACCGGAAACGCCAACTTTATCGAAGATTGATCGCAACCTGTCCCGGACAGCCTGCTCGGTGGTTGCCATCGCTTCGGCGATGCCCCGGTTCTTCATCCCTCCCATTACGAACGACACCACTCGCAATTCGGTCCGGGTGAGCCGCCGCACGACGTTCGCTCCCACGGTGTCGCGCTTGACGGGATTCGCAACCGTTGGAGGCATAAATCGGATTCCGCTCCATATGTTCCGGGAGTGATTCAGGAGGTCGGCGATCTCTGAACTGCGGCGGAGCACGCCAGCGACGCCCGTGCCGTCATACCGCAGGCACGATTCGGTATCCTCGACGATGAGAAGAATGCGGCTGTTCTTCTCTTGGGCCAATGAAAGCAGTCTCGAAAGGGAATCCACAACCCGCGTGGAAGCTATGATGAGGGCGGAAGAATGCCGCTCAACTGCTTCGCGGAGGGCGTTCCAATCCGCGCATTGTTGAATGACCTCAAAGCCGCTTACCGATGAGAGTACCCCGACAATGCCTACGCAAAATATCGGCTGACTGATCCCGACAATCACCTTGAACATGGCGCTGCTCGACTCCTTGGGAAAGCGACCAGCATTGCCCGAACAATCTCCGACTGTTCAAGGCGGCCGGATCGCTCGCACAATCTCATGTGGAAAAGGCGGCCTCCATAATTTACGTCACGCCGGCACCGCTCAATCTCCCTCATAGGGCTGAGCGGAGGATGTAAACACTGCCCGAAAGGGCGTTCCGGGATTAGACAGCGCATCCCGAAGACATCGCGACAAAAACTCTTTCAGCTCGCTGCGCCACGTGTTTGCCAAATCCGCCAGGATTTCACCCACCCAGAGGGCGTCTCCTGTTTTCTCGTCCACCCTCCAGACGTATCTTGATGGTTCCAAGCCTTCATGCAGCGCGATAGAAACCGTCAAGCGCCCTTGGAGGTCGCCTCTGGCGGCATGTCTCTGCGCGTAGAGGTTAGGAGAGGCGTTCTCGCTCGCCTCCGTGCCGCAGTAACACAGATAGAGGCTGGAACTTTCCCCGACCATTTGGCGGATGGGTATATAGATACTGAAGGTAACGGATTCCCTCGGATACATTGAGCCAGATACCATGGGGCCGGATTCACAGTCTGCGGCATGGCCTGTTGCCGGACTGCGCGAATTCCGGAGAAAGCGTTTCAGGCATCACAGGCCGCTCTGGAATTGGCCCAACGCAATAAATCGCAGAATCTGGGGATATGAGAAATTTACTCTCGTTCTGCGTCCGAGTCAAGCCAAATTCTTCGCCCAAATTCTTCGCCCGCAGCGGCGAGCCTCACTGTCCCTTTATCAACTCACATTTCGGAGCGCGGTCCGGTCTCGAGGGGCAAATTGCCGCCCATGCAAATTAGGGTGGTCGCTTTTTCTGCGCTCGGAAATCCGCGCCAATCCTTGTTTCCTGCCACCCTCGACATACCGCAGATTAGGTGTAACCATGCTTACACTGCATTGGAGCGGCCAACAAAGCACCGTAGATAAATACTTTTTGATTTCTTAACTTTATTAGGCTAGGGTCTGCCCATGAGCAAGAGCGCCCCAAAAGATGCCGTGTTGGAAATCCTCAAAAAGATTCAGGGGAGCCTTGCCGACGTCCGTAACGCGCAAGCTGACATGCGCCGCGACATCCGCAGCATGAAAGATGAAATTGTTTCCCTGCGAGCCATCATGGGGGAATTCATCAAGACCGACGCCCGCCGCGAAACTGACTATCTTAACTTAGCCAGCCGCGTTGAACGCATTGAGGACCATCTCGACTTGCGCGACCACTGAAATAAAATGCCCGGCGACCAGCGATTTAACATAACTGCATTTGCAACTTACATCCTAAGTATCTGTAAGGTAAGCAAAATTTGTCATAAGATATCTTATGCGACAAAAATCGCAGATGTAATGAGATGGCTTGAGAACGTTCGGACCGCGCCCTCTTCGGCTCCAGTCTAAGCGCGATAATGTAGTTTATCGGGCGAACAAATCAACAGTTTCGGCCATAGCTGATTCTCGGTATCGAGGGCACGGATGAGCAACTTGATTGATGCGTCACCGGAAGCGGCTGCTTGGGTTCAACAGGCCATCATTGCCAACGAGGGTGCTCGCGCTTTCGGCAAGAGCCTTGGCTCGGTGATCTGGACGAACACAAAGGGTCCAGATGGTGTGCCCGTTGCGGGTGATGACCCGCTCGACCTTATTGCCGAGATTAACTCCACTGGATTGCCCTTGTTTAAGGGACACGATCCCGGATTTCCCGTAGGCCGCGTAGTCGCTGCACGGCTCTTTGAGAATCCCGTGGCCGGGAAATTTGTGGCCGCGATTCTGGGATTTTATGACGACAACAAAAGATTGAACTTTAGTGACTTGGCGGTTGATCCCTTCCCGCCCGCTTCATCCCCTGCTGCCCTCAACGAACTGGACGCCAACGCTTGGCTCGAATTCGCCACCGACCCGCGTGAAGTCGATACGCAGTGGGCAAACGAAGTACTCCGAGATTTTCCCCTAAAGGTCAAGCGTGTTGAACTTTCCCATAATGCCGCGGAGGCGCAAAGCGAGCTGATACGCATTGGCTTGGTTTTCGTGGCACTCGTTTGGAATCCCTTTGTGACGACGGTCGCCACGGAGGCTGGCAAGGCCGCTTACGCCGGCATTCATCAATGGATGCGCGGTCTCTGGAGTAAGCTCTCTGAACGTAACAATCCCATTGTTGTCGTCCAGTCACATCAAGACGGATGCGAAGTCTCCTTTATTTTTCGCGGCAAGGACGTAAAACTACTTTATGAGGCGCATGACGCGCTTCCGCTCGCGGCGGTACAAGCAGCTACGTTGATCAGCAGCATGAAAAGCAACGGAGCCATTCCAACTTCTGTTATCTATGAATTTGAGCAGCCGCGCTGGTATCCGGCGTATGCGATCCTTGAAAGCGGCCAGATCGTTTCCGACCGCAATCTCTTGATCGCCATCGAGCAGCTCCCGAGAGGCCTGAGCATCGGCATTCGAAAACAGGAATTGGATTGACCGATCCGCGCTGCCTAAATCACCGAAAGGTCCAGCCATGCAATCTAAGTATGCTACCGGCACCTGCCGTGGATGCCATGAGCCGCTGAACGAGAATAATGATTCAGCCGCACACATTATTCCAAACGCGCTGGGTGGCCGCTTAGACCCTACTGGCCTCATCTGCCGAGATTGCAACACCCAGTTGGATCGAATTGCCGATAACGCTTTAGTCGAAGCATTCGGAGCATGGCCGACGCTTTTGGACATCCCACGCGACCGAGGAGAGAATCCTCCGAAGGTCGTCCCAACTCGCGCGGGACATAAGGTCCGAGTAGAGGCTGATGGTTCTTTGAGTCGCGTGGACGTCGAGTACAAAGTCACCCCCATAGCCGACGGACATAAACTTGAGATCTCCGCTGGAGACTGGAAGACGGCACGTCAACTGATCCAGCGCGGAGCGAAGCAATTTTCTCAACTCGATCCTGCCGTCGCGGAGAGCTACGCCCAGGTCGTGAAAATGGATGCTGACGACCATCTCAACGTGAAACTGGATTTCAGCCCACGAGCCGTTTTCGGAGGTGCAATCTCTGTATTCTGGCTTTTCCTCTTAGACCGCACGGGGCATCCCATAATGGAATGGGATCGACTCCTGAAATGTATAGCCGCGATGCAGTCGAACGGCGGGAAGATGCGCTATTTGGTCGAGGGGCTTCCCGGACTTCGAGGTCCTCAGATAGACCTCGGACATAAAATTGTAATTCGCACGATTCCATCGACGGGAAACCTCATCGCCTTTGTTGAGATTCTTGGAACCTTGAGAATTGGCGGCCTCCTGGCAAAGGGACCGATTGGAACGAGCTGCGAGCACATCTATGTCTATGACATTTCTGAGGAAACCGATCGGAGCAAAGAATTCAGCATCGATGCGGCCGTTTTCGACAACCAAGACTGGCTTACGGTTGGGCTTGGCCCGACAGACGTTTCCGAGCTCAAATGCCATTTCGAGCAAGGCTTGCACCGACTGGCGGCCCATTATTACAAGCCCAGTTCCTAATTAAGAACCTGAAATCCTCAGCTCTTTCGCGCGGCCTCCTTATATGGTTGTCTATGAATTAAAACTCCCGCCCGAAACGCAATTAGAAACTTCCACCCAACATGACAATGAATCAGCGCATGACACGACCGCGCGCTTGGCCCATGCTATAAGATCTCCGACAGGAACAGGAAGGCACGGCGATGAACAACCTGCGGCGGCTCGGCAATCAAGTGAGCGTTCCAATCAAAGCTGACGAAGAAAGCTACCTCGGCCGGGAATGCCCGAACGAGGAATGCCTCGGCTATTTCAAAATCACGCCCGGCACCGGTGTCAAAGGCCCCGCGCCCTGCTATTGCCCCTATTGCGGCCACTGTGGCGAGGCCAACACCTTCTTTACTCAGGAACAGATTGAATACGCAAAGTCGGTCGCTTTGCGGAAAATCACAGACGCCATCCACGCCGATTTGAAGTCACTTGAATTCGATCACAAACCGAGCGGCGCGTTTGGCATCGGCATCAGCATGAAGGTTCAGCGATCGTCACCGCATCCGATACGGTATTACCGGGAGAAGCAGCTAGAGACGGAGGTGGTCTGCGACCATTGCACGCTGCGTTTTGCGATTTACGGCGTCTTCGGATGGTGTCCCGATTGCGGCACGCACAACTCGTTCCAGATTCTCAGCAAGAACATAGAACTCGCTCGGAAAGAGCTTGCACTGGCCGAGACGGCGGACAGCGAGTTAGCGGATTACCTTGTGGGTGATGCCCTGGAGAACCTTGTTGCTGCCTTTGATGGTTTCGGCAGGAAGATTTGTTCAGAAAAGTCCGCGGACATCCATTTTCAGAACCTCAGCGGCGCGCGGCGCCGGGTCCAGGACGCCTTCGGATTTGACTTTGCCGGCAGCATTCCGGCGGAGGAATGGGAACGCGCTTGCCGTGTGTTTCAAAAGCGCCACCTACTCGCGCATAAGATGGGTGTTGTTGATGCTGACTACATCCAGAAGGCCAACGACCCGAAAGCCGTCTTCGGCCGGAAGATCGCGGTCTCGCGCGAGGAAGTCATCTGGAGCATAGGCATGATCGAGTCGCTCGGACGGAGGCTCTTTGACGGCGTACTTTCCAAGAGCAACTGAAATGTGAAGAATTATCTGAGGCCAAGCGATGGCAGATGATCCCTTCCTCGACTCCGCCCTGTTGAATGGCGCACGCGCCGGTACTTCGTTGCACCTTCCATGGCCTGCGCCAGGTAACCCGGCGGCCTTAATCGAATTCGCAACCGCGGACGAATGGCGATCCTTTGTGTCGTCTCTGAGCCTTCCGAGCGGAATTCCCGAAATCGTGAGCGCAAAGTTCCGCCGCGCGCAGATGCTCTATTTCCTGGCGTGGCTCTATAACGATCTGATTAAGGCCGGAGAGATGATGGCGCTGGCAACGCTTGAGCTCGCCCTTAACGACCGCTATGGAGACAAGGTTAAGAAGCGCGGGGCGTACAGGTCATTCGCCGATTTATTGAAATACATGGTCACCGACGGCCTGACAGACGAGAAAATACCGATGGTTCGGCGATCTGGCGGCTCTGCCATTGGCTTCGTGAATGGCAATTGCGAACCGTCGCTCGCGGACCGACGCAATAAGCAGGCCCACGGCGATCCGTTCGATGGACTGCCCGTCGGCGGGCTGCTGGAATTGGTTCGCGATCTCATCGCGTATGCATACCGAGATTTTGTCAAACAGTAGACTCGTCTACTTATGCGCGCGTGATTTCTGCCTTGAAAAGCTTGACGAGCGCGGGAATGGGGCCTCGTTCATCCGAGGTACTTCATAAACAGTTTGTAGTAGACAGGGCCGTACTCAGCCGCAAATTCCTCTAACGCATCGACATTGTGGAGATCACGCCCGTTGTACATGAGCAGTGGGGGCTTTTTCTGACTGGGACGCTTGCCGAGCCGAACCGGCGCCTTCAATAGCCAATTGTGGCTGCATTTGTTTCGCAATGTGTTCAGTACCATCAGTTTGTCTTTGGTCCGAACGCTTAACAGCCCAAGCGCAACTGCGAAGTTGAGCTTCATATCGAAACCGAGGCTCCCTGCTCCAAACAGCATTTTTCTCAGCGCGCGCGCCGGTTGGCTGCGTTGTCTGCTCCTTCGGTCCTCCGGCTTAACTTTTAGAATGTGGCAGGTAATCAGGGAATTGATGACGTCCTCAATCGCCGTGTGCATCTGCAGAACGGCTGATCTGACCATGTCATCCCGCTTACGTTCGAGCATACTGGCATACAGTGAACGATCTTCTGTTTTATTGCTTTGATAGAAGAATTCATCGATCGCGGCAATCTCGCGCGTAAGGCGACGGATTTTGGACTCAACTGATTTTGCGCTGCGCCAATTCATGAGCCCTCCTCCGGTCCAACGCCGGTTTCACCCGATGAGACGGTTGGCGAACTCTTCGAGGCGGAGGCTGCGTTCACTAAGAAACTTCTCGAAATCGTCGTCAAACAAGGATTCGGGACAAAGAGCGGACTCCAAGATGTTGCCAAGCTGTTCGGGCATTCGTGCACGATATACGCTTGGGGCGACGCCGCCCAACGCGACGTTGTCTGTCTTCGTAAGAAACGCAAAATTTGCGAGTGGAGCTTGTTGGGCAGCCGGGACGCCGCGCGCGGTGAGAAACGCTCTGGGATACAGGTGATGAAACTCGCTGCGATTATAGTCTCGAAGCACCTCGGCAAGGGAGACCGGCTGCCCCGATACAAAGTTGAGAGGCCGATTTTGGGCAAGCATCAAAACAAATGTCTTGGTATTTACCGTATTCACGCGAAATACGTTCTGGATGAAGAATTCGCCAGTGACAAGGACCGCAAAGTCGCCCAAAGTATTTGGACGACCAGCCTTAAGCTGCGTCATTGCAGTGATGTCGTCCTTCAGGTTACGAAGAACCCCGCTGCTGAAACGGCGGGAAAAACACGATCGCCAGAACCATCGTACGAGCCTCTGCCGCTGGGCGTCGGTCATTCTGACATGTGTCTCTCTCGGAGACGCAAAGAAAACAGACAGCGGAACAAGGAGGGTGGAGAACGGGAGATTAGCTAAGGATTGCACCTGCAAATTAGTCCTCAGAAAATCGATGGCACCCATCAATCCATTTGTGACTTCCTCGAAGCGAGCTCGGACATCCGAACCCCTCAGGCCAACCAGAGTTCCTGGCGATGCATCACCTGCAAGCACAGCAGCGCAACACCGCAGAATCAGATCAGAGTCTTCACCAACACCGGCGAAGCCGAAACGGGAAAGCTCATCCCGTAAATCGTCGAACTCCTGCTGTAAATCGAATTCTTCGCTCCACGTCCAGGCGGTGAGCAGCTGAAGTGTATCCAACGGAACCCCTGTCCGATTGATTCGAGCAAAGACGATCGCCACACGAGCGCGATCTTCCGTTGTAAGTAACTGATACGGGATGCGTGCTTCTTTGAAACGGGCCTGCATTTCATCGATACGGATAATATCCGCATCTCCAAACTGCTCCGTCGCACGCCGGTATGGTATCGAGTTAAAAAGCGTGTTGAGAGGAAAATGTCGCCGTTGATCGACTTCCTCCCGCACGAGCGCAACAAACTGCGACTCCTGCGCATGGACGTCCGCATTCAGATCAAAATAAATGTCCTGCCATGGAATTGCAGGATCGGGCTCGATTTCGGTTTGAAAAACTCCAAACAACGATGTCAGGCGTTGTTGTCCGTCAAGTACATAATCAATCGGATAATCCGGATTCCGATCTGCTAACTGAAAGGGCCCAAGGCTTCGTTCGTGACGGAGCTGCTCGCGGGTGCGCCAAAGAAGAAGGGAGCCGAATGGATATTGCTTATAGACACTGTCCATCAGAAATGCGACTTGATCGGAATCCCAAATAAACCCACGCTGAAACGCAGGAATCCGTATTTGCCCCCGCGGCACGAGATCGAGAATCTCACGGATGGTTAACTCAGCCATGCGATCGCACCTTCAGTCGAGTTGATGTTCTGTCCAATTAGAATACGCAGCATAGACCATACATGAAGCAGCCGCAAAGCCCGGTCGATTGCCGCCTTCCAACTTTTACCATCCGCGGAACGTGCTTCACGCTGTCACTCTTCGAACTTCTTCCGATCGAAGCGGACCTCATAAGACGAGGGCGCCAAATCGGCATGCGGATAGAGCTGATGGGCCAAAACCGCAAGCAATTCTGACGGCTTCCCACTGCCATCGAAAAACACGAGATAGAAAAAGTAGCCGTCTCGATGCTCCTTCCCCAGCGACGTCTCATGCTCATTTTCCGAGAGGAAGAAACGGTGGCCGTCGTCGAGCTTCGCAACGCACTTTACCTCAATGTAGCGTGGCTCATCCTTTGCGCTCCAGGAAAGAAAATCGTGGCCGTAGCTCGGGCGCGAGCGCCGGTCATCGATTCTGGTTATCAGGTGTTCCAGCCCTGCCCCCACCAGGCGTTCCTTTTCCCATTCGAGGGCGTATTCCTCTGCCGCACGACCTATCTCCGCCCTCTGTTTCTGCATCTCCTCAAAGTCGACGCGCCTGTGCTTTTTTGCGCGGGGCTTTTCCAGGGGCGACGTAACAGGTCGATCGGTGCGTACATAGACCTTGTAGAGATAGGCCATGAACTTCGGCGCGGACCATTTGCGCGTTTCAGGATTGCCGCTTTTGGCCTTGAGCAGGAAATTCTGATACCGGCTCGGTGAGTACCCGTCCTCGCAGCCCAGAGTTTCCGCGAGCATTTCCAGGTGCTCCGCGCTGCAGACGGCGAGGAACCGCTCCGGGTAATAGAGGCTCAGGATTTTGGCCTTGAACATCTGAGACAACGGGTTCTTGTCGATAGCCGCGAAATCGGGACGCTCCTCAGCACCCAGGGCGACGAGATCGAGCAACGCAGTCCTGACTGCCAGGAACGCATCCTTCTCATTCGTGCCGAACCTGACCGAAAACCTGTATTTGCGCCCAGGATCGCGTTTCGTTCTGCCGTAGTACACGCCAAACTTGAAAGCGGTCGCACCCTGTATATTCGCCCACGCCTTCGACCCTGCCTCTACGAGATAGCAGAAACTCTTATGACTATGCTGGCCGATCACGTATTTTTCAAGGGTCAGCCTGCTCAGCGACTGGAGGGGAAACTCTCTGATAAAGACGCCGCGGGTCCGTAGGGCCGTGGCTTCGTGCGAGGCGTCATATTCCTCGTTGAACTTTGCGAGTGAAGCAGCATCAAAAGGCGCGCTGGAAGCCATTTTGTCCCCGGCTGGCTGGATGGATAGGGATATTATCACAGGAACCCTTTCGGGCCTGGACTCATTCACTATCGGGCGGGATAATGAGTCAACAGGGGATAAGAAAATGCCGCAGCAGGAATTGTTTTTCGAGCAGGCCACGGGCGACCGGCGCATCCAGGTTCTGAAAACCTACGATCCCGCCTATGCCCGTGAAGTCTTCAACGAGATGGACGATGCCGCGCAGGCCTTGCTCTGGAAATCGCTCGACATCGAGAAATCCTACGACACCACCGACCTGCCCTCCCCGACCGACCCCGACCGCGCCGACTTCCTGTGGGAGGAACTCCTGGAGTCCGCGAGGGAGGACGTCCGACTGAATCCCAACCTGCGGTCATTTTTTGTTGTGAGCGAAATCCGGGGCGCGGCGCCGCAGAGTCTTTACGTTTCCGCCGACTGGCCGAGCGCGGAGAGTTTCGCAAAGAACCTTCTGGCAACGGCCAATCGTGCATGATCACGATGCAATCAGGGAAGATATCCCACTAAACGATGAACCCGACCCTGCCATAGCAGCGATTGCCATATCGGTCTTTATGTTCATTTAGCTTCGTGTCATATGACGACCGTTTGAACCGTTTGCTGCAATAAGGGCATTCAACCGTGTACTCAATTCCGAAACTGCTTTTCCTGGGCGCCCGGCGCGAAGCGAACGCGCCCGCTGAATTGGAAAATGGTTTCGCGAAGTATCCTGTTGATTTTGTCATTTCGATCGGGATGCGTGGCACGAATGTCTGGTCCAACATCACGACAGAATGAACCTTATCTGCGATGTATGACTTAATGCCGACCTCGCCGCTCCTACCTCCGCGCAGATCCCAACCATAGAGATATTCTCTCGCCACTCCGTCCTTGCGCCGCTTAAACACGAGAGCATAGGGTTCAATGACCCGCTCCAACCCGTCATACATAAACCGTATCAACCGGTTAAGCCGCGCTGATTCCATAATGTCAGAGCGCGATTGCGAGGGGAAATAGCTTAGTGCCGGACGACCGGGCATTCCAGCAAAAGCGACACGGGGTTCAGCAAGCGCGAAAATCTCGCTGATCACCGTCTTGAACCAGCTCTCCGCGTTTTCAAAGCTGAAGATCGAGAGCTTCGGGCAAACCAAATACTCGCTCCAAAGTGTTCGAATGGTCTGGAAGGGCAGTTCCAGCAGAAGATTCCGCGCGATCTGCGGTTGCGGTTCATAGATTGTTTGCTTAAGGAAGGTGGTCAGCACCTCACGCCGCGAGATGTTGAGCATCTTCTGAAAGAACACCGCATGCACGAAATCATACAAATCAGGCGAATGCTGTCTTTGCAGTAGAGCCTTCAGCTTAGACGCCAGAAGTTCTTCGAGTTTCAGGCATCGAATGTCAGCCTGGCAATGCGCCCCATCGGAATATGCGTGGATCAACCGGCGTGATTGTATCGGCAGAAACAGGCGATCAAATTCCTTTACATCAAGATCGACCCGGATTCGTACGTCTTCCTCGCCATAAAAGCTTTTGAAGTAAACGCGTGCGTCATAGATTGTGGCTTCGTCGTCCGCCAAGGGCCTCTCAGATATGCGGCTATCGTCGACTAAGAATGTAACGCCGCTTTTTTCTCCAGCATAGGAACACGCTTGACGAAGCCCTTCCAACAGGACACCGGCATCAAGTTCTGACTGTGTTGAGAAGTCTAGATCGTTCGAGTATCTCGCGTGCTTGAAATAGGCCTTACGAAAGCAGTTTCCGCCTTTCAAGATCAGTAATGGTTGTAGGCAATTCTCGGCCTGAGCCATCCCTGCGAGAAGCCAACCGAAGACGTAGTCTCGCTGCACATTTGCGACATGGACTCCGAGCTCAGCGGCTTTCGCCTCTATTTCAGATTTCTCGATCATTTTTCAAGCACACAGCTCGGCCCACTGAAGGAAGCCCGCCAGGTCTCAGGCGAAAGATTAACCACATCCTCCAACGGTGGTGCGATCGTAAAAATGCGCGGTAGCGTCGAGAACAAATGGACCCGATAAATGCGCCAGTCTCGTGAGCGTTCCATGGCGATTCTGCGCTCGTTCCGTGTCAAAAAGAAAGGAGTGCGCGCCGATCCATTGGTGGTCTTCACCTCAAGCAATCTCTCATGTCCTGTCGCCTCAAAGGAGAGCACATCATACCCAGCACCATCCCCCTCCTCTTCGGCAATCCACCGAATTTTCCTCGCCAAATCGGAACGATTTGCGGCGATCAGGCGCCGTTTTTCAACGTCGATAACAAATTCCTCGCCCCCTCGCCCAAGAGTATGGTTGAGCCGGTCTCGTTCAACGGGATCAAATTTGCGAATGAGGCGCTGCAATGCCACCGGAATAGGCGGCTGCGGAACCGCGAGGCGAGGGGCCGCGACGAAAACATTATCATCCGAGGAAACTGGCTGTGACGTCGGAACAGCGGTTAACACATTGGGTCGCGCCGTCAGAAAGCGGTCAATCGCATCAAATATCGCACGCTGATAATTTCTCTTTGGCTTGTACCCTGGAATCCAGGGCATTCCCAATTCCTCAAGGACCGCCGAAATATTCTGGTGTTTGAATTCGACGGAGCGATGCGTGCGTCCAATCCGCGACATCAATATCTTGCTATGATGCGACTTAACGTAAGGGTGGCCTGCCAAGTCTGCATCAAGCATCGCGAAGTAATCGGCCACGATTGCGTCAAGCTCATCATCCTGCCAATCTGTGCCGATCTTCGCTTCGTCAGCCATCTTCGCACCGTCGCCAGACTCTTCAGCTAGTCAGATACGACCTTAGTCGCAAACACGCAGGGCTCGACGGTGCCGGGCGCTGCGAGGATCGGCCACCAAAACGAGTGTCCCGACCAGCCGAGCTCTCGGCTTCCTTCCTGTTGAAGTAGAACGAGCGCGGGTTTCGAGCGCTGGGGATCGAGGACCAGGTTACGTATGGTTCCGCCGCCGAGGATCGAAAGGCCAGACTTATCGCCCGATTTCTCCCGCGATAGTTTTCTGCCGGTTTCCGCAAGAAGCAGCACTTTGCCGTCGCCGCCATCGCGGACGTCGGAATAGTAATCGAGCAAACCACGCATTGCATCCCAGTCAAAATCACCATCATCAAATTCAAACGTCTTTTCGGCGATGGCGATGATATGCATGGTAGTGCCACGGTCAATTTCTACAAACTTCTGGTTATCTCGCGCTTCCGGAGGAATTAGCGACTTCAGCTCTTTCTCCGCCACAGTCAAATCTTTGCCCGATTTCGTCTGAAACCCGGTAGGAAGGTAAAGCCCCGTTGGCCTCACTGCGACCACGTTGCTAAGCAGCACCTTGTTCGGCGCACAAGGTCTGACGCGGTTCGCCGCATCCGATTGAATGAAAACCACGCCCTGCTCATGCGCGCCGCTCTCGAAGGCGCTGCGTAGCGCATTCTCAAATTCATTGATCGTGAAGAGCCGGTTATAGACGTCAAGCGAAGTGTAAAACCGCGTCACCGCGAGATCGCGCCGATCGCGATTGCCGTACATCCGCGAATGCTGCAGCACCGTGTCGGCCTGCATTGTCCGAGGATTTCGGCCGTAGTAGAAAGCGATCAGGTTAGGGATGGTGATTCCCCGATCAAGAATGCTCCCGCCCAAGAATATATTGAAAGGCGTCCTGAGCCTCAGCTCGGCGCGTTCGTCCAACAGATCCATGACCTGGGTGTCGGAATTAACCTTCTCGCGCACGACATCGCCGCTCTGCAGCGCCTCCACGAACATCTCAAACGCTTGTTCCGGCGTCGGAATCCGTCCCTTGTCCGCTTCGATCGACGCTCTTAGGTCGGCATAAGCCGCATCAAAAAGGGGCCGGAGCTTCTCCGGGTGATTTGTCGCCGCGTCAGTTGCGGTTTCAAATATCCATTCGATGACCTGGTCCTGCCAAGCGTGCGCCTTCTTTTGCGTATCATTGTGGATGACCATCGCGTATTTGCGTCTTTTCTCGCCTGCCTCAGCCTGTTGCCAGCGGCGCAAGCAAGCGGCGAGCACGAAAGTCACAATCGCGCGAACGAGGCCAGTCGCATTCGGCGAGTCCAGTACACGGTCTTGTCTTATGCGGCGCTGATCCTCGTGCCGAAGCGCGTCCTGCTCCTCTCGCTGCACCTCAACGAACAGAAACGAACGAGGATCGCCTTCCGGCAGCGCAAGGAAATGGTCGTCGCCACCAACATAGCCGCTGTGGATCGGCAATAACTCGGTGAAAGCGGGCCGCTTCGGCTTGAAGACATAGCCTGATTCGTCATCGTTTTCGTAACTCTCAGGTTGAAGGTATAGCGAATAGGGTGTGGCTGTAACCTGAAGATACGCGACCTTGCCGACGAGCCGGCGCATAGCGTCCATCTTGTCGGCGATCTTCCCCTGCTCAACTTCGTCTTGGTTTTTCTTCCGAACAAATCTAACGCTGGCTAGATCAGCTTCGTCGTCGACAATTAGAACCTTGCGGCCTTTAAGGTCGGGATAATCCTGGTCGAAGAAATGAATCATCCGCTCAAGATTTTGCGTTTGCTTCTTCGCGACGATGACAAGTTTCCGCCGCTGTTCCGTTTTCGTGAGCTTCCCTGGCTGCTTCATGATGTCGAAGACCAGAACCTCGTCTTCATCAATGAACTCGCGAAGGTCATATGACAGCCTCGCCACAGTCTGAGCAGAGAGCGTCTTCGTCCCTTTTGTGAAGACTACGGCGATGTCAAAACCGCGATCAAATCCACGAGCAATTACTCCGACGAAGGCGCGCGTCTTGCCGGATTGTATCTTCCCGAGCAACATGCCAGGACGATCCCCGGTCGTGGAGGTATCCTCCAGCTGCTTAACAACACGGTCGATGCACGCCGCGAGCTGTTCGTCGTCTTGCCGCGCCTCACGGAGGCGGGAGTAGAAACCGCCGGTCATGATCATGCCTTCCAAGGGGGGTTATTACACTTATCGTAAATTAGCGCAAGAATCCTTGGAGCCTTTTCTTAACGCGGGCTGGATCTTTCAACTCGCACTCCCATACAACCGCGGCGCGCCAACCTAGCTCTTTAAGCGCAGTCAAATGCGCGGCATCTCGTTTGACATTCCGATCAATCTTCGACTGCCAGTATTGGGCGTTCGCCTTTGGCTTCCGGTCTCCCCTCTTGCACTTGTGTCCGTGCCAGAAACACCCATTGACAAAGATGACTTTGCGCAGCCGCGGGAAAACGAGATCGGGTTTGCCGGGCAGGTCTAAGCGATGCAGCCTAAAGCGCAAGCCCATGCGGTGAGCCATGCTTCGCACCATCTTCTCAGGCGCGGTGTCTTTTCCCTTGACCGCGCGCATGATGCGGCTGCGCAGCTCGGGGTTCTCTTTCATCGTCTCAATTCGATTTTCAAGCTCGGATCGGTTTCGAATTCCTCGACGATTTCGTTATAGCGATCCACCATGTCCGTGACGGCCGTCTTGCGGCCATCCGCGCCGAATTTTCCAATCTCATAGAGATTGAGCGCGACAAATTGCTCGATCTCGAAGATGTCGATGCGATCGCCAAGCCCGACATTACTCGCCAGGCCTTCGGCCACGGTGAGGCCATGCTGCAGAGTCACCAGCATCGGCCGATAACCGTCGTTCAAATTGTCGCGGCATTTTTCGATGACCGCCTCGCCGGGCGACGTCGTCACGTGAAGCGCGACATCTCCGATCAGGAAATCCCCGGCCCGTCCGCTCGGCGCATCCGCGGTCGAAAAGCTGTTGTGCTCAAACTTCCCCTTCCCGAGCGCGCAATCAAGCTTCGCGCCGACGAGATGCTGCAGCACCGCGCCAGCGTAATACACTCCCGGCGTCGTCTTTTGCCGCTCGACCGCCTGGCCGATGACGTCGCGCACGACCATCCGCAGGCTACGGGACGCGTCGAGCCTGATCTTGAACGGCTTCCCCGCGAAGAACTCGTGGACGCGCTCAATCCAGAACGCTTCGACGGCGGCAAGATCGACGCTTCCGCCAAGGCCGTTCAAGAACCCGACATACTCGCGCATGTTGTTGAGGCTGCCGCGCGACGTGCGGCCTCCCTCGGACGCGAGCACTCGATTAATGTCGTGACGCTTCAGGATCGCTTGCACGGCTCCCTTGCCGAGCCCAAGGACCTGGCCGCCGCCTTCCGTCAGGAGCTTTTCCGGATCGAGAGGCAGCCCCAATTTCTTCGCATGTTGGGTGACGACGAGGGCAACTGAAAGCGGACCCTTGCCCCGGAAGGCATTGCTCGCCGTGAATTCTTCCAGTTTCTTTCGGATCACATCGGCCATGCTTACGCCGCTTCCTGTTCGCGCCCAGCCCTGCCCGCCAGCAGCGGTTCAAGCAGATGGGCGGCGAGAAAACGCACCACGGGAACGACGACGCCGTCGCCGACGAGATGGTAGGCCTCGTTGTATTTTTCCGGCAATCGATACGAATCCGGCAGGCCCATCAGGCGAGCGGCCTCCCGCGGCGCCAGCAGGCGGGTTCGAACCTTCTCCCGCTCCACCACCATGATTGATTGCCGGCTTGAGCCGCCGACCGGCGTGCGGAGGCACCCGGCGATGTCGTCGAAGCGGATCTCGGCCCGCTGTGCGCGGTTTCCGTCTTCGTCCAAGCGCGTCCGCTTATAGACGCCACCGACCATCCGCGTTTTCATGGCCTTGGCGCGCTCGACCTTTTTCCGGTTCAATCGGCTCATCATCGCGAGGAGTCGCCGCGTCTCGGCCGCGTCGTGCCACTCGACCCCGGCGGGCTCGTTCTCGACAATGTCTGCGAACGTCGATGTCCGCGCCGGAGGCGCAGGAAGGCGCCACCATATCCAACTTGGCTTTAGTCGTTCCGGCAGCCGCTCATAGGCGCCCACGAGATTCGCCGGATGCCATGCCGGGTCGAATTCCGTTTGAGTAATGTCCCCAGGCGCCGTCAGCGTCTTGCGAATGGCGACGACGAACAGCCGCGGGCGCGATTGCGGCACGAACCACTTGGCGTCGATGACCACCGCCCCGAAATCGTACCCGCCGTCGACAAGCGCCGATCCGATCGCGGCGAAATCTTTGCCGCCATGCGAAGTCAGGGCGCCGCACACGTTCTCCAGGACGACCACGGACGGAGCGCGCCGTTCTTCGACAAGCGCCTTCATCAGCCGCCAGAACAGCCAAAACGTCCCCGATCGCTCGCCCTTGAGCCCGGCGTAATCTCCGGCCAACGACAGGTCCTGGCATGGAAACGACGCCCACGCCAGATCGGCCAAGCCGGGCAGGTCCGCAGTCGCCAGGTTTCCGACATCGTCGATTCTCAGCTCCTCGGAACCCCAATTCGCGGCGTAACTTGAGCCCTTCTTGGCGTCGATGTCGTTTGCAAAGAGGCACATCCAGCCTTTGCCCAGCCCGGCTCTGGCCATTCCGCCGCCCGCAAAAAACTCATAATAAGACGCCGCCACGTTTCCCCTGCCCCTCGCTGAACAGCCATCCTTCTCCGCGACACAACTGACCGCCGCCGCGCGCACGACACTACACCATCTTGGCGCAGGGACCAAGGACGCCGCGCCATTCAGAACGCATTAAGAATCAGGATAGTCGCCGGCAGCGTCGCCGCGCCCTCGGAAATATGGGGTCGGATTGTTGATAACCTGGGTTCCCCCGTTTTGGCGTTCGGATTCCCGCTTCGGAACGGAGAGGGAAGGTTCTCGCCGTTCCAAGCCCCAAGCCATATCCCGCGGCGCTTAAACCATGGCAACAAGTCACTGCGGCGTAAACTCAGTCGGCTTTCGGTGTTCGCGAATCTTCGCGAAGCTGACCATCAGCTGCGACCCGAGCTCGATCTTGCCGCCGTAATCATTCAACGGGGCGTTATCAAGCCTTCCGAAGACGACCTTTCTCTTGTCGTCGCACACATCGACCCGGACCCACATCCATTCTCCGATGCCGGTGACTTCATCTGGGAATTCGACCTTCACGTAATCGCCGGGCTCGTACTTTGGCGTTGGCTCTCCTGAGATTCGATTTTACCCGCCGCGCTCTCGAATCCAATCCCTCCAATCCCCGGGCGAATGCCCCTGTACCCGCCGGTTCGCTTCTCATTGGCGATCTTGTCGTTTCCCTCTTTCCTGCCGCCCCGTGACATGGCGGGGTATCGGCACTTTGGCCGTCGCCGCTTGCTGTCAATGACGCTGTTTTGGCTCCCCCTGCCCTGCGGTCAGGTCCCCCAAAAAGCTATGACAGCCGCGCTCTGTTGCGGCGGCCTGTCGTGCCTCTTTCGCCCCCGCCTTGGGGGTCACTTGAAAAGAAAGAGGCACATCATGACCACGAACAAAGCTCCTGAAATCGCCGCCCTTAACGATCTGGCCCGCCGGGCGATGGGCGTCGCCTGCCGCGTCGTCTAGACGTCCGGCATTTCCTCCCTACCGCACGAAGACCAGTCGGCAATCCGCGAGAAGGTCGAGACGTTCAATGCGTTCTCGCCGGACAACGACCCGCATCGCGAGCGTGACTTCGGGGCGTTCGTCCACAAGGGACAT
>JASHOC010000015.1 GCA_030041305.1 Acidobacteriaceae bacterium
ACGAGGACCACAGCCGCAAACGCGTCGGCCATGCGGCGCAAAACTTCTCCCTGCTCAACCGCATCGCCCTCAACTTGCTCAAGCAAGATCGAACCTGCAAACTCGGCATCCATGGCAAGCGCCTACAGGCCGCCTGGGACCACAGCTACCTGCTCCACCTCCTCGGGGTGGAGAATTAAGATGCGTTTGCCCTGGCCCCACAAGTGGCGGGGCCCGAACCGCCGCAGCTAATCGAACCCCCGGCCACAGGAAACGGCCTGCTGCACAACGTGAGCGAGGCCGCCCAGATAGACGAGTTAGAGATCCACTGGTCGGCTCCCAGCAAGCACATCGAGAAATTGAGCAGTCTCGCTCCAAATCGCTATATACACATTTGATCGCCCGTCTTAGAAGCATCTGCCGCTCAGCATTACCCCAAATCTCGCAGCATGAGCTGATGCGAGCGCGGGCGTCGGCCGACATTCAGCGCTCATTCCATTGGATCGGCTTTACGAACTCGCTCCCGCGATGCATGGATCTGGGCACGCCGTGCGTATGGCAATCCTGGCACTTGACCCAGTGGATATTGTGTTTGCTGGCCGGGTTGGCGTATGTCGTGTCCATTTTCTCCACGGCCAGACCGCAGTCCGACATTACCGGATGGCAAGTAGCGCAGGAAGCCCGGGTGCTTTCACCATGGCCGCTGTGGCACGTGAAACAACTGATGCCTTCGTGAACGCCCAGCGGAGTGCGGTCATCGCCCGAACCCGCTTGCGCACCCCAGTTGTTCCGCGCAGCCGCGGATTCGGCATCGGGCTGGCGCGGAGCGTGGCACTGGTAGCAGAGAGCCTGGCGCTGATCAGGACTGACGTTGACCGGGCGCGCGCGATCGAAGATCTGAGGAAGCGGAAGTTCCGCAATGGCGAAGTGCATTTGCTCGCGACGGTCGAAGAAGGCAAGCGATTCGCCGTCCGCCGCACCGGCCACGGAAAAACGTGCAACCGGTTTGCTTACCGGCAGCCCTTCGCGATGAATCCAATGGCACGCCTGGCAGGGCATGGTGGGTTCAGAGGCGAGACCGGCGCGCACGATCCGCCATGGGCCGTTGAGACTTTGCGGCTGCACAATATCACCGATCGATCCGCTGAATTGCATACCGTGGCAGCGGAAACAGTCATCCATCAAGCGGCGTGTTGCATTTTGCTGTGCATTCGTGAAGATCTGCGCGTAGGTTGCGCTGTGCGGACCGGCGCGCCACGTGGCGTATTCGCGCTGGTGACAGCTCTGGCACTTCGCGGTCATCTCGACTACGTCGACGTCGCGAAGGCGAATGGCCTCAGGCGTCCGCCCGCTGAGATGAACGGCGGTGTGGCGCAGCTTGGCAGCCCAACCAGTTGAATGACAATCGAAGCATCCGACGCTCCGGTGCGACGAAGCGTGCACCGCACCCACATAATCGGCCATCTCGTGACAACCGGCACAGCCCGCGCCGCGCTGCGACGTGTAGTAGTACGTCGCGCCCCCGATGGCGCCGGCAGCACAGAGGATGAGAATGCCCGCCGCGAGGGCAACGTGAAAAAAAACGCGCTTCATGACCGGTACCTTGTTCCCTTCCATCCGCGCACAAGCGCTGCGGAGGCGTAGTAGGCGATGGCCATGATGGTAAGCGCGGGATTGAATCCGCCGTTGCTCACATGCACGCTGCCGTCGATCACGAACACGTTTTCGACATCGTGTAATTGGCAGTTCGGGGTCACCACCGATGCTCGGGGATCGTTGCCCATGCGGCAGGTCCCGGCCTGGTGCTGACCGGCGGAGATCATTTGCGGGCGGGAGTTCATGAGCGCAGTGTGAATAGCGCCCGCTTCTTGTAACCAGGCCTGTGCGCGTTTCGCCTGGACGGCTCCGATTTCGAAGGTGTGCGGATGAGAGTTGCCTTGGATGCGCGCCACCGGCGCCCCCCATTTGTCCCGCACGGCTGGATCGAGCGTAACCCGAGCTTCGGCCGTGGGAATCTGCTGGGTTGGTCCCATGACCACAATCGTGCGGCGATGCCACTCGCGCATCGCCTGCTTATGTCCCTGACCCCAGCGTGGCGTTCCCGGCGGAAGGCGATCGATCATGTGAATCGGCAGGCGAATGAATTCATTGGCCAGCATGCCTCCGCCGCACAGCCCCGGAGTTCCGTGGTTGTAATCGCAGAGGGCTATGCTGGCGCCGGGGCCCACATCGTCGTAGGTGTCGTGATCGAAATAGCCCAAAGCGCCTGTATAGTAGTGGCCTTGCAGATGACGGCCGACCTGATCATAACGATTGCCCAGGCCGTTGGGAAACAGACGGCTCTTTGAGTTCAGCAGCAGGCGAGCCGATTCGATGGCGCAGGCTGACACCACGACAACGTCGGAGAGTTGCTGTTCCCTGCGCCCGTCCTCGTTAATGTACTCAACCCCGCGCGCGTGTCCGCGTTCGTCCATCAGAATTTCCGTGGCCGTGCAACGCATGCGCAACTCGCAATTGCCGGTGGCCAGCGCCTGCGGAATCACCGTGTTCTGGGACCCATTCTTGGCGTCCACTTCGCAGGCAAAGCCCACGCACCAGCGGCAGCGCATGCATGGGCCGCGATCGTTGTAGGGCACGCTGTTGCGCAGCATCGGAATTGCAAACGGATGCAGGCCCAGCCGTCGTGCGGCAGGCTCAAGGATTTCCCACTCACGGTTCGCGGGAAGCGGAGGCATGGGCAGTCTGCGCTTGCGCGGTCCATGAAACGGGTCCGGCGCATAATCGCCCGAAACGCCGATCTCGTATTCCGCCTGATCGTAAAACGGCTCGAGATCGCCGTAACCGATCGGCCAATCTTCAAGCGAGCTGCCCGCAGGTGCGCCGTAAACGGACTTCATGCGGAAATCCTGCGGCATGTATCGCCAGGCTTGAGCGCCGTAACTCAGCGTTCCCCCGCCCACGCAGGCGGCATTGTTTTGGTAAGCGCTGTCGCTGGGCCGCACGATCCGCGCCACTCCGCCGGCGTCCACCACCACCCGCGGAAAGCCCAGGTCCTCGGGGCCGAACGCGTTGCCCAGCACCGTGGTGCGCTGGTTGCGCAGATCGTCCTTGCGGCAATCGGCCGGGGTATACCACGGACCGCGTTCGAGCAGCACCACGCTCAGGCCGGCAGCCGCGAGCTGCTTGGCTACGATGCCGCCGGCCGCGCCCGCCCCCACAATGACCGCGTTGACGCGATTCATGAGCCCCTGCCTTTGCTGAGGTCATAGTGCGCGCGGCCGCGCAGCGGCGGCTCCTTCAGACCCAACATGCGCCAGCTTACGGCGTCGCGATTGCCTCCATGCCGCGGCGAACCGTAATAGCCCTCCATGGTGTGCTCGCGCACCATTTCGAAAAACTCACGGAACCGCTCGGCCAGGGCGGATACAACTTCCTGTCGCATCGTAGGCCGAGCCTGGGCCAGTGCAACGCCACAGAATTTGCGGCTGATCTGGTCTGCGCTCTCAATTCCCCCCTGATACGCGCCACGATGCCTGCGGTATGGTCCCATCAGTTGGCGATCAATATAGACAACGACGCCGGCTTGCGACGCCGAGGGAAAATCATCTTCGGGAATGATTTGATCCGCGAGGGCGGCGAGAGTCTCGGCCTGCGCATTGCTCAGAAACTCCCATCGGCTGCTATTACGCCAACTGCAGCCGGTAATGCAAACGGCGCCGGTGGCCGCGGTCCCGGCCATGAAGCTCCGCCTTGTAAGCGTTCGCATCCGCAATTCACTCGAAAAATCTATGGTCCAACGATTGTGCGGGAGCTTCCTGTGACCCCAGTCACGTACGATGTTGTCGCTGGATGAATGCGGGGCCCATCAGCCATCCAGATCCCCCGACGTGTGCCTCAAAGTACAAAACTTGGCCCCTCGGCTTACCGTCCGGTTTCGGCCTTCGCTCCGCACTCCTCGACCGGGGCGAAATCGGCTCCCATCGCCCCCATCCCGGGTTGTGGTCACAGCCCCTAGCCAATCCACAGCCGCCGGTGCTAGTGTTTTTGGGTGCAAATTCCGGCGCTTCCCCGGGCCGGGTTCCCCTGTTTGCTCCCGCTGGCCGGGAAGTGAGCAGCGCCTGAGTCGTCGGCGTCCGGGTGCACCCGAGGTCAAAGCTATGGCAACTCTCTCCATTGATCCCCGCGTCAGCGGACGCACCGCCGACTTCGTCGCAACCGATCACCGCATGCTGATCGATGGCCGCTTTGTCACCGCGGCCTCCGGCAAAACCTTCCCCGTTTACAATCCGGCCACAGGCGAAGTTCTCACCTACGTTCCCGAAGCCGAAACGGAAGATGTAAACCGTGCAGTTGCAGCCGCTCGTAGAGCTTTCGATGAAGGTCCGTGGCCGCGCATGTCACCCTCGGAACGCGGCCGCACCCTGTGGCGCATCGCAGATCTCATTGAGAAGAATCTTGAGGAATTCGCCGAAATCGAGTCGCTCGACAATGGCAAACCCTACAAGGTGGCGCGGGTGGCCGACGTGCCGCTCACCGTCGACATGTTCCGCTACATGGGGGGATGGGCTACCAAAATATCCGGCAAAACGCTGCCTCTGTCGGCCGGAAACGACTTCCATTCCTACACCCTGCGCGAGCCCATCGGGGTGGTGGCCCAGATCATTCCATGGAATTTCCCGCTGCTGATGGCCGCCTGGAAGCTGGCCCCCGCGCTGGCCTGCGGATGCGCCATCATCCTGAAGCTCGCCGAGCAGACCCCGCTGAGCGGCTTGCGGTTGGCGCAACTGCTGGATGAGGCCGGCCTGCCGCCAGGCGTAGTTAACGTGCTGACCGGCTTCGGCGAGGGCGCCGGAGCGCCGCTGGCCGCGCATGAACAGGTGGACAAGGTGGCGTTCACCGGATCGACCGAGGTGGGCAAGCTGATTGTGCAGGCCGCCACTGGCAATCTCAAAAAAGTCACCTTGGAGCTGGGCGGCAAATCGCCGGCGTTGGTTTTCCCTGACGCCAGGATCGACGAGGCCATCCGCGGCACGTCGAGCGCCATCTTCTTCAACCACGGTCAGTGCTGCTGCGCGGGCTCCCGGCTCTACATTCATGAAAAGGTCTTCGATGAAGTGGTCCAGGGAGTGAGCCACGTAGCCGAGGACATCAAGCTCGCGCCCGGCCTTGACCCCTCGTGCCAAATGGGTCCGTTGGTGAGTGATGAGCAGTATCGCAAAGTGGTCGGCTATATCGAATCAGGCATCGATGACGGCGCGAAAGTGGCGGCCGGCGGTCCGGTAAGCGGCGTGGAGCGCGGCTATTTTGTACGGCCCACCGTTCTCACCAACACCAATCCGCGCATGAAGGTGGTGCAGGAGGAGATCTTCGGCCCCGTGGTCTGTGCAATCCCGTTCAGCGACAAGGAACTGGATGCGATTGTGAAGCGCGCCAATGACACCCTCTATGGCCTCGCGGCCAGCGTTTGGACGCAGAATCTGAGCCTCGCCCATAAGGTGTCGCGCGCCATCCGCGCCGGCACCGTGTGGGTGAACTGTCACAACGTCTTCGACGCCTCGCTTCCCTTCGGCGGATATAAGCAATCCGGCTGGGGACGCGAGATGGGCGAGGAAGTTCTGAATAATTATCTCGAGACAAAAGCAGTTACAGTGGCGCTGTAACTCGAGCTTTCAACTCCTGGCTGGCAGCCGGGACATGGTGCGACCCGGGGTGCCAGCCTACGCCCTGACGACCTGTTACGGCTTGAGTTGTTCCGTCAAGACGGCGAAGGTTCAGCTTGAGCAGGCAATATCGTCGTCTTTCACATACGTGTTGAGCGCCAGCTTCTGAGCTCGGCTTGGATTTGGCCGGTGGGAAAGCGCCGGCCATCCCCAAAGCGCCTTTGGGAAAGCCCGCCTCGAATTCCATCCGCCGCGCGTTCCTTCAACTTCCCTTCCCGCATACACCCGCACTGACTCTCCGAAATCCAGCAGGCGATTGCCTCCCAAAGACGCTGGAGCGCTTTCCCTTCGAATACGCGCGAAGCATTAAAGGAGGTTTGGGAAAAAGCGGCAACTCGTCCAATGATAGAAGGAGATGCTACGAAAAAGGAGGCGTCATGACGACGAACTCGAGTTCCCTTCCCCGTCAACATGCCCGCACTGCGCCGCTCCCGCCAGAACCGCCGGAGCCAAGCTATGCTGAGCGCGTCCGCACACTGCTTACACAAACTGCGATCGGGACTTTGTCGACGCTCTCCCGCAAACGGGAAGGCTTTCCTTTCGGATCGCTGATGCCCTATGCCGTGGATGCGCAGGGACGGCCCATCTTTCTGATCAGCAGCATGGCGATGCACACGCAGAACCTGAACGCAGATCCGCGAGCCAGCCTTTTTGTGGCGCAAGGAGCGGCAGGCGAGGATCCCCTTGGAGCCGCGCGGGCTACTCTCATGGGCGAAGCCAGGCGAATACCGGAAGACGACGTAACCGAAGCTCGCGAGATCTATCTGCCAAAGCATCCAAACAGCAAATATTGGATTGACTTTACCGATTTCAGTTTCTTCCGCCTTGTGGTGTTCGAGGTCTATTACGTGGGCGGCTTTGGAGTGATGGGGTGGGTGGAAGCGCGGGACTACGATGCGGCGTTGCCCGACCCGTTGGCCCCGTCAGCGGATGGGATGATCGCACACATGAACGCCGACCACGTGGACGCCATGATCTTACTCGCGCGAATCCATGCGGGCATCGAAGCAACTGAGGCGGCAATGACTGCGGTGGATCGGCTCGGATTTCATCTTCGGCTCAAGACGGCCGAGGGGATGAAGGGGATTCGCATCAATTACCCGGGCGCGGTGCGGACTCCGCAGGAGGCGCGGAAAGCGCTGGTGGAGATGGTGCGGCAGGCAAAAGGAAAAGAGTCTCATTCCCAGAAGTGAGCGCGCGCATTGGACGGCCGGCTGCTCAAGCCGGCCGTCCCTGCGGAGCGTGCGAGACGCGAAGAGTTACGGCACGTAGTACATCCAATTCCATGCTTGGTTGCCGTTGCTGTCTTGGGTCTCAACCCACCACAGGTAGTTGTCTCCTGTAGTGAGGCTGCTGACCGTAGGTACGTTGCTGCTGTCCGTCGGATCGACGCCCCAGGTAATCGACTGGATGGTGCTCGGGAAGCCGTTCAAGTTGGAGTTGCTGCTAGGAATCTGCCAGATCTCGCTGCTGCTGGTGGCAGTCGTGTTAATCAGGCCGAACCCGAAGACATCGGTGCTGTTGTCCACGGACGGGTCGGTCCAGGTAAAGGTTGGTTCAGTGCGGGTGCCAGCGGAGGGTCCGGTGTTTCCGCTGGGCAACATGTTCGTGACCAGGTTGCTATTGCCGACCAGCGTCGTTCCGCCGTTCCAGCCGGTCACTGCGGCGGTCACGCCGGTGTCGGTCGTTCCGTCACTGTAGGTGATGTTAAAGGTGAACGACTGGCCAACAGCGGGTTGACCAAGGTCGAGGTTGAAGCTGTCCTGGAACTCGAAATACCTGCCGCAACTCTGGCATACGCCCATATCGGTGGTAAAGACATTCGGCCCACCGGTAAGTTGGACGGCGACTGGCCGCTTTACGCCCGACTCTACATTGAAGTTGAGGGCGTAGCTGGTCGAGGCGCCTCCGGAAGTCGTAGTGCTGGAGTAGTCAGTCTGCACCACGGAGATGGCGTTGGTTGATGGCAATGTGACATTTTGGCCGGTGAGGTTACCGCTTACGGTGAGGAGAGCGCCGTTATTGCCATTGGCCACGTTGGAATCGTCGCCGGTGTCAATCATGCCGTCGTCGTTCTGATCGAGAATGCCGAAGAGAATGTAGTCGGAGCCGTTGGGCGCATTCACCGTGAATGCGTTGCCTCCGGCCGCATTCGTCGGAGTCGTGATCGCTTCGGCATATGCAGTGCTTGTGTTTTCATCGTAGAGTCCCGCATAGAGGACAGCGCCGGAATTCACAGTGACGTTGGACGGGATGTAGATCGTGCCCGAAACCGTATCGGGCTCACTGGGCGCGCCGATGGTTACCGTGATGGCGCAGGCTGGCGTCCCGGTGGAGGAGCTGCAGGAAACTCCGGGACCACCCCAGTAGACCCAGGGGCTGTTTCCGGCGGAATTCGTGCCCATCGCGCGGAAGTAGTAAGCATTGCCGTTGTTGAGGGAGCCCGTGAAGCTCTTGTCGAGCTGATCGACGATCCAGATGTTAGTGCTCGTGCCAATGGCCTTGAAGGTGGCCTGGTTGGAACTGCTAAAGCCCGTGGTGGTAGTGGACCACTGGACGGTGTAGGAGGTGAAGATCTCAGCACCATTGGTGCCCACCCCGCCATAGCTGATTACCACGGCTGAATTCTCTGGAGCCACCTCTCTGAAGTGAAGCGAACTGGTAGTGGTTATTCCGGTTGGGTCGTTTACGGTGACACTTGTGCCCAGATTCCCGGTGACAACGATCCCTCCAGTATTGCCGGTGGGGTCCGCGATGTTCGGACCGCCTTCGGCTAGGGTCGACGGGTCGATCGCCGCATAGAGCGTGTAGTTGCCTGGAGGCACGCCGTGGATGGTGAACGCGCCGCCCGAGGTAAACGGATAGGCGATGCTCGTTCCATAGCCGCCGGAGGCGCCGCAGTCATTGACCAGATCGACATAAACCTGGCCCGCAGTGGTGGTTCCGGAGTAGGTCACGGCGCCGGAGACCGTGTAGCCCAGCGAGACGTAGACGTTCATGCCGGTTACGTTGGCATTGTTGACAACCGCTTGTCCCGCGCCCGGAACGGCCGGGAAGAACAACACCTCCGCCCCAGAGCCGGTGATCGAAGGATGGATCGTGTACGTGCCATTGGCGACGTTGGTGAAGGTGTAACTCCCATCACTTTGGGTGGTTGTCGTCTGGACGGTGTTCCCACTCGAATCTTCCAGCGTCACAGTGACGGTGGGCAGGTTCGGAGGAGTAGTGCCGTTGCAGAAGCTGAAGTTGTTGGGGAGATACTGGCCGCTGATGCTGTAGGTGTTATTGACAGCGATGGTGTAAGTCGCCGTGGCGTTGGAATTGGCCGCGTCGACCACCTTTACATTGGTCAGGGTAACCGTGCCGGTAGAGGTGGGCGTACCGCCGACGGTGAGGGTGCTCCCGCCGGTGTCGGAAACATATATGCCGTCGGAGATGGTGACCTGCGTCCCGCTCGGAACTGAAACCCCATTCACGGACCATGTGTACGGCGAAACACCGCCCGTGGCAGTAATCGAGCCGCTGTAGCTCTGGTTTATCGTTGCCGAGGGCAGCGAAGTCGGATTGGCCGCAGGCAGGCCGACCGGAGTCGGTGCGGTGATCGAGATGCTGTACGGCCGGGTGATGGAGGCGCCGGTGGTCAAATCGATCAACGTTATATTGAACGAGATGTCGTATGGCGGAGTGGGCGGGTTGGTGGGGGTCCCCGTGATTTGCAGCGAGCCGCCCACAAAGAAGCTGTAATTCGTCGGCGCTGCAACGCCGCCGCAGGAGACGCTATTGGGGAGGTCGGTCGACAGACCGTCCCAGATGCCGCTTGCAATGGCGCTGAGCGTCGGAACCGTGTAGCAGTAGCTTCCGCTGCCCCCCGAGCCGGCAATCCCTCCGTTGTAACCAACCCCCGTGTAGCCCGCCGGTAGCGTGCTGCTGGCCGGCAGCGACAGGGCGTTGTAGATGGTAACGGTGAAGTTCTGCGAGTACGTCTGGTTGGGGGTGACGCCCGTATCTTTCACGGTGACAGACACGGTGTACGTTCCGGCAGTGGTGGGCGTGCCGGTGATGGCGCCAGCCGTCGAAAGGCTCAGGCCCGGAGGAATGCTCGAGCCGGAAGCCGCCGCCCAGCTCCAACTGTAATCGGCGCTGTTGCCGGAGCCACCGGCCCCGGTGAGGGTCTGCGTAGCCGCTTGCCCCACATCCAGCGGGTTAATGCTGGCTGTCGTGATCGTCACCGTGTTGGCGACTGTGATGGCGCCCGACGTGCCGGTGATTGACGCATTGGAAGTGTCGGTCGCAGTGATGGTCTGGCTGCCTGTCGTCTTCAGCGTGGCGGAGAAGGCGCCCGTCCCATTGGTCAACCCGGAATTCGACGGCAGCACTGCGGAACCGTCAGTGCTGGTGAAATGCACCGTACCCGCGTAGCCGGTGGCAGTGTTGTTGTAACTGTCTTTCGCCGTAACCGTGAAGCTGAAGGCGACGTTGGTTGTGGCTGTGGCGGGCGCCGCGACCATCAGCGAGGCGGCAGGTCCGGGATTCACCGTAACCGCGCTCGAAGTTCCGGTAACCGTCGCATTGGTTGTATCGGTAGCAGTGATGGTTTGTGAACCGGCGGTTTTCAGCGTCGCCGAGAAGCTGCCGACGCCGCTGGCCAAGGTGGAGTTGGCCGGCAGCGCCGCCTGGGCGTCGCTGCTCGTGAACATTACGGTTCCAGAGTAGCCGGTGGCAGTATTGTTGTCCACGTCGAGCGCGGTAATTTTGAAGCTCACCGTGCCGCCGGCCGTGATGGTCGAAGACGAAGTGAGGGCGACGGCAAAGTGTGTGGCCGCGCCGGGGTTGACGGTGATGGTGTAACTCTGCGTGGCCGGGGTATCGCCGTAGGCATCCTGCACTTTGGCGGTAAACGTCGCGGGACCAACCGTGGTAGGCGTGCCGGTGATGGCTCCGGTGCTGGTATTCAGACTTAGTCCGGTGGGAAGCGAACCACTGGTGATGTTGTAGGTGAGCGCGCCTGCGCCGCCGCTGGCGCTCAACGCGCTCGAATAAGCGACGCCAGCCGTCGCCGTGGCGGTTGGCGCCACGCCGAAAGTGATCGCCGGAGCCGCGGTGATCGCGATGCTCAGGCTTCCGGAAGTCGCTGTGTCCCCGTAGGCGTCAACTACCTTGACCGTGAAGGTGAACGTTCCAACGTCGGAGGCTTTGGGCGTACCTGTGATGGCGCCGGTGCTTGAATTCAAGCTGAGGTCAGCGGGCAGGGCGCCGCTGGCCAGACTGTAGGTGGTCGCGCCCACTGGACCCGTCGCCGCCACGCTGCCGGTGTAGGCCGTACCCACAGTTCCGCCTGGCAGCGACGCCGGGAACGTGATCGTCGGCGCGATGATTTTGATACTCAAGCTCCCCGAGGTCGCTGTATCGCCGAAGGCGTCCACCACCTTAACCGTGAACGTGAAAGTGCCCGCGTCGGAAGCTTTCGGTGTTCCGGTAATCGCGCCGGTGCTTGTATTCAAGCTCAGATCGGGCGGAAGCGCGCCGCTGGCCAAGCTGTAAGTCGCGGCTCCCAGTGCTCCGATAGCCGCCGCGCTGGCGCTGTAGGCCACGCCCACAGATCCCCCCGCCAGAGAGGTGGGGAAAGTGAGCAACGGGGCGGTGATCGTGATTGTCAGCGGCGCAGAGGTGGCCGTCAAAGGAGTGGGCGTGCCTGAGTCCGTCACTGTAAATGTGAGGTTCGAATACGTCCCGGCGCAGGAGGCGTCAGGCGCTGTTCCTGAAGTGGTGGTGATCACCCCCGAGGAATTGAGAGTCAGGCAAGAGGGCAGCGTGACCCCATTTGCCAGCGCCCATGTATAGGGGGCGATACCGCCACTGGCTTGCAAGGTGATCGAGTAGGTGGTTCCCACCGAACCAGCGAGACTGGCGCTCGTAGTGGTGACCGCCGGCAAAGCCGCCACTGTAATCGTGATGTCGGCCGTCTTCATGGAATTGGCAACCGACGTGGCCGTAATAGTGATGGTCTGTTGCGCACTGGTTCCGGCAGGCGCCGTGTAAGTGGCTGAAGTCGTCGTGGTGTTCGATAACTCACCACCGCCGCTGGTGATGTTCCAGCTTACGCCGGCGCTGTTCTTGTCGTGACTCACGGTGGCCGTGAGGGTCACCGAGTCCAATCCATCCACAGTGGACGATGAAGCCGTTATCGCAACGCTGATGGGTTTAGAGCCGCCGCCGCAGCCGGAAAGACACAAAACGACAATCGCCGCCAAAGCGGCCAGAACGATCTTCTTATACACAGGCGCCCCTCGATTCGTGGCCCACAACGAGATACGAACCCGCTAAAAGCGAGTCAACGGAATTACCCTTGGTTAGAGCCCTTGGGGGATATTCCTTC
>JASHOC010000114.1 GCA_030041305.1 Acidobacteriaceae bacterium
GAAACCCTTCGGGAAGCATGCGCCACTGGCAGCCGCTCTTGAGCAGATATAGCACGGCGTTGAAGACTTCATACAAATCCACCGTGCGCGGCTTGGTGCGCTTGCGCACCGATTCCAGCAGGGGACGAATCCGCTCAAACTGCTCCCGGCTGATGTCGCTGGGAGAGGATTTTCTTTGCTTCATCCTCCTTGATTACCGAACCGGAGAAGCGCACCCATATGGCCGCCCGGATACCCGCGCCTCACCAGGTCTATAGATCGTAAACAGGCTCTTAGACTGGCTCCAACCAAAATCGAACGGCGGGCCGACGTCGATCGGAAAGCAAATATGGTTGTAAAGGCACAAAGCACGAGCCGCGTTTTGGTCGGGCTCCAGGTGGGAGCGAGCAACGTCCGGCAATGTTTCTCCAAGGATACTGCGGTGATTGAGCTCGAACTAGACTATTTGCAGATTCAATGCGGTCTGGAGCCCGACTTTTGGCGGGGTCAGCCGGAAATCCGCGATCCACGGCTGTGCGCCTGGCTCAAAGCTAAGCACTTTGAGGGAAAACCGGGAGAGACGCCCACCCCCCTGGCCATGATCCCCTCCGGCAAAAACTTCTTCCGTCTGCGGCCACTCTGTCGGAACGGACGCACGAAAACGACACCTCCGCCTCCTCGATTCGAGGAAGCGTAAGATCGAAGCGTGGGATGATTCGTCGTCGCCCCAAGCGACTCAAGCTGCCCTGTAGTCGGCAGGCTTTCTGCGATTTCTTGCGGCCCGCTGAAGGACGGGCCGGCTTTCGCATTCACGAGAAATGGTCATCTGCAACCGTCGATTCGCGCTTTTCGATGGCTCATATAATCCCAATCAACGGCTGAACGCCTCGCGGACCACAAAATCCGACTTTCGGATTGCGCCGCTTTTTCATACAATACCTGGAAGTGATAGATTTCCCGGTCTAGAACCAGATGCCTGCTGCACACTTGACGTGAGGTCAAGCCCCGGGGAACGCGTCGGGGGATCAGATTAAAGATTGCCTTCCCTCGTTTGTAAGTGATCCGATCGCGACTCTCACGAGGCGGGTGTGGAGCTTGGTGGAAGGATCAGGCGGGAGGACTCTGGATGGAGAACGGCTCGATTCTCGATACAATCGGACTTAAGCTTCTGGCTGAATTACAGAAAGATCCCCGGGCGAGCTACGCGGAGCTCGGACGACAGGTGGGCCTGTCGCCTTCCGCTACGGCCGAACGCGTGCGCCGTTTGGAAGACGCGAAAATTATAAGGGGCTATCGCCTCGATATTGATCCCGCCGCTCTTGGCTACTCGGTTACAGCGCATATCCGGATGGTTTGCGACGGAGAACGCTACCGTCAATTTACGCAGTTTGTGAAAACCCTGGATGCCGTCCGCGAATGCGACCACGTGACCGGGGGTGATGCGTTGATGATGAAGGTGATCGTCTGTTCCATCGAGGAGTTGGAAAACCTCATCATGAAACTCCTCAACTATGGCGTCCCCACAACCAGCTTGGTTCTTTCCCAAACCGTCGCGCGACATGAATTCAATCTCGAGCCGCAAAAAGCGTCGGCGGCCAAAGGCCGGTGGCAAAACGAGAATGGCGGAACAGTGAAATTGAGCTCAGGCGACCTGCGCGAGGAGAGAAACCGCTCGGCGCAAGTCTGAAATGAGAATGCGACCCGAACCGCCGATGCTGCTTGGCGAAAGCCCCATCTAGGCAGGCAAGACGGAAGTTGCATCAGGCCGGGAGCTTGCTAAACAGGTTGTTCGACGGCGAATCGAGCTGCGCAATCACATCTTCGAGCGCAGTTTGCTGCGTCTCCGCCAGCGAAAGCTGCGTGGACACCGTCGGAATGTCCGCTTGCATCAGGTTCGTTTGCGCCGTCGTGAGTTGGGTTTGCTCGTTGGTTACCGCACCCGAGGCGGCGCTGATTTGGTTTATTGAATTATCAATGGTCACCCGTTGCTGGGAAACGTAGTTCAACGCCGAACTCAACGCCTCGGTATCGCTCACCGCCTGGCTGGTGTTCACCGTGCCGGAAGAATAATCCGCCACCAACGCATTGAGGGCGCCGAAGACGCTGTTCGTTCCCGAACCCAGGAAAATCTGATCGCCGGGAACGTTCAATTGAACCTTTTGACCGTTCGGCAGTTCGATGTAGTTGATGTCTTCATCGCCGCTGCATGTGGTCGTCGCGGGCGATGTCCCAGTGGAGGTCGAAAACGGAGCCGTCGACGTTTGTCCGCCCCCAAAAATATACTGCCCCTGATAGCTGGTATTGGCCAGCGACTCGACCTCATCGAGAATTCCCGAAATCTGATTCCCCACCGATTCCACGTCGCTCGCGCTCATGGTCCCGTTGTTGGCGCTCGTGGCCAGCGAAATGGCCTGCGTCAATTCGCTCACCACGCTGCCCAAAGCCGAATCCGCCACCTGCAACTGCCCGGTCACCATGTTCGAGCTTTGGGTAAACGAATCGTCCTGCTGAATCTGGCTGAGGAGCAGTACATTCTCTCCCGCACCCACCGGATTCTGGCTGAGCGAGGTGATACTCACGCCGCTCGAAAGCTCCGAGCTCAACTGCTGCTCACTTGATTGCGTCTGATCGAGCGAATTTACCAGGTTCGTGATGTAATTGGGATCCACGCGCATCGCATTCCTCCGCTCATCGCTCCCCACCGCTCGCTGCGCATTATGAAACTGCCGTCTCGACACCCAGGTTGAGCGCCGAGGCCATGATCGTGTTCAACATGGTGAACACCTGCGAGGCCGCCTGGTAGCTCGACTCCAAGGTGGACATCGCCGCCGCTTCATCGTTCAAATTCACGCTCGACAGCGAATCGTTCTGCGTTTGTAATTGGGTCACCGAAGCGTTCTGCGCCGCGTTTTCGGTCTGCACCTCGGAGACCGTCGAGCCCAGCGTCGAAACAAAATTCGAGTAGTAGTCGATGGGCGTCTGGCTGTCGCCTGCCGATCCGTTCTGGCTGTCGCCCGTCTGTGTAGAGGCGGCCGCTGTCTGCGTCAACTGCGGCGCGCCGTCTGTGCCATAGAGATCCCAGGTCAGACTCAACGGCGAGGCCCCATCTGACAGCCCGGAAAACGTAATTCCCGTCACGTCCGCGTTCGGGCTCGTCAGGTTTCCGCTGGCATCGAACGTCAGGGTTCCGCTCGCCCCCGTCGCCGCCGCGTCCGCAATCACGCTGCCGCTCGTCGCCGTCGCGCCGGAGATAGTCAGCACCCCGTCATTGTTGGTCACCGTCACCCCGGTAATCCCCGCCGCACTCATAGCATTGTCCAGCGCCTGCACATAGCCGTTCGTCGCATCGCCCACCGCTTCTCCGGCCGTTACTGTCGGCGCGGTAATCGTCGCCGACCCGCCCGTGGCCGTCACTCCCGTAATCGTCAGATCGGTCCCCGGGTCCATCGTTTCACCGGAGCCAAACGTGTAGCTCACTTGCCCTGCCGTGCTGGTGTCCGCCGTAAGCTCGTCGGCCAAAGACACCTCGTAGTTCCACTGCCCTCCGCCCTCGTTGGTGTAGGTCACGGTCGCCTGGTAGCTATTGCCCAGCGAGTCATACACCGCGACGTTCCCGGTGGCCGAATCCCCCACCGGAGTTGACGAGTTAAGATTTTGCGTAATGCTGAAGGCCGTAGTTGCCGATGGAGCGATAAGGGAACTATTGGCCAGATTCGCCATGGCGACGGCATTCGAGTCGTCCCCGGTCCCGTTCCCTGCGCCTGCCGCCGCGATCGCATCGGGATCGGTCATCACCACCGTCATCGCCGCGGCGCTGCCCGCGACCTGCGTGGGCTCGTTGAAGATATTTCCACCCGCGTCTCCATTCAAATCCGTACCGGAACTGTTCAGCGCGTTCACCGACGTGGAGATGCCGTAGGCCAACTGATCGAGCGAGCTGAGCGCGCTGGGAATGTCCTGTTCGATCGCCGTTAGATACCCTCCCAACTGCCCTCCGCCCGAGGCTAACTGCGAGGTAATGTCCGTGCCGCCCAGAAAGAAATCCGTATTCCCGTTGACCGTTCCCGTGGTCAACTGGTAGCTTTGCCCCTCGGAGACCAGCAACTGGCCCGAGGTAGTCGTGATCTCGAGCCCGTTGTTCTGTGTTGTCACCTGGTTGATCCCAACTAGTTGCGAAAGCTGGCTTATGTCCTCCTGACGCTGGTCCTCCAGTGTGCCCGCATCCGCATCGGGCGAGGTAGACTCGATCTGCAGATTGAGCTGTGCAATCGCGCTGGTCAGCGAGTTCACCTGGCCGGCTACGCCCGCTGCCTCCTGATTCAGCGAAGCGCTCTGCGAGTTCAAGCTGCTCGCAGCGCTGGAAATATCTCCGGCCAGCGTCGATGCCGCGGACAACACTGCCTCGCGGTCCGCATCATCTGTGGGATCTCCCTCCAACGTTGAAAACGAATCGAAAAAGTTGGTGATGTCGTTGCCGATGTCCCCGGCCGCCGAGTCGGACGAACCCGAATCGGGCGTGAACAGCGACTGAATATTGTCCAACGCGGTCATCCGCGTGCTCGACGCCGACTCCAGTTGCTGCTGCTGATCCAGCCGGGCCTGCAGCACGAGGTCGCGCTGCGATGTGGCGCCGGTCTCCGTCACGCCGTCCCCCATCAGGGTTCCATTGACTTCGATCGGCGTATTTTGCTGCCAATTCGGCGTCTCTGTCGTATATCCGGGTGTATTCGCGTTGGCCACATTGTTGGCGACCACGTTCAGCGCTTGCTGGTCCGCGTCCAGCGCCCCGGTCACCAGGCTGAAGGCGGAGCTAATTGTCCCCATCGCCGCCCTCCGTCCCCGCCCAGCCGCGCGCCTGGCGTTCGCTATACTCGAGGCGGCCCGCGCGCATCTCTCGCAACCGGTTCATCACCGTCACATTACTCCGCGTGGCTTCCAATACGCGCGCGAAAATCGCCATATCCGCCGCGGCCTCGTGGGCCTGACGCGCCAATGATTGCCGCTGGTCCGCGTTCCATGGCGTTCGTGTCAGCGCCTCGCAACAAAGCGCCAGTTCCTCGAGACGGCTGGTGTCCAGGCGGGCCAGCGCACGCGAAGCTTCGACGACCAACTGCCTCAACTCCGGCTGCCCCGTGTCCGGCTGCTCCGCGGACCGTTCCAAGCCTTGCATCTTCCCGTGCCCTTTCTCTCCGGCGAAGTCGTCACTCACTCAGTTTTCAGCCGTTGGGCCTGTTTCCGTGTGCGACCGGCTCGAAGCGCCCCGATCTCCGTTCTGGCTGCGATTGCGCAGCCCATCGCCATGACGCCCGGCCCGAACCGTAGCCTGCGCCCAATTACTGGCTGCCTCCCAGCATGGCGTCCACAACCTTGCAAGCCACCGCCGAGGCCGGCACATTGTAGGTTCCGGCCGCCAGCGCGGCCTGAATCGACGTCACCTTTTCGCTGCGCACGCCGTCTTCGGAGGCCGACTGCGCCACCTCGCTCGCCGCATTGCTCAAGGTGGCCCGGTCGGTATTCAGCGCGCTTCCGCTGGCTGCTTGGCCTTTGGCTTCAGCCGCTGCCGGCGCGGGTGCGCTTACGCCCAGCAGCGACTTCAATCCCTCCAAACTGTTGCTTATCTCCATGCAAACAACTCCTCGCTGAATTTATCGGCGCATCTCTTCATCACTCTAGCCATTCAGAAGCTCTCACGGCGGTATTGCCGCGCAATTTTCTGGTTACTTTCCCGTTATCATCTCCGTTGGCAGGTCCGTTGCCAGACTGGGAAAGTTCTCTCACAATTTGATTGGCGATACCAAATCCACCGTGACTGCTAAGTGCCTCTCCCAGCGTCTCCGAGGCAAACTCCGCCAATGCGCCGCCCGATCCCGCGCCGGAATCGGAGTCCGTCCCTTTCAGCGCGTCGCCGTCCGTCATCGGCTTTAGCAGCTCCTGCATCATCTGACCCTCAAACTCGTGCGCCGCCCGCACCAGCCGCGGCGACAGCGCGGGAGCGGCCGTCCCTCTCACTCCCGTATCGATTGCGCCGATTTGCATTCCCCACCCCTCGTTTTCCAGTTCCCTTGCTGCCTCGGGCCCTTGGTCCTGATCGCTGATCTGATCCCTGTCATTACATCACCTCCAGGTCCGCTTCGAGAGCCCCGGCCTCCTTCATGGTCTGCAAAATGGAGATCACGTCCCGCGCCCCCGCCCCGGTGCGTTGCAATTCCCTGACCAAATCCTCCACCGTAGCGCCTTCTTTCAGATCGATGCGATTCACCGGCTTATCCTGCGCTTGGATGGCCGTTTGCTCGACCACCTTCGTCGTCCCTGAGGATAGCGCTGCAGGCTGCGATACTTCGATCCGCGCAATCACGTTGACGCTCAAGCCCCCGTGCAGAATCGAGACCGGCTGCAGCCGCACCGTACCTCCGATCACCACCGTGCCAGTGCGTTCGTTCACCACCACACGGGCACGGGGGTAAACTTCGATCTCGATCGACTCCACTTTATCCAGCAGGGCCGCAATATCTTCACCCGAAACCACGGAGATTTCGACCCGCCGGCTGTCGACCGCGTGCGCCCGGGCCAAGTGCAGGGTTCGGTTGATGGCCGCCGCCATCCGTTCGGCAGTGTGGAAATCGGCATCGTCCAGAATCACCCCCACGGTGTGCATTTGGCTCAAATCGAATGGAACCTGCCGTTCCACCAAGCCGCCTCCGGGAATCCGCGCCGTGGTGGGGTGATTCATCTGCCGCGCATTGCCGGCGGAGGCGACCACATACCCGCCCAGGACCACCGCCCCCTGCGCTTGGCCGAAGATCTGTCCGTCCGGGCCGTAAAGTGGAGTCATCAGCAGAATCCCCCCCTCGAGCGAGCGCGCATCTCCTGCCGAAGAAACCGTAACGTCGATCTTTTCGCCCGGCCGGCTGAAGGGCGGCAGAGTGGCCACTACAAAGACCGCCGCCATATTCTTCACCTGCATGTTGCTCGCGCTGTTGGAGCCGGTCTGCGGCACCGTTACGCCCATTCGCTCCAGCGCCGAGACCAGCGTCTGCGCGGGGAAGACGGTTTGAGAGCTGTCGCCGGTGCCGTGTAGGCCCACTACCAATCCATAGCCCACCAGTTGGTTCTCACGAATACCTTCGATAGTGGCTACATCCTTGATCCGCGTTAGCTCGCCCTCATCCTGCGCGGGCGCCGAAAGGCGAGTCAGTCCCCCGACTACGGCGAAAACAAAGTACCACAGGAGGAATCGAATCGATTTCCGTTTCACCCTACGCACTTTCACCACCCCGATCGAAATCCCTTTCGAGTGGGTTCACACTTGATCCGTGATCCCGTACTCCTTACGCTTGATGACCGATTCCTGCCCCGGTCAGAACACCAGAATTCTCTGCAACCACCGCACCAGCGGGTTTTGCCGGTAGGTGGAGTCGTTCACGATTCCTTTGCCGGTGACTTCCAGTTCCAGGTCGGTCATAGCCGTCGACAGGACCTGGTTTTGATTGCTTACGTCCTCGGGCCGGACCAGTCCGCGCAGCTCAATCAGTTGCGTCTGCTGTGAGAAAGTCAACTGCCGGGTCGCCTGCACCACCAACATGCCGTTGGGCAGCACGTCCACCACTTCGGCGCCGAAGGTCGTGGTGAGACTGGAGTCGGTTGTGCTCTGCCCCTGCGCCTGCAGCCCGGAGGATGCGCTCGCGCCCAGCAGGTTCTGCATGTTGTTCGAGCTCTT
>JASHOC010000115.1 GCA_030041305.1 Acidobacteriaceae bacterium
GCTGGTAGGCGCGACTGGAAAGCGATTTCCTGGACCTATCTAGATGGTGGGGCGTGTGCGCGCTTTTGCGCGGCTCGGATTTACTGATCGCTCGCACTCTTCGCATCTCCTTGAGATATAGATAGAAAAAACACACTTCGAATCATCCCTATACTATCACCGAAATTCATTTCTCCGCCCAAAGTTCTGATATATCATAATGAAAGCGCCCGGAAGAGGACTCCTTATCCATTCCCTTCGGGGCTCACTTCTCCGGTTGCACCGAAGGGCAACTCGATGAAAGATGGTGAAAAACCACGGGAGCGGCGGGCAAGGTCTGTCTGGTCACCTCGGGTAATGGCTCAAAAACGACTATGATGTTCGCGGCGCGCGAAGTTCATGTCGCGGCCGCAGCGCGCAACCCGCGGAACGATACATTCGAGACCCTTCAGGCGGTTGTAGCAGCGCTTGGAGACGCCAAAGGGGCTTTGCCGCAGTTTGCGCGCACCCTTGCGCGCGAATTATCGGATTTTGTCCCCTTTCCGAATGGCGCGGAACTTTTGAGGAGATGCGCTCTGGCGCGAGCGTGAAAGGAGTACTCAAGCCGTGAATCCATCGGCGCCCGTCTCCGGCACGCGCTTGAAGGACAAAGTAGTCCTGGTGACCGGATCGACCACCGGCATCGGAGAGGCGATGCTCGCCTATTTGCCCGCGAAGGCGCTCGGGTCATGATTCACGGAAGGCGGAAAGATGCGGCGCAAAAGCTAGCAGCCGAAATCGGGAAAAAGGCTTCGTTCGCCATCGGCGCGCTCGAAGACCACGAAATCCCCGCAACGCCCGTCGCCGAGACAATCGCGCGATTCGGAAGAATCGACGGCTTGGTCAATAATGCAGCAGTCGTCACCCATGGAAATCTCGAGGAAACGGACTTAGAAACGTTCGATCGAACCCTTGCCATCAACTTGAGGGTGCCGTTCTTTCTGATTCAGGCGGCTCTTCCCCACTTTCGAAAACAGGGCGGAGGCCGTGTGCTGAATATCGGCTCGATCAACGCGTACTGTGGTGAGCGAATTCTGTTGGCGTACTCCATCTCCAAGGGAGGCTTGACGACTCTCACGCGTAACTTAGCCGACGCGCACGCCACCGAACATATTCAGATCAATCAATTGAACGTCGGCTGGACGCTCACGCCCAACGAATACGCATTGAAGATGAAGGATGGCCTGCCCAGTGACTGGCCCTCCAGGCTGCCCAAAAAATTCGCACCCTCAGGCCGGATTCACGCGACCGAAGAAGTCGCCTTGGCGGCGATTCATTTCCTTTCTGACGACGCTGCCCTCGTGAATGGTTCGATTCTCGATTTAGAGCAATTTCGTGTGATCCAATTTCCTGTGATCGGACGCAATCCGACCAAAGAGGTTTGAATGAGCCGCTCTGAGATGCCCAAGTTGGCTGCGTTTCCCAAGTGCTACATGGACCAGCTCTGCGTCGATCGGACCATGACTCTCTTCGAGTGGATCGAATTGGCCGCCACGCTTGGCGTCGATGGACTGGAATTCTATTCGAACTTTCTCGAAGATGATGCAACTTTCCTCAAAGATGTCAGGGACGCCTTGGTGCAGCATCACCTCGCCATGCCGATGCTGTGTTGCTCACCGGATTTCACCGAGCCCGATCCGCTTCGTCTGCAGAAGGAGATTGACCGGGAAAAACGTATGATCGAGATCACGACGTTTTTCGGCGGCCATTTCTGCCGTGTCCTGTCTGGTCAGCGGCGGCCGGAGGTCACGCGCGAAAAGGGTATCGCGCAGGTCGTTCGCGTGATCAAAGATCTGTTGCCCTTCGCCGCAGACCATGGCGTCGTCTTAAACATGGAGAATCATTACAAAGATAACTATTGGAAATATCCGGAATTCGCCCAAAAGATGGATGTCTTCGTAGAGATCGTCGAACAAATTGATTCACCATGGTTCGGAGTCAACTTCGATCCCTCCAACGCCATCTTGGCCGGCGAGGATCCGTTGGCTTTGCTTGAGCTGGTGAAGCACCGAGTCGTCACCGTGCATGCAAGCGACCGTTACCTGAAGTGCGGCACAATCGAGGACCTCCGCAAAGAGGAGGACTCTGTGGGATACGCCAGCCGCCTGGCGCACGGCACCATCGGGCAGGGGCTGAATGACTACGATAAGATCTTTTTCACGCTCCGCTCGGTTGGATTCAACTCCTGGATTTCGATCGAAGATGGTCTCGACGGGATGGACCAGCTTAGGAAATCAGTGGCGTTCTTGAAAGAGAAAATCCACCGGCACTTTGGACGGCAACACTGATTTGTCTCACGCGACTCACCGGCGCAGCGAGCCGGGTTTCTCAAACCACGTCGCCGAGCCTCATCTTCCTTCGCCGCAACCAAGAAGAATCGCTCAACGGCCGCCGCAATTTCACAGGCAGCAGCCGCCAAAAGACCTGAAAACATCGGCCACGACTTCGTTTTCCATCAAATTGGCGGCGATCTTTTTAACTCCTCCGCAGGCGCAGCAATCGCCTTATCCAAGGACGCGCTTGACCCTCAATGCGATGTCCACATCATATTCAGGCGTCGATAAATCCTTATTTCCTCCCTGATGGACAAACGTGGCGGAGCTCATGAGCGAACCTGTGGTAGGATGAATCCAATCTATTTTGTAAGTTCCACCGGGCAGCTCGAAGACCAGCGTCTCCTGGTAACGGCCGGGCTTTACAATATAGTATTCCTTGTGCTCGTTAAGCTCGCTGTGGTGAAGATAGAGTGCATACTGCTCCCCTGGTTGACTGATTCCTCGGCAGTAGACTCCTTCCGGCACGCCGCTGACAACGAAATTCTTATCCGCACTCATCTTAACGAAGTCAAAGCTATAAATGAAATTCTTCAGATTGCGTAGGGCGCCCAGCACCTTCGCATTGTCGGGCGTTTCGCCAGCCGGATTCTCCACAGTGTAGCGAGAATTCAAATGGTTAAAGCTTGCGCCTCCCCCGACGATGAACTCCCAAGCTTCTACTCGAGAGGCCGCAATTGCATCGCAATCTCCATACTGAAACGGGTAATAAGGGGTTTCATTTTGCTCAATCGGCTTGCCGTGACCATACTCGTAATCTAGACATTTCATCCCCCCCATTTGCTCCCTGCCCGCCTCTGTGCCCCACACATACTGCCCTACAATTACCGATAAAAGAGGACTGCCTGAAAAGTCAATAGGACCGGCGAACGGCCCTTGCACCATTTGTGCAATGAGGTGCTTCTTCGGTAGCTTGCTTTCTGCCTCATGGACGACTTGGAGCATGTGACCGACCCAGGGACCGGCTTCCTCGTATGATGTGTAGAGAGCGGGCTCATCACAGATTTCCAGAATAATGTTGTCAAACGCATTGACTTCCTGCGTGATCTTCACCACGTAATCGCATTCCCGCTGGACGAGATCTGCATGTTTCATTGTCTGCGCGTCCCGGAAATCACAGTTCCCCACCCCCTGAATGTTGTTTTCATAGTACAAAGGGGACCGCGGCCACCGATGCGTGTATTGCGAGTTAAAAAAGCAGACTTCCACGATAATGTTCCGCATCTCAGCTTGGGTAAGAAAATCTTTCAGGCGTGTGAAGAATTCCGGATTCCATCTGTCGAGGTTGAACTTATTGCCCCCATATACACAACCTGGTTCATTGCTTTGAGCCCATGGGACGATGGCGCTCCTCGGTCTTGGCCCCATCGTGTTATCTTTCACATACTCACCCACCACCTCGATTATTGCGCCTGGCCAGATGCGGGTGTAGTTCAGGTCGTATGCTGCCAATGCATCCAGATATGCGACATAATTGAAATCCTTATTGACTACAGCTCCATAATGTTCCGCAGACGTAATCAAGATTGTCGGCCGGCCGCGGTACGAATAGTAACGCGGATTGGCAGAGTGGACCGTAATTATAGAACTGCCGTCCGTTGGAAGACCGGGATTCCCGCCTTGGGCGTCAACCTCCGACGTCTGAGAGAACATCTTCATTCCGCCCAATACCAGCGACAGTCCAACACCTGCGTCCTGCAGGAATTGGCGGCGTGACAACCCCTCGCACTGCGCGACGTTCCTTTCGCTTGTCTGCGTCATCTTTTTCGCTCCTGGCTATTCAGGACCCCTTGCACGGCCATAGCTTATATGGATGCAAGTCCCCCCATCGGTTGAAAAGCCCCGACCATGGCCGAGGGAATGGATCTCGTTAAGGCTTGGCCGAGTCGGAGCGATTGTTTCTTCCTTCGTCGATATAGTTGGAATCGCGAAGCGCCTTCTTCACTTAAACAGTTGCTGTTTCGACTTTCAAGCTCCATGCAAAATCACATGGCCTGTTACCCGGTTGTTGCATGTCTTCGGGAAACGTGACAATCGTCCCTCGCGCCGAATCAAATCTCCACGTCAGCCGTGCGGCGGAGCCCAGCAGATCTACTTTGGAACCTGCCTTAGGCCGCACTGTTTTCAACACGACCTGTGTTCCGGGCCATTCGGTCAGAATGGCGTAGACAAACCTGGAGTTTTTCGATCGCGTGTAACGAATATTTCCGCCATCGGACCACAGCGTGCCGTTCCGCGGGCGAGTCTCATAAATTGCTTCTCCATTCACCTTCAACCATTTTCCGGCGCCTTTCATCTGGCGAATCGCCTCGGGGTGAAACTCGCCATGCGGACTGGGACCGACGCCAATCTGCAAGCCGCCGCCCTTGGCAACCGCGTCCGCCAAATTGTGGACGATCCATTCGACGCCCTTGTACTTGCCGCCGTCCGGATCATAGGAGAAGTCAGTGCCCAGCGGATAGATGGTGAACCATGGCCGATCATAGGCCTCTTCCGATCCGGGAACAACCCGCTCCGGAGTGTAATAGTCGCCGTAGTTCCCAATGCCGCGCACGCGCAACATGACTTGCGGCTGAATTTCCCGCATCTTCATCACGGTCTTGCGAAGTTCAGGCCAGACGCGCGGCCCCAGCCACATATCCAAATCGATCGTGTCAATCTTTCCATAGTTGGTTAATAGTTCGACTAACTGAGCACGATGTCTTTCCATCATGCGCCTCACGTCCGCATCCGTGGGATCGGGAACAACCACGGCGTGATTCCCTAAGCGCTGCTGCGTCATTTGCCAGTCGACCTCGGACATCCATTCTTTTGAAGAAGGCACTTGAAACGGGTGACAAACATAGGGCCGGAAATCCGCGTCGTACCAATCGGGATGCGAAAAATAAAAATCGATCTTAATGTCACGCTTATGCGCAGCATCACAAAGCTCTTTGACAACGTCCCGCCGGAATGGCGTCTCCATGATGGAATAAGCGAGATCGCAGGATTCAATCCTAGGTCCTCCCGGGGCTGTCCAATTGGCTCGATTCCTCACCTGGGTTTTGGTGTCGAACATGCTGAAGCCTTCATGATGTTTGGTGGTGAAAGCGAACATGTCCATCCCGGCTTCCTTGAAAACATCCATCCATTGCTCCGCATCGAAGCCGGCAGGATTCCAGGTTTTGTAAAGGTTGTTGTAAGTTTGTCGATCTTCAAACGACATGGGAAGAAACGGCCACGATTCGGGGCCGCGATGCCAAATGCAGTAAATGCCCCAGTGAATCCTTATCCCGAATTTCATGTCTTGAAAGGCCTCGTACGCGCTTGACGGAGCCCAATGATATCCGGAAATGGGCGTTGTCTCAATATAGGGAACGGGTTTTAGAAGCGAGGCAGGAAACCCGTGAATTTTCTCCGGCTCTTGGGCCAGATTGGGGTAGGCTGAGGTAGCCGCCAACGCCGCAGCGGATGCAAGGAATTCTCTCCGATTCATACGTGTTACTCCCGGTAAACTTTGGTTGTCTCCCCATTGATTCAAGTCGACTCGAAACGGGCAGATGCGACCCGTTCGACTTGGATACGCAATGTTATCGTTTGACTGACGTGATATATCAAAGACCGTCCAACTGTCAAGTTTTTTCTGCCCCGGGGCGTCAGACTGCTTGCGCAAAACATACGAGACGCCGCATTTGCATTTCTTATCGAATCTCTGGCAGATATATCGCAAACGGCGGCGCCTGCTCAATAGGCAATGAAATGCATCTCTCAGTTTCGGAGGGAAAAAAGCGATGCTATCCACGGGGTAAGTGGCTCAAGGATGGTCGCCTGAGGGCCGGAAGCACAAATTGCGCCTGAAGCCGGCCGAATCGTATCATGCTTGGCCAATCGCCCGCATTCTTGTGCCCTCGTTCCCTTGTCCCCCTGTCGTCTTGTTCTCTTGCTCCACTGTTCTCTCGGCCCCTTGTTCCCCTTTCCGGTTTCGGCTACGCCCGCTTAGGGTTCCAGCACCACTTTAAGCAGCCCAGGTTCGCGCGCATAGAGATGCCGGAACCATGCCGCTCCTTCCTCGAGGGGGGCTTCCACCGAGAGGAGCGGTTCTACGCGAATGGCCCCGCGCGAAAGAAGCGAAATGCACGCGGGATACTCGCCGGCCGAGGCGCAGGACCCCTGTAAGCGAATCTGTCGCGTCACCGTGGACTGGAGGCCGATTTCCACGCTGGGCGCGACATTCCCCACCAGCGTAACCATACCACCCTTGCGCACTGCCCCAATGGCAAGACTTACGGTAGAAGAGATCCCGACACACTCCAACGCAACATCCGCTCCCCCGCCCGAAGTTAGATTGCGAATTTCTGCGATGGTGTCGCAATCGTTCGAGTTGAACGTGACAGTTGCGCCCAGGCTGCGTGCGAGCTCAAGGCGCGTCTCATCCAGGTCGATAACCGCGACCCGGCCGGCGCCTGCCAGAAATGCCGCCTGCAGCGTCAGCAAACCAATCATGCCCGCTCCGACAACTACGACCGTATCGTCCAGCGCGATAGGAGTAAGGGACACAGCATGAACCGCGACCGAAACGGCTTCAATCAGCGCGGCATGAGCAAACCGCATGTCGCCTGGAAGCAAATACGCGATGCGTGCGGGAACGGCTACGTACTCGGCAAATGCTCCCATGCGGCGAAAATCGCACGTCGACGCTCCGATCACTTCCCGGTGATCGCACAGATTGACCAAGCCTCGGCGACAGTAGAAGCACTTGCCACAAAAGACGGTGGAGTCGAACGTAACATGATCTCCTGGATGAAAATCCGCCACCGCGCCGCCTACAGCCTCAACAATTCCAGCCGCTTCATGTCCCATCACGATCGGCGGCAGACGGCGCCCCGTGCTTCCATCGTAGCCGTGCACGTCGCTTCCGCAGATGCCACAAGCCTGAACACGGATGAGCAGGTCTTCCTCACCAACCTGCGGCTTTTGCATTTCGACCAGATCAAGCTTTTTGTACTCTGAGAGAATGAGCGCCTTCATGAATTCTCCTTGTGGCGCCTGCGGAGGGCCAAAAACATCGAAACCTGGCCCACGGTCGGCTAAAAAATCCAGCCGCAGCCACTCTTTTTGTTGATTCAGGTGAATGTATGATATATCAGTATTACGATTCCCGCAACTCGACATCCGACATCAGTCGCTGAGATTCCAGATGCGAGCATTGATCGCCAAAGACCGTAGAAAGTGGTGGATGCTGGGTTTCGCATTTGTCGCGACGGTAATCAATTACCTCAATCGCCAGACGCTCTCAGTGCTGGCGCCGGTGCTGCTTGAGCAGTTGCGAATTTCGGCCACCAGCTATTCTCAAATCGTTTTCGCCTTCATGCTGGCCTATACCTTTATGAATGGCGTCTCAGGCAGATTGCTTGACCGGCTGGGAACCAGGATTGGCTACGGCTTGACGATCGCGTTCTGGTCCGGCGCGGAGATTCTGAATGCGTTCTCTGCAGGCGTTCTGAGCCTGGGGATTTTTCAATTCCTCCTTGGTGTTGGAGAGGCCGGCAATTATCCCGCGGGCGTGAAGTTGATCACCGCGTGGTTCCCCCCCGAAGAGCGATCTCATGCATCGGGGATCTTCAACAGCGGCGCATCCATCGGAGCCATTCTGGCGCCTCCATTGCTCGCCTGGATCACGCTCCTCGGTGGATGGCGGACTGCGTTTGTAGTTATCGGCTTGCTGGGTTTCTTATGGCTGGTCGGGTGGCTTGCAATCTACCGGGAGGCCGGTGCGGTCGGCACAAAAGAGCAGGCGGATCGCCTTCCGCTGAAAACGCTGCTGCGATCAAGGTTTCTTTGGCAGTTCACCCTGTCGAAGGTCTTTAGCGATCCGGTTTGGTATTTCTACGTATTCTGGTTTCCGCAATACCTTAAGGTTGCCCACTCCTTTTCCATGCGGGAAATCGGTGAAACGGCCTGGATCCCGTTCTTTACCGCCACGTTCGGGAACCTTGTTGGAGGCGCTGTCTTTAGCGCTCTGACGCGCGCGGGAGCCGCGCCGGCGACGGCGCGCCGGATGGCAATTCTCATCTTCTCCGGGTTGATGGCGCCGGCGGCCTTCGTGGGAGGAATCGGCAGCGCTGCCGGATGCATTGGTCTTATTGCCACCGCAACCTTTGGGTATTGCGGCGCTCTGGCAAATCTGCTGGCCGTTCCCGGAGATGTGTTTCCAAAGGGAGCCGTCGCCTCCATCTGGGGATTCGCCAGCATGGGCTCAGGAATTGGAGGAATGATCTTCAGCTTGCTTACCGGATGGTTGGTCGACCATTATTCGTTCAAGCCGGTTTTTGTACTTTTCGGGGTAATTCCGCTGCTAGCCGCCTGGATTGTGTGGATTCTGCCGCGTACGATGGGGTCCTCACATTTGCAGCTACAAACAGCTCGGGGATAGAGCGACGCTTTTCCGAGAGGCTTACTTGCAGTTTTCGCTTTGCTTCCGGAGGTTCTTGGTTAAAACTCGGAGTAAACAGGCTCGCAGGTGGAAGCCGTGGTTCGCATTGCAACATTTTCGCTTTCATGTGGTTGCAAAAGATCAACCCGACATTGGATTTCAGGTAGGCGCAAGATTTCAGGAAACGGGAAGTTGGAAATGGTATGGCGACTCGATCGGAAATCTCAACGGTTCCAAGCACGCCTGACTATACAGGCCCATTCATTACGGTTACGGCGCTGTTCTTCATCTTCGGGTTCATCACCACCCTGAACATGGCGCTTGTGCCCCATCTGCGCTCGATCTTCAGTCTCGGCTACGCTTGGGCCATGCTCGCGGACTCGGCGTTTTTTCTCGCTTATTTTGTCTTTTCCGCCCCGTCGTCCAAGCTGATTGAGATCATCGGCTACAAGCAAACCATGGTCGTTTCCTTGTTTGTCCAGGTAGTGGGCGCGTTGATGTTTGTTCCCGCGGCCGAGCTGGTTAATTTTCCGTTGTTTCTCTCCGCAGTCTTTATTGTGGGCGCGGGTGTGACTGGGCTCCAGACCGCTGCCAATCCATACGTGGTAATCCTCGGCCCTGAACACAGCGCTCCCGCGCGCTTGACTCTCGCGCAAGCCTTCAACTCCATCGGCGCCGCTCTCGCTCCGGTGGTTGCCGGGGCGTTCATTCTCACCGATCCAGCCAAGCTGGATTCCCAGGCAAGTATTGCCGGCACAGTGAAAGCGCCGTATATGCTCATCGCCGCCGGGCTTTTGCTGTTGGGAATTGCCGTGGCGTTTATGCGCCTGCCCCAAATCACACAGACTCAAGCGTCCCGCCTTGCCCCGGAAGGCGACTTGGCCGCCACCCGCAGCATCTGGAGATACAGGCATACAGTGCTGGGGACCCTGGGCATTTTTCTCTATGTTGGCGTTGAAGTCGGACTCGCTTCCATCGCGGTCAATTACTTCAAAAACCAGGGCATGAGCAGCGCCAGGACGGCCTCATTTCTGGTCTCGCTTTATTGGTTCGGGGCGCTGGTTGGTCGCTTGCTCGGCTCCTGGATGCTGACCAGGATTACATCAGGCAGGCTGCTTGGAGCCTTCGGCATCGCTGCGGCTCTATTTCTTTCTGCTTCCATGCTCACCAGCGGTCAAGTCGCTATCTGGACACTCGTGCTTTGCGGTTTCTTCAATTCCATCATGTTTCCCAACATCTTCGCATTGGGAATCGCCGGACTGGGCCCGATGACCAGCAAGGGATCCGGACTCCTGATGACGGCGTGCCTGGGAGGCGCGGTCGTTCCCTTTCTGTTGGGCGCGCTGGCCGACAAGATAGGCATCCAGCACGCTTTCGTGCTTCCCCTGTTCTGTTACCTCTTTATCGCATACTATGGGCTGTGGGGATCGAAGCCCGCACAATCAATTTCGGCGTAGGATAGCTCCGACTTTGAATCGAGCCTCGGTTTCTTAGTGCCATCGGCCTGCGTAGTTGCTAAGCCGATTCAAGCTTGAACCGGCCATCCGGCAAGCCGCCAACCTCTACCTCCACAGAGAAGACACTGCCCGAGAACTGATCAGCGGAGCGAGCGCTCGTGATGTAGAGCGTCCTGAGATCGCGGCCGCCAAATGCGCAAGTAGTCGCTTTCAAGACCGGCAGAGGAACAACTCGGTCCACCTGACCATTCGGAGCGATCCGGATCACACATCGGCCACCGTAACGCGCATTCCATAGGTAGCCTTGAGCGTCCATTGCGGATCCATCTGGCTGACCTTGCGGGTAGCCGGCAAGAAAAGTTTCTTCCCCGGAGATGGTTCCGGTGACTATGTCATATTCGAAGCGATAGATTGCGTTGGCCGGGGTGTCGCCAAAATAGAACGTCTTGCTGTCCGGACTCCAGGCGACGGTATTCGATATCCCTACCCCTGTCTTCCATTCAGAAACGGCGCCATCCGGATCGATCTTGTAAAGCACTCCATCCGTAAAATTCACATCTTTTTCTTCGCCTTGCGTGCCGACGTTATTGCGCATGGTTCCGGCCCAAAGCGACCCACGAGGATCGACCCCGGCGTCGTTGAATCGCATTTCCGGAGCCGCCGCCAAACGATAGATGGTCCGCAGTTCCGGATGCCTGCGAGGCGACCATACAGCAATTCTGAGGCCCATGACAAGAAGAAGAAGCTCCGCATCCGTCGTCAACCTTACGGCGGTAACTGGCTCGCCGAAGGACCAGGTATTTGTCGCTTGTGCGCTCGGATCAAAGCGGTGCACCAAAAAACGGTTGATGTCAGTCCAGTACAAAGCGTTTTGATCCGGGTGCCAGACCGCCCCCTCACCGCAAATATCGCCGGCCGGCACCACACACTTAACCTCTTCAGGCATATAGATTCCCTCTTACACGCAATATCATCTCTCTCATTTACTGGCCTGACCCAGCCAGGCTATCTCAGCCCCTCTACGATGTTCTTACGATCTCCTCAACCCGGGAAGCGCAGGAAAAATCGTGACCCGCAATTGTGTTGATCCATACGGCGCCAAGGAAATTGTTTCCACATCTTCGCTTATCTTACTCGTGCGGAGCTCAGGCAGGCACGGAGTAAATTTCTGAGCCTCATTGTTCGGGTTCGATTGCAACTTCCAGTTCTCGATCTTTCGCGCCGGCACGGCGATTGTAACAGGAGGGTTTTCCCACGGGTCAAAGGCCTCATCCGGAGCGAGCGGCCTGGTTTTTACTTGAACATCGCTCTCCAGCTTCGCCGCATCGAACGCCAGGCCATAATTCCACTCACTCACCGGCGTGGCTTCCCAACTCGGAAAGTCAGGCGTTGTGTATTTCGGTTCCACTTTCGTTGTCCAGTGCTCTCTAATTGGCAGTGAATAAACAAGCGGCCCCCGTTCAACTCCGATCCCATCCTGTGGCCAATGCGTGACTGCAACTTTCATGGGGAGAGTCAACGTAATCACATCGCCCGGATTGAAGTTTCGATTCATCGCGGCAAATCCATTGGGCGTTCGCGACACGGCGACTGCGGCGCCATTGAGCGTCATACGCGGGGCGTCGCACCAACCGGGAATTCGAAGCAATAGTGGAAACGAGACGGCCCGGCTGCTACGGATGGTGAAATGAATTTGTTCATCGAAGGGATAATTGGTGCTCTGCAGAATTTCGACGGGCTCGTTGTCCTGTCCTAACGAAACCTTTACTACGGACGGGCCATAGAGCACCGCGGCCAATCCTCCATGGTTGGTTTTCATCCACATGCGAACCGCATAATTGGGGAAGATGCGATGGACATTTCCTCCGCAGCATGCGGTATGTTGTCCGGGATTCGGCTGATAGGCCATCATTCTTCCACCGTGTTCCTCAAACACCGGCCAATTGTGGTCCGAGTTGAGCGTCGCCAGGAACTGGTTGGGACACGAGAAGTATTGCAGGGCCTTCCAATCGTTCTTGATGGCGCCCGGCCCCGCATTAAGGCAGGCCCGTTCCACGCGATCCGCCCACACCGCATCGCCCGTCATCATGAGTAGATACCCCCACGACCACGTATGGTCGGCGATATCGCATGTTTCGTGTGAATCCAGCGAGGTCACATTCGCGAACCACTCGGAGGTGGATGGAATGCCGTCGATCAACATGTGGTGATCGAAAATCCGGCGCTGTGCGGCCAGAGCAAAGTCGAGATACTCTTGCTTGCCCGTATACATATAGAGGATCGCCGGCAGCTTGGCGATTTCAGCGTAGGTCACTCCGTGCGCGTTGATCGGTGTCGCAGCAAACACGCGAAGCGCCGAGAGATCTCCGTGCACCGGATCCGCGGCCACGCTCGCATATTCGCGCCACGCGTTTTCGGCCAGCGCCAGCAGGCGCCGGTCGCCCGTCCTCTCATAACACCACAACATGCTTTCAATATTCGTGACGTTTCTTTGCGGGGTTCCGTACGACGCGTCGTCCGACAAGTAATGCCTCTGCATAGCCTTTACGATTTGGCTGCTTGTAACTCCTTGCGGCTCAGGACGCGCATCGGAAACAGCGGCCAAGCCTCGGAAAAACACTGTGTGCGGCCAGCGATGGAAATCGCCCTTGGGATCCTGGAAGAGCTCCGGCCCCAGATAACCCTCGCTGTCAATGTGGGAGAGCGTGTATTCGACGGGCTTTATCGCCTGCGCCAGGAGTTCTTTGTCTTGAAGCACGAGGGCCAGACGCACGGCTCCATCAATCCAATATCCTTTCTGTTCCCACGGCCACCAGGCTTCGCCCTCCTGCTCAGCCCCCCAATAATCCCCTGTAAATGGCCAGGAAACCTGGGGGAGCTTGGAACCAAGTTCCGACGCCTGCTTTTCCAAATACGCGCGCAGCCACCCTTGAGGAAGGATGGCTCCGTGCGGCAACGCCCGCAGAGCACCGGAATAGGCGACCGCAGGCGCACCTTCCTCTTCCCCATCAAGCAGCTTGCCTGAGCTCATGAGCAATGCGGAACTTGCCAACGAGAGGCGCACAAATTCCCGCCGGCTTAACTCAGTTCTCGAAAGATTCGACAGACGTTCCATTTCAATCCCTTCTTTCCAATAGTCCTATCTTTAGGCGCCCGTTCGCATAGGGGGGCTTCGCGAGCAGTTCCCCACCCGGAAGCAAAAGCTCCCGGATGATGTGCAGCTCGCAAGCTACGGTTGTTTCCTCTCAAGGCTCTCTGAAATCAGCTGAATCAGATTACGCTTGGACAGACTGATATGTCAATTGGCGTTTGTTATGGGAAGGCCGTGCCCAAAGACCCATTAACCTTGCTGGAGTGGAACAGCTATTCCCATGTGCAGGAACCGTGGACGACAAAGTGCTGTTTCCTTCCATCCAAATCCCTTCTTCATATGTGGGATTGAACTCCCATAGATCGTCTGAATCGCTCGTCCCAATGGAATAGAGAACGGGACACACCTTTTGGCGATTTTGGCCGCTCGATCAAACTGCGCCAGAATATTGGGTCGCCATCAGTTGCAAGGTGACGTCAAGCTGCTTGTGTAAATAGGCGGAGGGTGCGGGTTTTCCAGTCCAGGTTGAATCTCTGGAAGATGGAGTAGATGATTCCATCCACGGACGGCACGTTGACGAAACAGACGATGGGTCGAGCACGACGTCGGACTTCGACGAAACGGCGTTCGATGATGTTGGTGGTGCGCAGCTTGCGCCATAGGTGTTTGGGAAAAACGGAGGAAGGCCAGCAAGTCGGGCAGGTCGCGCTCCAGTTGCCGCACCATGGTGGGATATTGCCGGTCCCAGCGCCGACAGAAGGCGCGAGCAGCAGCCTCAACCTGGCGTCTTCCGTCAGCCAGATAGATCGCTTGGGCGTCAGCCTCGACCGCATCGTGATCCCGCTTGCGGACCTTGTCCAGGATGTTGCGCATCTTATGCACCCAGCAGCGCTGATGGGCCACGCGCGGATACACGGTCTGAATGGCCGCGGGTAAGTATCCCCCGGCAGAGCCGGGGGCCTTATTTGTGTGAGCCGCTCAAAGCGGCTGTTGGGGGTCGCTGACGCGGCCCCAGTTTGATTGCGCCGCCTGAAGGCGGCCGGTCAGTTCCAAATCTGCATCTGGTCGATGCGCTTGTCTTCGTCTTCCTGGTTGCGGATGTAGTCCCGGATCGCCTTTTCGTCCCGGCCCACCGTCGACACCATGTAGCCCCGCGCCCAGAAGTGCTGCCCAGCATAGTTCTGCTTTCGCTCTCCATACACCCTCGCCAGGTGGATCGCGCTCTTGCCCTTCATGAAGC
>JASHOC010000116.1 GCA_030041305.1 Acidobacteriaceae bacterium
CTCAACGCCATCGCCGAAGCCTTCGCCTACGGCCTCATCGACCACCGCCAGCTCAGCGCCCTCACCCGCCTCATCCAAACCTGCCTCAAGACCCTCCACCAGAAGCACGAATTCGGGTTCAACAGCGAAGACCCCGACAATCCCGTCCTCGAAGTCACCTACGACGAAGACGGCCTCCCCCTGGCCGTCGATCCCGCTGCTGATCCCTCGCCCGGCCCTACGCCCGTCCGCCGCGCCACCCCGGGGTCCCCACGGACGGGTCCTTCTGTCCGTGGGGTGGAGAAAACCGTCTCCGGAATGTCCGCCAGCGCCGCGCCGGAAATGTGCGCCTGTCCCGAGCTCGAGCCGGCCACCGGCCCCGCCCCGGAATCCACCGCCTGCGCAGATCTAGAATTGACCACCTCCGTCGCATCGGAATCGGCCCCGAGCGCCGCGCCAACTAGCCAACAACCTGCCTGTTTTCCAACACTTACCCCAGAACCAGAAGATAACCATCCTGTTATCAAACACTTGCGCAAATCGCCAAAAGTTGACCCCGTATTTTCAGACACTTACCTTCCTCCCATGGCAGTCGGCGCACTCGAACTTGCCCTCAAGCACCCTTTAGGACCGCGATTCGGCCTCGACGCCCTTTTGAACGCCCTGGAAACGGATGGAATGTCCGCAAGGGGAAAATGACCGGGTCCGGGGGGGCCGCCGTCTACAATCGACACTGGACATTCATGGCAGAAATACGCGAAACAGTGATTCTTGGCTCCGGCTGCGCCGGATTGACGGCCGCGATTTACACCGCGCGCGCCGGCCTCAAACCGCTGGTTTTGGAGGGCCACGAGCCCGGCGGCCAGCTTTCGATCACCACGCTGGTCGAAAACTATCCCGGCTGGCCCGACGGCATCCAGGGGCCCGAGCTCATTGACAACATGAAGAAACAGGCGCAGCGCTTCGGCGCCACCTTTGAGCTGGCGCACCTGAACACCATTGAAGTCGGCGCGCACCCCATGCGGCTGCAAAGTTCGGCGGGCGAAATCCACACCCGCACGGTGATTGTCGCCTCGGGGGCCAGTGCGCGCTGGCTGGGCTTGCCCAGCGAACAGGCGCTCATCGGCCACGGCGTGTCGAGCTGCGCCACCTGCGACGGCTCCTTTTTCCGGGACAAGGAGATTGCCGTCGTGGGCGGCGGCGATTCGGCGATGGAGGAAGCGTTGTTCCTGACCCGCTTCGCCACCAAGGTCACGGTGCTCCACCGGCGGGAGCATTTCCGCGCTTCGAAGATCATGCTGGAGCGGGCCATCGCCCATCCCAATATCGAGCTGCGCACCAATACGGTGGTGGATGAAGTGCTCGGCGTCGAGGACAAAGAGGTGAAGGGCGTGAAGTTGCGCAACGTGGTCAATGGCGAGACTTGCACGCTTGACGTCGCGGGCCTTTTTCTGGGCATCGGCCACCTGCCCAACGCCACGATGTTCGAAGGCCAGATCGATCTCGACGAGGAGGGCTACATCAAGACCACCGACAACGTGTTTACCACCCGCAAGGGCCATATCGTTCCCGGCCTCTTTGCCTGCGGCGACGTGCAGGACCGCCGTTACCGGCAGGCCGTCACCGCCGCCGGTTCGGGCTGCATGGCCGCCCTCGAAGCGGAGAAATTCCTGGAGGAGCATGGACGGTGAGGACTTCCGCGTGAAAATCGGGGTCAAGAGGGACGTTCACGACGATCAATCTCGTCCGCCAAAGACGTCGGCATGTTCCGCTTCCGGCTTGCCGTGCGGGCCGGTGCGAGAGCGCCGCGGGCCGGCGGAAAACAGTGCCATGGCTCGTCAACAAACCTGAGGAGAGCACGGCGCCCAAAGCATGACAGGCCTCCAGGCAAACCTCGACAAGCTGGAAGAAGCCATCGGGTCGGCATGTCGCGCCGCCGGTCGCCCGCGCGGTGAAGTTGAGCTGATGGCGGTGTCCAAGACGTTCCCCGCCCAAGCCATCCTTGAAGCCGCGTCCTTGGGCCTCACACTCTTCGGGGAAAACCGTGTTCAGGAATATGCATCGAAGGCGGCGGCGCTCGAACCCATCCGCGCCACAACCAAATGCCATTTGATCGGCCATCTGCAGTCGAACAAGGCTGCGCGCGCAGCAGAGTTGTTCGATGGAGTGGACTCGCTGGACTCGGTGCGGTTGGCCGAACGGCTGAACGAGGCAGCAGCGAAGTCGGGCAAGTGCTTGCCGGTGCTCGTCGAAGTCAAACTGAGTCCCGAAGAAACAAAGGCGGGCCTGGAGCCCCAGTCCGGGGAAATGGCCCAGTTATTGGAGCGTTTGCCCGGTCTCACCAGCTTGCACATGCGCGGATTGATGACCATCGCGCCGTGGGGTGCGCCGGAAGCTCAAACCCGGACCTGCTTTCGCAGCCTGCGCACGGGTCGCGACCGCTGGGCCGCGGCGCACCCGCGCTTGAATTTCGACGTGCTCTCCATGGGCATGAGCGGCGACTTTGCGCTGGCCATCGCCGAAGGCGCTACCCGGATTCGCGTGGGAACCGCGATTTTCGGCAAACGCACCCCGGAGCAAAGATGATGCTGCGCGCCGTGCCTGGCGGAGTCACGCTGGCAGTGCGCGCCCAGCCCGGCGCCCGGAAGACGGCGATCGCCGGTGTGTTTGGTGACGGCGCCGGCGCGCAGTTGAAGGTCGCCGTTCAGGCGCCGCCGCTTGAAGGGCGAGCCAACGCGGCGTTGGTTGTTTTCCTGGCGAAAACCTTCTCCCTGCCCAAGAACGCGGTTGAGCTATTGAGCGGGGAATCGGGGCGTAGTAAAGTCTTTTTACTGCGAGGAGTTGCTTTGGCGGAGGCGGAAAGCATCTTAAGCGCCCGCCTATAAAACCGGTCTGGTGCGGCTATTTCACAAAGAACCGATAGCGTATGTCCCAGTCCTGGGTTTGGCCAGGAAGGATGTGCAAATGCACATAAGCTTCCGGAGCGATGGTCGTGCGCACCGACCAGAAATTGAACTTCGACATCGGAGAATCGCCCGTTTGTTCAACGCCAACTCCGGTGTTCCGGTCCTCCACCGTAAAGTCGTAATCGGAGGGGCTGGCGGAGAAACCGGTCAGGAAGCTGGTGACCGACTGCCTCGGCTGTAACTCCTGTTGATAAGTAAGATCATGTCCTTCAATTTGCCCGCCATTCTCTAGAGGCCGGGTGGCGTTAGGTGCAAACGCGAAGTGCACCACCATGTCGGGTCCGGTCGGCTTATCATCCAACATGAAGAAATCGTGCTCGTAAACGTCGGTGTCAATAAGCTTCGCGCCGGTGTTCTTCATCGAGTGATGAATCACCATGACCGGCTGGCCCTTCATGAGCTCCAGTGTCTTTGTGTAAACGTAAGCATAGCCGATGGCCGAATGAAGCCGCTGGGTAAACGAAATCTCAGTCGGCTTTGCGTGCACCGCCCACTTTCCGGTGTCGACAATCGGATAGAAATACATATATTTGTATGGTGCATCGCTTACTTTGCGCAACACGCCGACGCCCGGCTTCACAAACAGGCCGCCGGCCTTTGCCTCTCCGTAGCCTAGGCCGCCGTCGTCGGATCGGAACTCTTCGACCGGGCCGGCGATGGAATCGGCAACCAGCGGGTTATGATTGGGGGACCAAGCTCCAAAATACGTGTGGCCTTTATAGGCCAGGCACGGTATAACTCCCGCCCAGTCAAAGCGGGTCGACCGATAGTAGCCATTGCTGGGATCCGGCAGGTAAATCACCGCGTGAATTAGTCCGTTGGAGATAGACGCCTGCGGCACGTGAGCATCGGGAAGAGAAGTGCACGGGTCGTTGCCGGCCGGTCCGGCGCCTTGCGCCAAAGCGGATTGGATCAGACCCGCCCCGACCATGAACGAAGCGATCAGCAAAGCACTCGATACTTTCATCCTCTGACCCTCTGACTCGAAGGTAGCGACCCTCTTTGAGAATTCGTGCTCTTTCCGCGGAAGGCCGGCAATCAGAAACTATGCGCGCGCCAGCGCTTCGGCATGGGCCCGGTAGAACAGGGCTTTCATGTAAGCAAAGCCATACGCATATTCGGGGTTGCGCCCACCCACCACCGTGGGCGTGTGGTCGAGAATCACAATTCCATCAAAATTCACTTCGACAGCGGCCTTTGCAATCTGGTACATGTCGTAATATCCGTTGTCCATAAAGGTTTCGACGAAATGCGGCAGGGGCGCACTGACGTTGCGGAAATGCAGCTTCCAGATTTTTTCCTTGCCGAAGTAACGGATCATTTCCGCAGGATCCTTATGCATAAGTTTGGGACCGCCTTCATTCCAGCACCCACAGCACAGGCAGATGCCCACGTTTGGACTATTCGCGATCTCCATAGCCCGCTTATAGCCTTCGAAGCTCGCAAAGATGCACCGCGGCACGCCAGCGAGCATCGGCTCCGGCGGATCGTCGGGATGTATTCCGATGCGTACGCTGTTTTCCTCGGCTACCGGGGCCACCTGTTTGATGAAATAAGTGTAGTTATCCCAAATCTCTTCCTGGGAAAAGACACGCCCATGGGACAAAGGTTCATGGTACTTGATTCCGTCCCACTCGCCATATTTGTTGGGGCTGGCCATGTCGAACTCTCGGGCCTCGCCTCCACGAATCGTGGCCCGGCCGCTGCTCCAAATGCCGTTGCCCATGTGGGCGTAAGTCGTGTAATAAATGCCCGCCTTGCCAAGGTTGCGGAGATATTGCTTGTATTCTTCTATCTTTTGGTCGCGCCCCGAAAGGTTCAGAGTCACTTCGGGCATGTTATGGACGCTCGAGTTGCCTATGTTCCATACCGTAATTCCGGCATCCGCATACCGCTTCTTGATTTGCATGAACCCTTCCGCGGTGCGCAGATCCGGAGTGGAGGCGACGCTCACATACTCGGCGCCGATCTGATTGAAGAAAAGAAGATCGTCGTCCGTGGGCTTGGCCGGGGCCTGCCCGGTTAATTTGAAGCCCGGAGCGTTAGGATGCACCGTTGCCGACGCGCTTTTGGAAGCAGATAGGAAAGCTGAGGCGCCGAGCACGCCGCCCACGGCCAGCTTCACAAATTCCCGGCGGTCGGGGTTCGTGAACACGCCTGTTAATTCGGATTCTCTTGGATCTTCTCCACAAGTTCCCATCGCAGTCTCCTTTTCCGCCGGTTTTGTCGTTTTCTAGGGTTGCAGGTGGATTTACGCGCTGCGTCAACTATTGTACTTCGCCCGGGATTCGCTGAACCGTTCTAAGCGCCATTCCCTTTGCTGTGTTCCAGGTTATGGCAGGGCGAACGCCACGTACACTCCTCCTCGCGGCTCTCTGCTGGTCTGGCCGCCGCTTGCGGCTATCACAACGTATTGTCTCCCGTTCACCATATAGGTGGAAGGAGTAGCCAAGCCGGCATAGGGAAGCTTGGTTTCCCATAACAGCTTACCCGTGCTGCTCTCGTAGGCGTGAAACTCATCGTCAAAAACCGAAGCGCCAATGAAAAGCAGGCCTCCCGCGGTAACCACCGGGCCGCCGTAGTTATCGGAACCGGTGTCGGTCATACCCTTTGCCGCCAGCTCCGGATACTCGCCGAACGGGATCTTCCATAGATATTTCCCAGTGTTCATATCGATGGCGCTCAAGGTGCCCCACGGTGGCGCCGTCGCAGGATAACCTTCCGGATCCAGGAAACGGCGAAATCCAATGGTCATGTATGGCATGTCATTGAAAATCGCATTCTTTTCGCCCGCTTTTGTCGCGTTTCCCGCAGCCGCGGTTGGCCGCGGGTATTGCTGCTGCTGCGGAACTCTGGTCAGGTAATCCACCAATGCTTGAACTTCGTCGTCCGTCAAGCTATTGAAAGAAGGCATGCGCCCACGGCCCTGACGAATGGTTGCGGCGATTTCCGGATCGGTCAGGATGCCTTCGATTCCGCGCAACGAAGGAATCGCGGGCGGCGACCCGCCGCGCGTAAGACCATGGCACATGCTGCATTGACTCTGGTAAACCCGCTCTCCTAAGCTTCCCGGCGGCGGAGGCTTTGTAAGTCCAACCAGCCATGCCGTATCGTTGGCGTTGACATAGAGCACGCCAGTATTCGGATCTACCGCGGGACCACCCCATTCAGAACCGCCGGCAAAGCCCGGCATATCCACGGTGAGCTTGTTGAGGCTGGGCGGAACAAATTGCCCGCCACCGATAAATGTCTGGAACTGTTTCATGGCCCAAGCGTGCGCCTCTGGCGTGCGATTGGTGAGCGAATCCAGGGTGACGCTTTGATGCGTGTAAGGCGCGGGCATGATGGGCAGGGGCTGAGTGGGCGAAGTTACTTCGCCCGGCGCCGTGCTGGCCGGGTATTGCGATTCCTTGATGGGAAACAACGGCTTCCCACTGACGCGATCGAAGAGATATACATAACCCGATTTCGTGGTTTGCGCCACCGCGTCAATTTTCTTGCCGTCGCGCGTAACCGTCAGCAACGGCGGTTGAGCGGGAAAATCCCGATCCCAAAGGTCGTGGTGAACACCCTGAAAATACCAGATCAGTTTGCCGGTTTCGGCGTTTAGAGCAAGCAGCGAGTCAGCGAAGAGATCGTTTCCGACGCGGTCGCCTCCATAGAAATCGAAGACTGCAGAGCCGGTGGGGACATAAACAATGCCGCGCTCGGTGTCGACACTCATTCCTGCCCAGTTATTGGCGGCGCCGGCGTCTTTCCAGGCGTCCTTGGGCCAGGTGTTATAACCTGGGTCGCCAGGGCGGGGAATGGTATGGAACTTCCAACGCAAAGCGCCGGTGCGCACGTCGTAAGCGCGAATGTCTCCGGGCGGAGCCGGATGCGTCTCAGGATCCTCCCCGCCGACGATGACGAGATCCTTATAGATTGCTCCGGGCGAAGTTAGGGAAGTTGACTGCTGTTGGTAAGGTTCGCGAAGACCTTTGCGCAAGTCGATTTTTCCGTCTTCGCCAAAACTCGTAATCGACTTACCGGTCTTGGCGTCGATTGCGTAGAGGTAATAACGAAAGCCGGAGAAGATGCGGCTATCATGGCCGTCGGTCCAATAAGAAACGCCCCTTGACCGAGCACGGCCGCCGACGTCGGGAGTAAACTTCCACAAGAGCTTCCCGGTGGCGGCATCGAGTGCAATCACCCCGGAGTTTGGGGTCAACGTATACAGGACGCGACCGACAACAAGCGGGTTGGCCTCAATTTCTCCTCGTTCACCTGTGTCGTATCGCCAGGCCACCACCAGCTTATTGACATTACTGCGATTGATTTGGGACAAGCTGGAGTAATGATCTGCCGCTGGCTGTCCTCCGTAAGCGGACCAGTCCTCCATCGGCTGTCCGTTGGTTAGGTGATTTGCCGCCGCAAATGCGCCGACCGCGCAAAGCGCCAACCCGACAGCCAGCGCCGCGTATAACTGCTTTTTCTTCATGCCATCCTCTAATTTGATGAATAGACGGCCGCTTTCACTTTGGCGATCGCCCTGATTTCCGTGCAAAGACTGGACGCAGGATGCGCTTGATTCCCGAGGGTGAAGATTTCACTTACCCCGGCCAGCCTAGGGCGACGGGGCTTTTGCATTCATCCTCATTTTACCCGGTTGACCTCCGCGCATCGGAGACCCCGCTTGCTCGCGCCCTGCCGCACCTCATAGGGGACCCAAAACTCATTGTCAAGTAAAAAGAAGCTGTTAAAGCCATTCAGATGCCTGGATCGCTTCATGAGCCGTTAGGGGTGTTAGTGGCTGTGAAGCAATGGCGGGATTGAGAACGGGAACCTCTTTCTGGGGAAATTTCCTCCGCTCGGAGGAAAACCGGTCCGGAAGAAAATCCGCAATTCTTATTTCATCACATTCGTCGGGATTGGCAGACGGGCTCAATCGATTCAGAGTCCACCCCCAGGAATCTTCGAGTGGACCACTTGTGTGCGGAGCCGCGCATCCTGCTTTCAGGAAAGAAGCGAAATCCCGCTCGCGCGCAGGACGCCGGCGCAGGAGCGGGCTCGTTCAGCCCGGTAGTGCCAAGCTCATCGGCCAGTGAAAGCGATGCAACAGTTAGTGAGCGGGCGGACGGCCGGCGCCGGAATTGCGACGATTCATGCGCTCCGTTCTCTCGTTGTACATCTGTTCGAACTCCTCCTTGGGCATCTTCAGTTCGTCAGGGTGCGCCTCAACCCACTGCTTGAAGCCCGAGAATTTCTCGGCGTTCCATCCGCCTTCGAACTGGCCGCCATTCTTGCCTTCGCGATTGAGTTCGAAATTGTAGGCATCCATGAGATTGGTGAATTCCGCGTCGCTGATGGCTTGCTCGGCCAAAATGGCGGGAACAAAAAGCACTCCTTCCGCGTTGGCGATCACTAGGTCTCCCGGCAAAACCACGGCTTGGCCAATGCGAATTAGTCCCTCTACATTGAAAATCTGCACAAAACAAGCAGAAAATCGTGGAGTTATGCAGCATAGCCACAGGCAAGCTGGGGGATGACGACGAGTTCGCGCAGCTTGAGTCCAGTGGTGATGACCTGCTTGCCGAACTGGGTCAGATAGTACTTGTAGGTGCGTCCGACTTTACGGATCAGCCCGTGCAGGCGCAGG
>JASHOC010000117.1 GCA_030041305.1 Acidobacteriaceae bacterium
TTCTACCCACCCGCAACGGGGTCACTTTGCCCAAGCGCTGCATCAGCCAACCCAATCCGCACCAGTTGATCCTTCTCCAACGCCTCGGCCTGCGTCTGCCCGCCGTGCCGGAATTCGCACTGATGTAGTGGAAACTCCGCACTGCCCGCATTGAAAATACAAGACTTATCGCGCAAACTGCGGAAGTTCGGCTAAAATACCCCGGGGAGCTCATGAAAAAAGGGGTGGTTTGCATTTCCCGATGGGGGCGATTTCTTGAGCGAAAACGGCAAACACGAAGCGCCTCGCCCGGGCCCAGGTCTACAAACGGGCCAAAAACTGGATGGCAAGCATGCAAACCGAAATATTGAGAAGGGCGGAGCTTCAATGAAGGGAGAAATGGAGATTGGGAGGATTCGCTAGGGCACCGACCGCCCGAGGATACACCAATTTTGGGTAGCGCAGATCTCGCGGTTCCCCAAACCGACTGCCGGAGTCCCCAGGAAGAGATCTTTACTTCCTGGGGTGGGAAAATCTCCTTAGTCCGCAGGGTGAAGTTCTCCAGTTTCAGACCAGAGAAACGAGAATGCACAAGTGCGAATCGATGCGCGTAATGACTATATATAGGCGATCACATCGATCTCGACGAGAGATTTACCGGGAATGCCCCCGGCTGGAGCCACCGTCGTGCGCACCGGCGGCAGCGAACCCCAGTCGCGCTGGCCGTAGACGGCATTCATGGCGTCATAGTCTTTCAGGTCGTTGAGAAACACTCTAACCTGGAGGACCTTCTGTATCGAGGATCCCGAGGCCATCAGAGTTTTCTCGAGTTGATCCAGCACGTGCACGGTGTGCTGCTGAATCGTGCCTTCAAAATGGGCGCCGACGCCGGCCAGAAAAAGCAGATTGCCGTAGGCGATGGCGGAAGAAAACAGCGGCTTGGCTCCGCCGGGTTGCGCGTTGCCGCCCGACGCTTCAGGCAGCGGGGATCTCTTGACCAATCCTCCTGAGGTTTGCGCGGAAGCCTTCTCCGCCATGAACGCGCCGGCTGTGGTGACCGCCGCTGCTTGAGCCGCATTCTTGAGAAGCGCTCTTCGAGATGGCTTTGGCATGCCAGGATGCTCCTTTTCTCTGAAAAATCGGGGTGAAGCAAATGAATTCGTGCAGATTGCCGTCAGGCGCCCTTGGCGCTTGTGAGCACTTTGCGCAACTCGCGTCCGACAATCTCATCTTCCCCAGGCTGCAGCATCCACGTTCCCAGGACGATCTGGTTTTCCCCGCTGCCATCGCCGGTGATGGAGTGCTTGCTTCCGGTGGATGGATTAAGTTCGATCGATGGATCCTGGGCGCGCAGCTTATCGTGAACCTCGCGCGGCGTAATGCCCACAACCGAAGGATCATAAGTGAGCACCAGATGTGGCACGTGGTTGGCTACTGGCGGAACAAAAATGCTCACCTGCATGCTGGGAATGTGCTGGACCATGTGAGCGATGACGTTGCAGCGCTCCGTGTATCCCTTCTCCATTGCCTCGTCATTCTGCTCCAGAATCCAATCCACCGCCGCCACCATGCCGACAATCTGTTCTTTGGCGACCTTCATGCCTCGTCCAACGCCCTCGTCGTAGGGGTTGTTGTTGGCCGTGGCGAGGTCAATCAGGTTCTTTTTGCCCAGCAGCAAGCCCGCATTCTGGGGGCCGCGCAGGCCTTTTCCGCCCGAGAAGCACACCGTGTCGAAGCCCATTTGCGTGTACTTCCACAGGTTCGAAATGGGAGGCATATCGGCTGCGGCGTCAATGTTGCAGGGAATGTTATGGCTGTGCGCAACCGCCAGCCAATCCTCATGGCTGATTTCGCCGCCCCGGGCCGCATTGAAAAAGTTGGTCATCACGGTCTTGGGCGTAAAGGCGTTCTTGTAATCGTCCATGGTCTCGACTTCGACAAAGTTGAGTCCACACAGATAAAAGGCGTGATCGTATCCGTACCTGTGCGCTTTTTGGACGATCATTTCGTTCTTTCCCTCGGAAACTTTCTCGGGAATATCGCCGACCTTCAGATCCGGGTTCGCGGCCTGAACGCAGGCCGCGGCGGCCAGCGTCAATGCCGAGTCCGCGCCGCAACTCACCAACGCAGCTTCGCAGTGAAGCTTGTTGGCGATATACTCCCCCGCTTTGCTCTGCAAGTCACTGAGATGCACGGGATGATGTGCCGCCTGCCCCACCGCCTCCTGAACCTGAGCCGGCATGGTGGACGCCGTATACATGGTGTAAGTGCCCGCCGCGTTGATCATCTTCGTGACGCCGAGTTTTTCATAATAGTCCGGCCGTGATGGGCCCGCTGCTTGCGGTCCATCGCCGAAAGCTTTTGCTGCTCCGGCGAGCAACGGGCTTGCTCCTGCAGCCGCCATGGCTCCTTGCGACCATTGCAGGAAGCGTCTGCGTGTAAGTCCTTCGAGAACCTTCGATTTCAACATTCTCTAATCCCCCCTTTGGCGTTTTTTTCCGGGTTCGCACGCGGTAATCCGGCCGATCCATCATTATTACTCAGTTCATTCCAATAAAATTCAATCAACTATTAAAGAGACTGGTGGCGTCGCGACCGGTTCGCACCACCTCATCTTGAACGCGTCAACCGCGGCTGTCTGCGGTCCCAAGTCCATTGGCAAATTAGGACAAATGTCCCGTTTCCTGGCAAAAGAAGAACGAAGCTGAAGGTCGGCCAATTCCAATATATCGAGTCGATCAGGACCGTTCGCCCTGCTGGAGCGGCGGCTGAAGCCGCTCTGCAGGCCCCGGCCGCAACCATCGAGGGTCCATTTCCGCATTTGGCCGAACCCATTCGGCTTCCGGCGTCAGGCTTCCGGCGTCATTGGCAGCCATCAGGCAAAATGATCGAGATGGACCAATCCACGCTGTATTGCATAAATCGTGGCTTGGGTCCTATCTCGCGCGCCCATCTTCTCGAGCACAGCGCTCACATGCATGCGCACTGTTTTCTCGGCAATATTCAGCTCATCGGCGATTTCGCGGTTGCTGCGTCCCTGGGTGATGCAAACCAGGACCTCTTTTTCACGGGGCGTGAGTTCCAGCGAGGGGATGCGCTCCAGCAGGCGATCCATCACCACTTGCGGAAGAAATCGTAAGTTCATATTCGCATGGCGAATAGCGTTGATCAGGTCTTCGCCGCTGGCGTCTTTGGTTAGATAGCCGATGGCGCCGCTCTGGATGGCGCGATAGACGTCCTCGCTTCCCCGATAATTCGAGAGCACGACAATGCGCGCCGGCCGCGGCTCCTTGCGTAATTCCACGATGACGTCAAAGCCGTCCATGCGTGGCAGGCGCAAATCCAGCACTACTACGTCCGGCTGCAACGAACGGTATAACTGGATGCCCTCGACTCCGTCGGAAGCCTCGCCCACAATACGAATTTGCGCATGGTCGGCCAACACCGATTGGAGAGCCATGCGGGCGAGAAAATGATCTTCAATCAGGAGAACGTGAATCCGCTTCATGGGTAGCTCATCCATGGCGCCGCTCAAACTTGGGGATCGGACGAACTGCAGCGATTATACGCCGATCCAGTGCACAACCCGCTGCCGCTGGATTGTTAGTGGGTGAATAGCTTGGAAATCCGCGGTAAGAACGATTTCGGTTCCCGCGCCGGGCGCTGTGTTGAGATGCAGTGCGCCTCCCATTTTGCGAGCCCGCTCCTGCATGACCAGGATTCCGAAATGACCGGGACGGACCCGAGGCTCGTGGAAGTGGAATCCGCAGCCGTTATCGCGGATGCTGAGGTGAAGGGAATCGCTCTCATACTTCACGTGAATTAAAATTTGTGTCGCGCCGGAGTGGCGGATGGCGTTATTGACTGCCTCCTGCCCGATGGAGACCAAATGATGCACCGCCGCCGGCGCAAGGGGAACTTCATCGCCGTCCACCTCGATGGAGAAATCAATGTCCTCGCGCGAGCAGTTTGCAGCCAGGGCGCGTGAGAGCGCCTGGGAGAGGAACTCCGTGATTTCGTCCGAATCCCGCAAGTCCCAGATAATGCGCCGTGCCTCCGCTTGGCAATGCGCCACCATCTTTCGCGCTAACTCGCACGATTGAGCCGCGCGTGCGTTTCGGTCGTCGAAGCCGCTGAGAAGTTTGGCAGTCGCTTCCAATTGCCACGAAATAGCCGCCAGGCCAGCCATTAAGGTGTCGTGAAAATCGCTCGCGATCCGATTCCGTTCTTCAAGAACCATGGCAATCTGGCCCTTCAAGAGTTGATCGCGCTGGCGCAATAATTCGATCGTCAGCGCCGCTAAGCCGACGAGCAGAAGCGCATAAAAATACCAGGTTTGATAAAAGAAATGGCGCTGAACCACGGGAAGCGCGGCGATGGGAGTGTTCCACGGCTGACCGGGCGCACGCGCCTGCACTTCAAAGCGATAGGCGCCGGGCCGGAGATGGCGGTAATGCGCAAGATGATCGCCGGTCGTGGTCCAGTCATGATCGTAATCGGCGAGCCGGTACCGATACTCGATGAGATTTGGCGATTTGGGCCGCACATTGAAAAAGAAGACCACATCGCTCGCTCCCGGGTCGAGTTGGACGGGATGATCCGCGCCCTTGACAGTGGGGGCCAGTTCGCTGCCGAGCGACCAGCCGCCGATCATGGCTCTAGGGCCCGCGCCGGATGTTCCCTGCGCGTCAGGAGCAGTTGTTTCAGCCGAGGGCGGCGGCGCAGGCGTATAGGGCATGGGAGCGATTTGCGCCGAGACGCGCATGGACCCATAGCTGAGCACAGCCATCGAGAGAAGAAAGAGCGTGTTGGCGCCTGGGCGCATGGCCGATTCCTATGGGTCCCGGCCCCACTCACGAGCCCTGCTTCAAATCGTTCCCTGGGCTTCTCGTCGATGCATCTTAACCTTCTTGGGGCAAGTGGCTTGAAGTGGTGCTTTGGCTTTGCAGGAGCGGAACCTACTGAAAAAGAATCAAATAAGGGAAGACCTGGAGGGTAACCAAATTGCTCGCAGTATACCACGGCAGACCTTCGACCCGCCTTCATTCAAAAGCCCGGCTACTTTTCGTATGCCGTTTCGGCGCAATCCGCGGCCGTCCTCTTTTTCGCTGCGAATACGGCCGATTGTGTCTCACGAAGCGCAGAGTCCTCCGCCGCATGGCGGCTTTCCCTCACTGATCCAAAGCCCGCTCCGGGTGGACAATCAGCCATGACAGGGCGCCGATCAAAGCTAACCCAGCCGCAACGGTAAACGGCATCCTCCAGTTGAACCGCTGTGCCAACCATGGCGTAAGCGACGCGGTGATGGCTCCGCCAATCTGTCCGCTCATGTTCACCAGCGAAGCAAAGACCCCGGACCTTCTGCCCGCAATGTCCACTGATGCGGACCAGAACGAGCTTTGCGAAAGATAGAGTGACCCCGCGCCTATAGCGAGAAGCATCGCCGCAAGTTGGGGGCCGTGTGCCCGCGATCCGAGTATCAAAAACAATGCCGTCAAAAGGAGAGAACCCGACGCCAGCATGCACCGTCCGACGCGCAGGCTGACCTTGCGCGTCAAATGATCGGAGAGGGCTCCGCCCACCAGACTGAAGATGGTCATGCAAACAAAGGGCAGCATCGTGTAATAGGCGCTGGCTTTTAGATCGAAGCCGCGCGCCTGCGCCAGATAAAGGAAAAACCAGCTGAAGAAAACCCACGCGATATAGCCGAAACAAAAATAGCCGATCATGAGCAGGCCCAGATCGGCGCGCGACAATATGGTCCCCCATGCTATCTTGCGATCCTTTGCGGTAGAGGCCGCCGGGGAATCATAGGAACGAAAAGCCAGTCCCTCGCGAATCTCCATGCGCTCGGCGCGCGATACGCCGGGATGTTCGCCGGGAGTATCGCGGGCAAACACCCACCACACGGCGCTCGCCATGACGCCGATGATGGCGCTCAACCAGAACGCTGCGCGCCAACCCTGCTCGATGATGATCCAGGTGAGGAGCGGTGGCGTAAGTCCGCTGCCCACGCCCACTCCGGCAAGAATCAGCCCATTGACGATGCCCAGCTCGTCTTGAGGCACCCAGTGGGATACGAATTGATTGGAAGCGGGGCAAATCACCGATTCCCCGATTCCCAATGCGAAGCGCACCAGGATGAGAAGCACCAGCGCGTCGGAAATACCGGATGGCAAAAGTGCCGTAAGCGCGGTGGCGCCGCCCCAAAGCAGAACCCCAATGGTAAGAACCCGTCGCGGTCCGAACCGGACGGCCAAAATTCCGGCCGGGATTTGAAAGCCCGCATACCCAAGAAGAAATGCGGAGAAGATCCATCCGAGGTGTTGATTGCCCAGCCCAAATTCATGATCGATCTGCAGGGCCGCCACCGAAACATTGGTCCGGTCAAGGAATGCGATAGCGCTAAGAACAAAGAGCCAAAAACAAAGGAAGAACCGCACCCGGGTGCGGCGTTCGGCGCCCAGAAGCATCGCTACTGGCCGCGATTCTTCCATGGTCTCGCTCCGAAATAAAGTTACCTTCCCCATTTCAGTACGCCGCAAGGATGGTTCCGCCCCGCTTGCCAGGATGGCGCAAAAAAACCCTTCCGGGAAATCCATGTCGGAATTCCCAACCGTTGCATAGGAGGACGGCCTCCAGTCCTCTCATTTCTTCTGATCGAACTACTGAAAACTGGATTCGCCGGCGCCGAAAGCTCACCCGATTGAGCTTTGGCGCAGCCCGACTAGCATAACACGGTTCTCACTCCTAAGACTCATAAGACATTTGGCTTAGAGATAACCAGGATCAATTGTCTGTAGACGTAACCATCTTTTAACGGCATGCTCAGTTCGAGGGCCAATTAGAAATTCGGCTTGCAGAATCGTTGAACGCCTTTGCGTCACCCGCGTTCTTCTCCTAATTGAAGTGATTACTTCCCCATTGAACCGCCTCCAAAGCGTTTCGGCCTCTAACGCAGAAATTTAGAAACATCGTTGTTTCCGGCTCGTGATCCATTGCACAAACTGCAAAATTAATCCTTCGGGAGCTGAAGTGAGCGGTTGATTTTCCGCAACTGCGGACGCCGGTATCTGAAAAAACCAACGCCATCCTCAAGGTTTCCCGCTGCAGAAGGATACCAGACGATAGGCGCAGAGCTTTCCACTATAGGAGACCTTGATGAACTACAAGTTGTACGCAGCATTCATCACGCTGCTGTTCGCCTCGATTTCGATCGTAGGTTGGACGCAGACCGTCGATACGGTCATCTCCGGCACGGTCGCGGACAGCACCGGAGCCGTGATTCCCGGAGCTACGGTAACCGTGATCAACGAGAGCACCGGTGTCGCAAAACAAGCCACCACCAACGGCACGGGCGACTTCAGCGTGAACTATCTAATCCCTGGCACGTATGACATCCATGTCGCCGCCAAGGGATTTGCCAACACCGAGAGGACAGGCCTGGTGCTGCAGGTGAACCAGCAAGTCACGGTCACCATTACGATGGCGGTCACCGGAATTCAGCAGGTGGTCGAAGTGCAGTCGACGCAGCCTCTGCTGCAAACCCAATCCACCTCCATCGGCAACGTGGTGGGGCCGGCGGCCACCGTGAACCTGCCGCTCAACGGCCGCAAATTTGACGATCTTGCCATTCTCACCCCAGGCGTCACTACCTCCGACCCCGATAATCACTCTTCGAGTACCGCGGGTTCGAGCATCAACGCCTACGGCTCTCAGGTCACCTGGGATCTGACCAACGTAGATGGCGTCCAGATGGTCAATAACCGCCATGCCTATGTCAATCTCTTTCCCTCAGTCGACGCGGTCCAGGAGTTCAACGTCCTGACCGGCGACTACCCGGCGGAATACGGAGGCGGAGCCGGTTCGATCACCAATATCCAATTAAAGAGCGGTACGAATGCATTCCACGGCGACCTATTCGAGTTTTTCCGCAATCCGGTTCTCGACGCCCGCAACTATTTCCGCCCGGAGCCGCTGGGCAAGCAGGTCCTCAAGCAGAATCAGTTCGGCGGGACCATCGGAGGTCCCATCATCAAGGACAAGACCTTCTTCTTCTTCAGCTACGAGGGTCTGCGCTCCCTCGAAGATACCCCATCGACGACCAACGTTCTTACACCCGCCGAGGTAAATGGCGACTTCTCCGCACTTTTGCCAGGAAGGCAACTGGTTAATCCCTACACAGGAGCGGATTACGTCAACAATCAGATCCCAGTAGATGCGGTCGCGCAGAATATGGCCAAGAACTATATTCCGCTGCCGAACTATTCCACGCCCGGCGCCAACTATTCCGGCGTCACCACGGGCAATGAGTCCGTCAACCAATATATTGCGCGCGTCGACGACACGATCAACGAAAAAAATACGCTCGCGGTTCACTTCATCTACGCGATCCGCAATTTCCCGGTTGGCAACATCAATCCACACTTCAGTTACACCGGCACCTACCCCATGTACAACGCGGACTTGCAGTATATTCACATCTTCTCGCCTCGGCTTCTCAACGAGTTGCGTTTGGGCACGGACCTGGAGCACGTGAAGCAGTTGAGCGTCCTGGCCAACACCAGCTTCACCGCCGCCTCCATCGGCATCAACGGCTTTACCATCAACGGAGCTCCTCTACCCCCGCCCAATGAAGGCTTTCCGATTATCTCCGTCTCGGGCCTCATCAACGTCGGGGATGGGACGGCCGGCTCCAACCTGGATGACAGCAAAACCTACCAAATCGTCGACAACATGACTTGGACGCGCGGCAACCACACGATCATTTACGGCGCTGACATCAGTCAACACATGGACGATGCAACCACCGACAACGATCCCTATGGCGAAATGAGCTTCACCGGGGCCGAGACTGGCAATGCGTACGCCGATTTTATTCTCGGCGTTCCCGCCAGCATCATCACCCCGGAAGGCGTGCCCCTCAGTTACTCCCGCCAATGGCGTGACTTCCTCTATGTCCAGGACAACTGGAGAATGACCCCGAACCTGACCTGGAATCTCGGGTTTCAATACGCCCTCTGGGTACCTCCCCACGACGATCTCAACACCTCGCGGGAGCTCGACTTCAGCACCAACCCTCCTACGATCGTGCCCCTGCCCAGCCCTCTCTGGCATATTACGCACAAGGACTTCTCGCCGCGCCTCGGCTTTGCTTATAGCCTTCCGCGCCAGTGGGTGGTTCGCGGCGCCTATGGAATCACCTTCTATGGCGGGCAGTTCGACAACATCAACATCCTCCAGCTCAACCCGCCAGCCGATCCTAGTTTTTCGCTCTCCAATGGAACCGAGCCCAGCAATCCGCCCACGGCCACCATCGAAAATCCGGTTCCGGCCTCGCTCAAAGCCGCCAACGCCAACGTTGTCTCCGATCCACCGAATCGCAACCATCCGGACCTGTATCTGCAGACCTACAGCCTCACGGTTTCCAAACAGTTCTGGTCCAACGTTCTCGACGTCTCCTACATCGGCGTCAAGGGAACCCACCAGGATACTTCGAACCGTAACTGGAACGCCGGCCCTCCAGAGGATGGATCCATTCCCGTCAACGCCAACAATATTTATCCGACCTTCGGCCATATAAGACTTACCTCTTACGAAGGCGCCTCAATGTACAACGGCTTGAATGTCAAATTCGAGCATAGGATGAGCCATGGGCTGAACCTGACCGCCTCCTATTCCCTTTCTCACCTGCTCGACAACCAGGGCGGCGACACCAACGGTTCTGGCTGGGAGCTCCAGACACACGCCAACGAATGGGCAAACGGTCTTACCGATGTGCGCCACGATTTAACGCTGGCATTTGTCTGGCAATTGCCTAAAGTCACCGGCGGCATGATGGCCGAACGCGCCCTCCTGAACGGATGGGACATCAACAGCATCTTTCAGGTGATCAGCGGCAGCCCCGTCTGGGTCACTCAATCTCCGGACGGCGAGCACAATGGCAACCTCTACGAATATCCGGACGAGGTTCCGGGCGTGAATGTGCCGCTTGCGAACAGGACGGTGAATGAGTGGTTCAACACCGCGGCCTTCGTTGAGGCCGTTGATCATTACGGCAGCGCTCCCCGTAACCCTCCGGGAGTGGTTGGCCCGGTGGTCAATCCTCTCACCCTTGCCGTCATGCGGGAAATCCCCATCAGGGAGCAGCAGCGGCTGGAGCTCCGCGTGGAGGGATTTAACGTGCTCAATCATCCGCAGTTCAGCAGCCCGAGCGGCACCGCGGTCTCCAGCTCCTTCGGCGTAATTTCTTCAACCAAGATCGATAACCGTGAATTGCAAGGGGTTCTTAAGTACTATTTTTAACCTCTAACTGCCTTAGAAATGAACCCCACCGCAGGCAAGTGGGAGGGCGCCGCCGCCGTTCTCCCGCTTGCGATGATGAGCAAGCAGGGTTTTTAATCGAGAAAGGCGCGGCTCACCGGTTCATGCGTCGCCAAGGCAGACGCAGAATCGGGCGCCAATCCCGCAAGAAACAACGACATTTGCCTGTTGACCGGGAGAGGCGTGGAAATTAGGATGGTGTCCCGCGGCTTCCCACTTGTTTCACCAGCGCGGGCGCTCGCTCCTGACCTGTTGCGTTGCGTCCAAAAATAGCGTGCAGTGGCGGGCGTCGAAGCATGGGTCGTGGTGTGGGCGAACGTCGCCTTACCCCAGGGATGCTCTTTTGCAGTTGGCGCTGCGGATCGATACACCGGCCGGCATGGATGAATGAAGTGTGCCGAAGATCGCCGGGATGAATTGTCATCCATTTCGATTTTGTATTTCGATTTTGACGAATTATCTCGGTCTTTTGATCAATATACGGAGGACGAATATGAATCGCGAATTCAACGCCAGACGCAGCTTCTTTGGTAAGATCGCCGGATTGGCGGCTGTTTTCGCCGGCGCGTCGAAGCTCTTTGCGCAGCAGGCGCCGGCAGCCGGAGCCGCCACGCCCGAGGCCGGGCCAGGCGGCGAGGGTCGTCGTCGCGGACCCGGAAACCACACCCACAATGGTGTCTTCTATTTTTCCGGCATTGGCTCGAATGATGGCTATCCTCACGACGATCACGTCACGGTGACAGACTCGTTCGACAAGCATGTCACGCGCACCATGGACGCGCTCAAAAAATCTGTCGAGCGTGCCGGTTCCAACATGGACAGCATCATGGACCTGCACGTGTTCATCTGTCTGCCTATCACCGACGGCGTCCCGGTGCTCACCGGCAAAGCACGCTTTGACGCCTATAAAGCCGAGTACGACGCACTGAATAAAATTTATAGGACCTATTTTTCGCCGGGCAAAACTCCAGCGCGATGCTGCATGGCGCTCGATTGGATTCCCGGCGATTCGTTGGTTGAAATGGTCGGGACTGCGTTGGTCGTCAATCCGCCGGCTCCAGCCCCGGGCGAGTAATTCCGCCAAGGTGCTGGAGAGGGGGTGGTTTATGAGTCTGAAATTGGGATGGAGCCGCCGGTCATTCCTGTCCGCGCTGGGGGTGGTGAGCGGCGGCCTGTTTGCGCCGCGTGGAATGAAGGCCGAGGGAGTATTTGGCCACCACAATCATGAGGGCCTGCCATCGGTCGATGGAAATCCCATTGTGTCCATCACTTCCGGCCTCGGTTCAACCGATATCTACCAGGAACTGGGCGTAACGCCGCTGGTCAACATCAACGGCACGCTGACCGTGATTGGCGGGTCGGTCATCCCTGTGGAGGCCATGGAGCTGTATCGCCAGGGCAATGCGCACTGTGTCAGTCTCAACGACTTGGAAGTGGCTGCAGGCAAATGGATGGCGAAGCTATGCAAGTGGCCAGCTGGCTATACCGGTTTGGTGACGTGCGGCGCTGCAGCGGGGATAGTGGTCGCATACGCCGGCATGATGACGGAAGACTTGACGCCGCGGATCAGGCAATGCCCCGACGTGACGGGTTTTCCAAGGACCGAGGTGATCATTCAGAAAGCTCATCGCTATCCGTTTGATCACCAGATCCGTCAGACGGGAGCGAAACTGGTGGAAGTGGAAACAAAAGAAGAGATGATCAATGCGATTAATCCCAAGACATTGGCCATCCATTTCCTCCATATCAATGCAGATCGAGGAAAAGTATCCGGACAGGAAATCCTCGAAATTGCCAAGGCGCACGGTGTTTACACGTTCAATGACATGGCTGCGGACGTGCCACCGATTGAGCGGCTTTGGACCACGCCGCAAGAAGGTTGGGACTTTGTCGCCTTTAGCGGCGGCAAGGATATTAAAGGCCCGCAGGCGACCGGCCTTCTGATCGGCAAGGAACAATTGATCCATTATGCGCTGCTGAACATGAGCCCAAATGAGGATACGATCGGACGTCCCTGCAAAGTTGGCAAAGAGGCAATCTTCGCGTTCCTGAAGGCCTTGGAACTTTTCGTCGGTCAGGACTACAACAAGACGATCGACGATTACGACAATGACGCAGCGACGATTTCCAAGGCGTTAGAGAAGTTTGGTGTAACCTCACTTCCGCGCGAGTTTAAGCCCGACGGTCTTGGGAATGTAACCCCGCGCTACAGTTGGCGAATTGACCCAACCAAGGTAAAAATCACTGGACCTCAGGTGACGGAGCAGTTGGCCGCCACTACTCCGGTTGCGATCGGCGCCATGAGTCACGGCGCGGGCGGTGAGGCCGGACACTGGCCGGCAGACAACACGGACCAAAGTGTTCAGGAAGGGAATCTGGAGTGGAATCCGCAGACTCAGTCTATAACCCCCGCACCGATGGCTTGGCTCAATGGGGAGGAACACACGACAGACCGCGGCCACTTCGGGCGAGACCGGGATCCGAATGTTTTCGGCTTTTCGATGTGGCAGCTCAAGGACGGCGAGGCTAACCTCATCGCCAATCGCCTGGTGGAAATCTTCAGCCAGGCCGAGAAGGCTTAAAACGCTCAGAAGCCGCCGCAAGAGCCACGAACTTAGCGGGTCTTGCGGCGTATGACCGCCATTGATCCGAGAGACTGAAACTGACGTTCGGGCAATTGCGGCGTCTCAATTAGGGGAGTTTCATTTCCAGGATGGAGCTTGGGGTAATGGAGATCCGATCGCGAAGAGGAATCCTGAAAAATGCTGTAACCGCGGCGGCAGCGGCATTCTACGGAATGACGTCGCGCAATGTTGCGGCGCAGGTTACGCCTCTTGTAAAGAAGAATGCTACTGCGAAGCCAGGCGCATCCGGTCAGGCGCCGCTGCCGTTCACCTCTGTGGTCTCTTACGGTAATTTGCTCTTTGTCGCCGGAATCGGATGCCCATTCGAAGACACCATCGAGAAACAGACCAACTGGGTCATCGATCAGATCGAGAAATACCTGACGGCGGCCGGCTCGTCCCTGGAAAAGGTGCTCAAAGTTAATGTGTATCTTGAAAATATCAAGAGTTATGACCGGATGAATGCGGTCTATAAGACCCGAAACTGGGGAAGCGTTTTTCCTGCGCGCAACACCATTTCGCCGGCTGCGTTACCGGGGACCGATCGCGGCCTGGCGATGGATTGTGTTGCGTACGTATAAGTCAGAATCTTCTGAAAGAATGCGAGAAAGGGAATTTTGGTGCCCGCTATGGATACGAACATCAGTCTGAGCAGCCGGCGGTCATTTGTTAAGTTGATGGCCGCGACCCCATTGTTTGCCACAATCGGCGCGCGAAACCTTGCCGCCGCCGTGACGAACGCCGTTAAGCCCATAGGCGCAAGATCGTACGCCGACAATGTCTACACCCGGCTCGGCGTGCGCCCCCTTATCAACGCTCGTGGCACCTGGACCTATGTAAGCGGCTCGCTTGAGTTGCCTGACGTACGCGAAGCCGCCATCGAGGCGTCGCATTACTTTGTCGATATGTTCGAACTGCAAGAGGCCGTCGGGCGCAAGCTTGCCAAGATGTCGGGTGCCGAATCGGGAATCGTGACCTCCGGCGCCGCCGGCGCCATGGCCTGCGCCACGGCTGGCTGCATTGCCGGAACCGATCCGAACCACGTCTGGCAATTGCCCGACACCACAGGGCTGAAAGGTGAAGTGGTGATCATGGGCGGCCGCAGCGCATTCGACAGCGCCATCCGACTCACGGGCGCCAAACTGATCATTGCGCACACCGTCGATGATTTGCCATCGGCTCTTAGCCCGCAAACCGCCATGGTGTACACCACCTGGAAAGACGACCGGCTCCAGCAGATACTTAAAGTCACCAAGCCCGCCGGCGTTCCCGTTCTTCTGGACGACGCGGCAGGCATTCCTCCTTTCGAAAATTTTACCCATCACGTAAAGACCGGCGTCGATCTCTTTTGTTTCAGCGGCGGTAAGGGCCTTTGCGGTCCGCAATCCGCCGGGGTGCTGCTGGGCCGCAAGGATCTGATCGATGCCGCCATGGCCAACAACAATCCCTGGGAAGGCGCCGTTTGCCGTCCCATGAAAGCGGGCAAAGAAGAGATTGTGGCTATGCTTGCCGCGCTCGATTACTGGTCGAAGGCCGATCTGGCAGCGTTGACCAAGGAGTGGCAAAGCCGCGTGGAGCGCGTCCAGAAGTTGGTCGACACCGTGCCCGGAGTCACCTCGGACATTGCCATTCCCAAAGGCGGCAACAGTTATCCAACGCTGACCGTGAATTGGGATGAAGCGAAGTTCGGCTTGACGGTAGCGCAATGCGCCCAGCAACTACGCGATGGAGAACCGCGCATTGAAGTCCTCACCAACAGCAATCCCAGCGGCGTTCTGGCGCGGTTAAGGAAAGGCGACGAGGGGCGGCCCGGTCATCCCAATCGCCTGCAGATCATTTCCATGACCTTGCTACCCGGTGAAGATTTGATTGTGGGCAATCGCCTCCGTAAGATTCTCAATCAAGCCCGTAAGCAATCCGCATAGGAACAGCTCTTCCCTATCGTGAATGGTCTACTTTGAGCGCACGGTGCGGATTCCTCTCCCGAGTCATCACCCGTGCGCGGCCCATTCCCGCTGGCGCGCAATGGAGATCGCGGAGTTTAGGTTGTGAGCCCGACGCCAAAGATGGGCGACAATTTCGATGCGGAAAGGCGCACCATGCGACGAAAGTTCTCCGGTTCGTTGTCCAAAAGATCAAATGGAATTTCCCTCATAATTACGAACTCCACTAGGGTAGAATTCAATTAGCCTAGAAAGCCAGGATGGAAATCCTAGCCGGATACTTCCAGGATTTCTAAAGAGATAAAGTAGTAGGGTGAGTACGATCGGACAGGGGTGTCCCCTCCCCGCGATTCGCCGGCAACTCCCCCGTTGAGATTCTCGCGAACACAAATGCACCGGCAACGCCCAATTTCTCCTGCGGGATTATAGGAAGTCTATGAAGTATGCGATCGCGCTTCTTTGCTGCCTGGCTCTTGGTTCCATCGTTCTGGCCCAATCCTCTGGAGGCATTGCCGGCGCCGTCAAGGACCCTTCCGGCGCGGTGATCGCCGGAGCAAAGGTCACTCTTGCTTCAACGCGCGGGGGGCAGCCTCAAATCGCGGTCACAAACACTCAGGGCGCCTACGCATTCCGCAACGTTGCCCCCGGAACCTATACAGTGACCGTGGATGTCTCAGGCTTTGCGCTCTATGCCAAGGAAAACGTCGCCATCCCCGCCGGACAGCCTCAAACGCTGAATATTACGCTTCAAATCGCGGGTGTGAGCCAGAACGTTCAGGTTTCCGCTGACGCCCCGCACGTCGATATCGCCCCGGAAGATAACACCAGCACAGTGACCGTCAGCTCCAAAAGTCTCGATGCGTTATCGGACGATCCGGACGAATTAGAGTCCGAGCTGCTCGCCCTGGCGGGGCCATCCGTCGGTCCCAACGCCGGCCAGATTTATGTTGACGGCTTCACCATCGACACCGAAATTCCTCCCAAGAACTCGATTCGCGAAGTCCGCGTTAATCAGGATCCGTTTTCCGCCGAATATGACAGGCTCGGCTACGGCCGCATTGAAATCATCACCAAACCTGGAACCAACCAACTGCACGGCAGATTGACCGTTGATGGGAATGATCTGTCTTTTGACACCCGGGATCCCTTTGCAACCGGCGAGCCTGGTTATTATTCCTTCCTCGGCACGGCCGATGTAAGCGGCCCGCTGAGCAAGAACGCCTCCTATTTTCTGGATTACCAGCACAGGAACATCGTCAGCGACGCCATTGTCAACGCCTTCGTTCTGAATTCCAATCAGGTTCAGACTCCTTTCGCCCAGACGCTCGCGGCCCCTAATACGCTGGACGTGGTTGGTCCACGTCTGGACTACGCCCTTTCGGCGAATAATTTCCTGACCCTCAGCTTCCAGATGTTCCGCCAGAAACAGCAAAATCTGGGAGTCGGTCAGTTTGCGCTGGCCTCCCAGGGCTACACCTTGCACAGTCTGCAGAACGTCGTGCGCGCCAACGATACTCAGATCGTCGGCACTCGATTTGACAACGAAATCCGTTTCCAGGGACAAGACCAAAGCTACAGTGAAGCTCCTGCCAGTCTCGCTCCTGAAATTCTTGTCATCGGCGGCTTTACAGGGGGCGGCAGCACCGAAGGCGATCTCAATTACCATCACCATCACCTGGAATTCGACGACATCGCTACCTACACCGCCTCCAAGCACACCTTTACGTTTGGAGGCAGAATCCGTACGGTGCGGGAGCCCTACGTGAGCCCTGGCGATTTCAATGGAGCCTATACATTCTCATCGCTGTCGGCTTATGCGGCTGGAACGCCCAGGCAATTTACCCTCACAGTTGGCAACCCGTTCACTCAGGTCGTCTCCGAGGACACAGGCGTCTTTTTCCTCGACAACTGGCGGGCTCGCTCCAACCTCATGTTGAGCTATGGATTGCGCTTTGAGACGCAAAATTACATCCATGACCACGCCGATTGGGTGCCGCGGGCCAGCATAGCTTACGGCATCGGCCGGAATCCGAAGACGGTTGTGCGCGCCGGGTTCGGACTTTTCTATGATCGTTTCAGCCAACAGCTTCAGTTGCAGGCCATGAGCCTGAATGGGGTGCGCCAGACTGAGTATCTCGTCAACGACCCCACCTTTTATCCAAGTATTCCCACCGCCGCGGAGCTGGTCGCGGACGGCGCCGCCACGACGATCTATCGCACCCAGCCTAACCTGCATTCCGCTTACACAATCCAATCGGCCCTTGGTCTGGAGCGCCAGGTGTCGAATGCGGTAACCGTTTCCGTCACCTACCTCAACTCGATCGGAAACGATCAGCTCATCTCGAATAACATCAATTCTCCCTTGCCTGGAACCTACAACCCCGCTATCCCTGACAGCGGCACGCGCCCTGATCCCTCTCTTGGCAATGTCTACGAGTACGAGTCCGCGGCGATATTCAGGCAGAATCAGCTCATTACAAACATGAATGTTCGCGCTTCCAGGGGCATCACGCTTTTCGGCTTTTATTCACTCGGCAAAGTCCAGAGCGATACGGGCGGCGCAGCCTCTTTCCCGGACAATCCTTACGATCTCAATGAAGATTACGGCCGCGCGTCCTTTGATATCCGCGATCGCGCATCGTTGGGCGGAACTTTCGCTCTTCCCTATGGCGTCCTGCTCAGCCCCCTGATGAATTTCCAGTCCGGTGCTCCTTTCAATTTCACCATCGGGCAGGATTTGCTTGGCAGCACAATTTTCGATCAGCGCCCGGCGTTTGCCACTTCTTCCACGCCCTCGGCAGATGTGGTGACGACCCGCTACGGGTCCTTCAATATAACCCCCGCGCCAGGCGAGCCGCTAGTCCCGATTAATGCAGGCACTGGTCCCGATAACTTCGTCATGAACCTTCGCGCCGGCAAGACTTTCGGGCTGGGAAAAATTACCGGCGAACATGCCGCGAACGGCGGCGGCGCCCAATCATCTACGAACGGAGCTCCCAGCGGAGGTTTCCGGGCCGGCTCCACGCCGCAATCCACCGGCGGCGGAAGCTTGGGAAGCCGTGGGTTGGGCGATTCCGTGGGCTCCGGTGGTTTTGCCGGCTCTTCCAATCGCCGTTACAGTCTCACGCTGAGCGCCGAAGCTCGGAACCTTTTCAATGAAGTCAATCTGGCCCCCCCGGTTGGCAATGTCACGTCTCCCCTGTTTGGCAAATCGAATGGTCTCGCCGGAGGCGTGTATTCCTTTTCCGGCACAAACCGGCGCATCGACTTCCAACTCGCCTTGAGCTTTTAGCGCGATTGCCAGCCTTGCCCGCAGCTTCCTTGCCACGTATCATGAAAGCCACTGCTCTTTCTGCAATGCAAGGCGTTTTTAGCATAAAAAACACATGAAAACCAAAACCTCGACCCATGTTTTGAACAAAATAGAGGGCGATTGGGAAATTCCTGCGCTATTCCCGAGTCTTTAGAACCAATTGCCCAACGTTCCATCTTGAAAGGGCTTTTTCTCGCGCCTGGAGATCGTAGGCGATTGTCCAAAGGGATGGATTGAAAATCTTGGTGTCCGCATTCTTCGGCGCTGACCGCAGTCGGCTCGAATACACGCAGATAGTAATTAAAAAGAGGAGAAATGGGTTTTCCGGACCTGGCGCCTGTTCGCATTGCTCTCGCGGCATGCCTGCTTCTATTTTTCGCTTGCCGGACCATGCCCGCTCAGGACAACTACGAGATTCAAGTCTATCCTTCCGAAACCATGGCTCCCGGCGTGCTCCTCACTGAGCTGCATAGTAACTACACCGTCGAGGGCAGCACCACCACTCAATTTGGGATGTTGCCGACGCAAGGTCAGGAGCACGAAACCGTCGAATTTACGCAGGGCGTCAACGATTGGTCGGAAATCGGATTCTACGTCTTTACTGCGGAGAAGAATGGAACCGGTGTGCAATGGGTGGGCGATCATATCCGTCCCCGCGTGCGCATTCCGCCCTCTTGGCGCTGGCCGGTGGGCGTCAGCCTCTCGAATGAGATCGGCTACGCTCGCGCATCCTATGCAAACCCCACGTGGGTCTGGCAAATCATGCCCATTGTCGACCAGTCGGTTGGGAGATGGTACTGGTCCGTCAATACAACCATGTACTGGGGTATCCATCCCACCGGTCTGCCGCCGGGAACGCCCACGTCGGTCAAACAGTACTACTATCGCGACGTTTCGCCTCGCGGCGTTACCTTTGGTCCGGCAGCCACCGTCACCTATCAGCCCAAGAAGGTTTTTAAGTTCGGCGTTGAATATTACGGTTACTGGGGTGAGTTCGGCCATTTCGTCAATGTGCACAATCAGCAGCAGCAATTCTTCTCCGTGGTGAATCTCTTTGTTTCTCCCAAATGGGAGATCAATTTCGGCGCCGGCTGGGGCGCCACCGCATCCACCGATCATCTGATTGTGAAGGGAATTCTGGGCCACTACTTCGACTGGGGCCATCCGCACTTAAGCCACGTGTTGTCACACTGAACCTCTACGCCGGCCATTCACCCACCGCCTGCTGCAATTCACGAAATTGCGGAGTCACCGGAAGCGCCGCAATCAATTTACGCGTATAAGCACGTCCCGGGTCGGTGAACAGATCCGCCGTCCTGCGGCACTCCACAATCTCTCCCTGATCCATCACCGCCACGCGCTGGCTGATGGCCGCCACTGAGAATAGATCGTGCGAGATATAAAGAACGCCGATCCCCATTGTGCGGCTCAGCATCGAAAACAGTTCGAGAATCTCCGCCTGCGTGATGATGTCGAGCGCGCTTGTCGGTTCGTCGGCAATGAGCAGCGGCGGCCGGTGCAACACCGCCATGCCGATGAGCACCCGTTGCGCCTGGCCCACGCTCAGTTCGGCGGGGTAGCGGCGCAAGAAGCTCTGGTCGGCCGGCAGGCTCACGTTTTCCAGCGTCTCAGTCACCGCGCGGCGGCATTCCCGACGCGTAGAACGGCGGTGAACCTTCCAGGCCTCTTCCAACTGCACGCCGATCCGCAGGGCCGGATTCAGCGCCGACATCGGGCTTTGCAACACCAACGCGATTTCGCTGCCGCGAAGCTCGCGCATCGTGCGCTCTTTCAGCGCCATCAGGTCGAGGCCGTTGAAGTGAATAAAGCCTTCCGCTCGGCCGCGCTTCAAATAGAGCAGCTTCAGGATGGCGAGCGCCAACGTGCTTTTCCCGCACCCGCTTGGCCCCACCAGTCCCAACACTTCTCCGCGATTGAGTTCGAGGCGCACGTCCTTCAGCACTCCGGGCTTGCCCGGATAGCTCGCCGAAAGCCGAAGAGACAAGAGCGGCAACTCCATCAGCGATCCCGCCCCCGCGTAGGCCCCATCCATAATTGATCGATGTTCCAGTAAACTTGCGGCGCCAGCGCCACTGGATGCACATTGTGCAGGTTTGTCGAGACGGCAACCAGCGCGTCCTTGTTCACGAGATAAATGAACGGCTCCTCTCGCCAAACCAACTCTTGCACCTCATCGATCTCTTGCTTCCGTTTTTTCCCGTCGATGGTCGCAGCTTGCGCTCGCATCAGCCGGTCGATTTCCGCTTCCCATGCGGTGGCGGGTGTCTTCTGGTTGGGATTCCAAATATGATTCTTCCCCGAGCTGAGCCACACGTTCATCTGCGCGTCCGGATCAAGGTCGTTGTTCACCAGTCCCAGCAGACACGACTCGTAGTCGTAACTGCGCGTGATGCGCTCGAGCAGCGACGGAAAATCCAGAGTAACAACGTTCAACCGAATTCCGATGCCGGCCAAGTCCTGCTGGATCATGGCCGCCATGCTCTCTCGGGAACGGTTGCCGGCGTTGGTGATCAGCGAGAACTCCACGGCCCGCCCGCCGCGGTCGTAGAGCGCGCCGTTGCGCAATGAAAACCCATCCTCGGCCAGGAGCCGCAGCGCGGAGTTCGGATCGAACGGATGCGGCCGCAAACTCGCGTCGAACCAAACCCGGTTCGCCGGCGAAATCCAGCTCACCGCCGGCTGCGCATGGCCGTGGAACACCACGCGCGCCAGGTCCGCGCGATTGATCGACTCTGAGATGGCGCGGCGGAATCGGACCGATGTGAACCACGCCTTCTTGTAATCCGGCGGAGGCGCATTCGGAACCTCGTTGAACCACATCTGTTCGGCATCCATCGAAACGCCCGCGTCATAGACCATCTTGGGTGCTCGCGCCGCCAGCCGATCGTAATTCTCCGCGCTGACCGAGTCGATAAAGTCGATTTCTCCGCGCTCCAAGCGAAGCATCTCGATGTCGCGATTCTGCTCTACGTCGAGACGGATCGAATCAATGTAGGGCAACTGCCGGCCGGCCGAATCTCGCTTCCAGTAGTTCGGATTCCGCCTCAGCAACAAGTACGAGCCGGCTTTGTTCTCGGCGACATAATAGGGGCCGAGCACCGCCATCTTCCCCTTGGGCGACTGGGCCGATAGAATCGCCACCTGGTCGAAGAGCTTGTCCAACCCCACGATGGGGGCGGGAAACTTAATCGAAATCTGGTCCGCGCCGGCAACCCGCGTCTCGACTTTCCCTTTGCCGGATCGAAAAGAGTCGCCCGTGGGCGAATGGATCGCCGAGTCCATCAGTCGGTGGATGGTGTAAGCCACGTCCGCGGCAGAGAATGGCGTGCCGTCGGAAAAGCGCACATTGCGCCGCAGCGTAAAGCTGATGGCGTCCCCGGCGCGGTTTACTTTCCACGCCGTCGCCAGCTCCGGCTGCAACTGCTGCGTGACCCGGTTCAAACGCGCCAACACTCCCCCGGTCAGGTAACGAATCGTTTCGGAGGCGTCGTCGTCCACCAGCAGCGGATTCAGCGTCTTCGGTTCGGAGTTCAGAGAGAAGCGCAACTGGCTGCCGGGCTGCGCTGCTGCTGCCGCCCCGGCCAACAACGCGCCGCAAAAGCCCGTGAGCATAAGAGCAAAGAGCGCTGGCCGTTTCATGCCCAAGCCTCCTGATTTCCCATTGCCAGATGGAAGCAGCTCACCGTGACCACCAGCAAAATGAGCGGTGCGAAAAGCCAGGGCTGCGCCGAAAATGCCGAGAAACTCTCGAGTTCCCGCAGCAAACTACCCCAGGACGGCAACGGCTCGGCCACGCCCAGCCCCAGGATGCCGAGGTTCGCCTCGGTGAGGATGAACACAGGGATCGAAATCCAGAACTGCGCGGACAAGACCGGCATCAAGTTTGGAATGATGTGGCGGCGCAGGAGCCGAAAGCCGCTGCTGCCGGAGGCGCGCGCCAGAAGCACGATGTCGGAGTTGCAGAGCGCGCGCGCATCGGCGCAGATGACCCGCGCCGCGGCCGCCCATCCCAGGCACCCCAGCAAAGCGAATGTGATCGCCACCGACGCAATCGGCGAAACGTTCAGGGGCAGAAACGCGCGCACGGTAATGAGCAGAAACAGCCAGGGCAGCGAGAGAAAAAGGTCCGTCGCCGCCATGACGCAGGACTCCATCCAGCCGCCGGCAAATCCCGCTGCCCCGCCGATCAGCGCCGCGAGGCCGCTCGACACTAGCGCCGCTGCGGGAGCCAATAGCAGCGAGATGTGAGTTCCGTACAAGAGCCGCGAAAACCGGTCTCGCCCCAGGTCGTCAGTTCCCAGCCAGTGCTGGGTCGATGGCGCGGCATCCGGCAAATCGCGGAACTGGTGCGCGTAGGAGTCCGGCGCAATCCAACGAGCCAGCAGGCTGGCCGCGAAGACCGCAACCAGAAACGCCATCGCCGCCCGGCGCACCCACATCATGCTTCGCCCTCCCGCGCGCTTGAGGCCAGCAACTCGGCGCCGGTGTTGGCCACGAGCGTGATCAGCGTGACCATCATGGTCAGGTTCACCAGCAGCGCCAGATCGCGCCCCATCGCCGCCTTCCAGGCAAGCTGGCCGACGCCGGGAATATCGCAAAGCACCTCGACGGGGATGGCCGCCGCAAACGCAAGACTGATGGAAACCCCGGCCAGCGCCAGCAGCTGCCGTCCGGCCACGGGCAAGATATGCCACACCAGCAACCGCCACTCTCCCACCCCTTTCGCCCGGGCGGTCAGTACGTGCGGCAGCGAAACAGCCCGCAACAGCAGATTGCGCGCAAACTGAAAAATCTTGGGAAACACGACAAGCCCGATCGCCAGCCGCCCCGGCGCTTGCGCGATGACAAATAGGAGCGCCAGCACCGCCGCCGGCACGCAGAGCACGACGCTGGCAACGAGACCGGCCGCCATGTCGGCCCATCCCGACCGCGACAGCACCGCCGCGACAGCGAGGCCCAACCCCGCCGACCAGGCCAGCGCCAGTCCCAGCCCCGCCGATTGAAGCGTCTCAGGAAATCGCTCCGCGAGAAGCTGCCGCACCGGTTCGTTGAGCGTCCCCGACTCGCCCAGGTCGCCCCGCGCCATCCGGGCGAGGAATTGAACGTAGAAGGCCGGTAGACTGTCCTCTTCGCTCCGCGCCTGTCGTAGCGCCGCAATGCTTTCTCGGCTTAACCGGCTGTCGAGTTCCTCTTCGTCCTGGCCGAACCCGGGCGCGAGCCGCGCCAGCGTCGCGCCCAGAAACCCGCCCAGCATGAGCACGATGAAGATTTGCACCGCGCGCCTGACCAACTTGTGCAGAAAGAACTTACCAGGCGCGCGCACGGCCAGCCCCGCCCATGAAACAGAATCGAGCCATATACCGCTTATCGGTTCCGCTGGAGAAGATGATCAGTGTGGTCCAAGCGCTTCTTGATCGCAGGCTCCGCATCTCTCCATGATGGAGAAATCGCCAGCGTCCGCCCGCCTGCATCAAGCGCACGTCCATTCGCAACCATCGCGCATCGCGCGTGGCGATTGTCCTCAAATCAGACACCTAGGTGGTTTCGGAACCGGCCGGCGGCTTTAACACCTTGACCGCATCCTCGCGAACCGGCATTATGCTTGCTGAGATACCTGCCGAACTCCGGCGGAGGGGTCATGAATCGCGAGCAGGCTCGCCAGCGGATTGACGAAATTGGGATCGTACCGTGCGCCCGGGTTACAGACGCCGAGCAGGCATGTTTCGCGGCCAAAGCCCTCTATGCCTCGGGCATTCCTGTTCTTGAAGTTACGCTCACCTTTCCCGAGGCGGCGAAGGTCATCGGCGAAATCGCCCGCCGTTATCCCGATATGGCGGTTGGCGCGGGAACCGTGCTTGATGAGGAAAGCGCCCGCCAGTGCGTCGAGGCGGGAGCCCGGTTTATCACCAGCCCAGGACTGGTTCCCAAGGTGGTGGCCTGCGCCAAAGCCGCGGAGGTCCTGGTTCTTCCCGGCGCGCTCACGCCCACCGAAGTCATCGCCGCCTGGCAGGCAGGCGCAGATTTCGTGAAGATTTATCCCACCGGCGCCGCCGGCGGGGCCCACTATCTCCGCGCCCTCAAAGCGCCTCTGCCTCAGGTTCCACTGATCGCTTCGGGAGGCGTCAACCAGTCGACGGCCTTTGACTATATTTCTGCCGGGGCGAGCGCCATCGGCATCGGCGGCGAGTTGCTGCCCGCGGCTGCCCTCGCCCAGCGGCGCGAAGATCGCATCCACGAACTCGCGCGCCGCTTCCTCACTATGGTGAAAGAGGCCAGATCTCAGCGGGACGGAGACAGGAAATAAGTGACGGCCGGTTTTCCTTGCCCGGCCGTTGCCGCCTTACATCTCTTTCACGCCCTCGACAAACGCCTTCAGCTTGCGCGAGCGCGACGGGTGCCGGAGCTTGCGCAGCGCCTTGGCTTCGATTTGGCGGATGCGCTCGCGCGTCACCTGGAAGCTCTGCCCCACTTCTTCCAAGGTATGTTCCGAGCCGTCTTCGAGCCCAAACCGCATCTTGATCACCCGCTCTTCCCGCGGCGTCAATGTGCGCAGCACCTGGGATGTGTACTCCTTCAGGTTCACGCTGATCACCGCCTCGGACGGCGACACCGCCTGCCGGTCCTCAATGAAGTCGCCCAGGTGCGAGTCTTCCTCTTCGCCGATCGGCGTCTCCAGCGAAATCGGCTCCTGTGCGATCTTGAGCACCTTGCGCACCTTGGCCACAGGGATATCCATGCGCCGCGCAATCTCCTCGCTCGAGGGCTCGCGGCCCAGCTCCTGCACCAGTTGTCGGCTGGTGCGGATCAGTTTGTTGATTGTCTCGATCATGTGCACGGGGATACGAATGGTCCGCGCCTGGTCCGCAATGGCGCGTGTGATGGCCTGCCGGATCCACCACGTGGCGTACGTCGAGAACTTATAGCCGCGCCGGTACTCAAACTTGTCCACCGCCTTCATCAGGCCGATGTTGCCTTCCTGAATCAAATCCAGGAACTGCAATCCGCGATTCGTGTACTTCTTGGCGATCGAAACCACGAGTCGGAGATTGGCCTCGATCAGCTCGCGCTTGGCCTGCTCCGCGTCCATGTCGCCCTGGATCATCTCGCGTTGCGTACGCTTCAATTCGCCTATCGACACGCCCGCGTCGGCTTCGATCTTTTCCAGGTCTGTTCGGCAGTTTTTCTGCTGCCGCCGGTATTCCTTCTTCAGCTCCTCGCTTTTCGAAGCTTCAAACTTCTGTTCCAGCGAACGGATCTGCCGCTCCAGCGTGCGCATGGTGTCGACGGTCTTGTTCACCTTGTCGAGCAGCCGCTTACGCTCCAGCGCCGTGTACTTTAGCTCGCGCACGATCCGCGAGATGTACACCTTCTCGCGCGCAATCTGCCAGCGCAGCTTGCGCTGCTCGCGCACTTTGGGCTTAGGCGCGTTGGCCGCCAGCGGCACAATCTTCTCTTCAAGCTGAGCAATCTTCTTCTGGTGCTTCACCAGCTGATCGATGCGCGTAACCGTGGCCTTCACGCGCGCCACCACCACGTCTTCGGTCAGCTCTTCCTCGTCGAAGACCACCACTTCCTTCACATTGCGCACGCCGCGCTTCAGGTCTTCGCCCAGCGCTGCGATTTCCCGAATGACGATCGGTGAGCGCGAAATCGCCTTGAGCACGCGCATCTGCCCACGCTCGATCCGCTTGGCAATCTCTACCTCGCCCTCGCGCGTGAGCAGCGGCACCGTGCCCATTTCGCGCAGGTACATGCGCACCGGGTCGTTGGTCTTTTCAAGCGTGCCGGGCGTCAGGTCCAGCTCGACGTCCTCGCCCTCTTCCAGCTCGAAATCTTTGTCGCCGGGGAACTTCGGGGTGTCGAGCAGGTCAATGCCCTGTGTGCCGATCGTAGTGATCAGGTCGTCCAGATCGTCGGCCGAGCCAATCTCCTCCGGCAGCATGTCATTCACATCACCGTAGGTTAGATAGCCCTTTTCCTTGCCCGTTTCGATCAGGCTATCGATATCATGTTCGAATTTATCGTCCATCGCCAAAGTATCCCTGCTCTCCAAGGGCCGAACGGAGTCCGCACGTTTGCCCTCATCTCAATCGCTGGCTCGACGTTCCCCTTGCGCGGTTCTCCCGTCGCGGTCAACAATCGACCAAGGAACTTCGATGCGGCGCCTGCCGCCGGGGCGGTACGCCCGCCGGCCGCAACCGGGCAGAGAGTGCCAGAACCTCTGCCTTGAATACGATCCCATCAACTGCACGCCGAAAATGTGGCGCGCAAGCGGGTACGGACTCTTCCCCGCCTGAGACACAGCGGTCTCGAAAGTTTTGCTCGGAACAGGATGACGGCGCTTCAGGTCTCGCCTGCAATAGCCCGCGAGCCGCAGCTCATGTATGGGGCAAAATGGCGCGCATCCTACAGAGAACACTAGATTACCATAAGCCCAGCAATACCGCACCAAAAAAACTGCGGTCAAGGCCCTGCCCGGGTGTTCTTCACCGCAACGGGGCCTTGGCTAACCTGGCTCCCGCTCCGCCTTTTCCTTAGACGTATTTAGCCCCGAATGGATGCGAAAACAGAGGTGATTTCGGGGCGATATCGCACCCAGTTACCTGCATTTCTCGCCTCCTGGCCAGCACGTCCGGGCCGGCCCGCAATCCTTCACGCGCGCCCAGAATTTGACGGGCATCATGCCGCCCCCGCATTGCTCCGATGCAGCTCCCGCAAAGCCCGGTCCAGAGCCAACTTTTGCCGCGTCAGTACCGCTACTTCCGCGTAGTCGCCACGCCGCTCGGCCTCGGCAATGCGGCCGCGTAGCTCCCGCTGCCGGTGTTCGATCAGCCGCTCCTCCAGCTCCTGGATTGCGCTCCGAACCTCTTCCTCGCCCGGCGAGCGGGTCTCGTGCAACAGCGCCTCGGCCACCAGCGCGCGTTGCGCTGCATCTTCCACCACTTCCATCGGGTCCGCGGCGCCTCGGCTGGCAAGCGCGCGCAGCGCTGCATACGAGCCAAGCGGCTCGAACGCCTCCGGCCGCTTCTCTACCGCTTCAATCGCCAGCCTGCGCGCCTCTACATGTTCGGGATCAGTAATGGCCAGCGCCCGCAGCAACACACGCTCCACTTCGGTCAGCGCCGTTGCGCGTGTCTCCACCCGCTCCCGCCGCTTCAGAGCCGCTTGCCGCAGCTCCTCGCGCAGCACTGCAGAATCGATTCCCAGCTTCTGCGCCGCGTCCATCGCGAACTGGTCGCGCGCCAGCTTTTCCGGCATGCGCCGGATGTGCGGCAGCAGATAATTCATCGCCTTCACCTTCTGTTCGGCGCTCGCGCCAGGGAACATCTGCCGCGCCCGCTCGATGAGGTAATCGGCCTGCCGCCGCGCATTGCGCACCGCCTGGCGATATGCGTCCGGCCCGCGCTCGCGAATATAGCGGTCCGGATCGAGCCCGTCTTCGAGCGTGACAATTTTGATGGCGAATCCCTCCTCCGTCAGCAGCGAGATGGATTTTTCCGCCGCATTCGCACCCGCCGCATCGGGATCGAAGTTCACCGCGACCTGGGTTGTATGCCGCCTGAGCAGCGCCACCTGCTGTTCGGTAAAGGCCGTCCCGCTGGTGGCGATCACGTTCTGAAAACCGCGCAGATAAACCGAAATGCAGTCCATCTGACCCTCGACCAGCAGCGCAAACTCCATCTGCCGGATCGCGGTTTTCGCCTTGTCCAAATTGAACAGCACGTTGCTTTTCAAATAGAGCGGCGTCTCCGGCGAATTCAGGTACTTGGGTCCGGATTTCTCGCCGTCCACCGCGCCCAGAACCCGCCCCGTAAACGCAATCACCCGCCCACTCTCGTTCGCAATCGGGAACATGATGCGCCTGCGGAATCGGTCGTAAAGCGGCCCATGCGAGCCGTCGCCTTGCTCTTTAGAACTAAATAAGCCGCTCTGCCGCAGCGTCTCGGCGTCAGCCATACCGCTCAGTCTGTCGCGCAGTCCGTTAAAGCTGTCCGCCGCATAACCGATCCTGAATTCCTTTATTCCCTTTGGATCAAGTCCGCGGCCTGCAAGATATTCACGCGCCAGCGCCCCCTCCGGCCCGCAAAGCTGCTCCTCGAAAAACGCCGTAGCCGCCTCATGCAGCTCCAGCAGCTTTCCGCGCAGCCGCGCCTCGGCGGCCTGCTCGGGCGAAGAAAATTCCCGCTTGGGCAGTTGAATCCCGGCCTTTTGCGCCACGATCCGCACCGCCTCGGGAAAGGTCACGTTTTCGATCTTGCCGACAAACGAGAACACGTCGCCCGAAACCCCGCAGCCGAAGCAATGGAAGAACTGTCGCACAGCGTGCACCGAAAACGATGGTGATTTTTCCTTATGGAATGGGCAGAGACCGGTGTAGTTCTGCGCCCCAGCCTTGCGCAGCCGGATGTATCCCTCGACGATTTTGACGATATCGACCTGCTGCTTTACGGATTGGGCAAAATCGGTCAAGGGGCTTGTTTGAGGATAAGCCCGCACCCGCTCGACGGATGCCGCGCTCCGGTATGTGGAAGTGGTGGAAAGTTGGACATATTGGACATAGAGGAGGCCTGGGGCAATCCCCGCCAGCGCGTTGATGTTGACATTGATAAACAAGCCGGTTGAATCCCGGCCGAAACGGGCGCATGATTCCCTTCGAACCCCAATCATCAAAGGAGGGGTGCATGAGTTCGATTGCTTCTTCGCATTACTACGCCGGACACCGTTCCCGCGGCTGGTCGATTTTGCTGGGGATTCTTCTTTTGATCGCCGGCCTGTTCTCTATCGCGATGCCGCCATTCGCCGGCGTCGCAGCCAGTCTTTTCTTTGGATGGCTGATTCTCTTTAGCGGCGTGGCGCACCTGGTCTACGCCTGGTCTGCGCACGGCGCAGGACACATTTTCTGGGAAATCCTCATTGGCATCGTGTATGTGCTGGCGGCACTGTACCTGCTCTTTTACCCGGTCAGGGGCATGGTGGCTCTGGCCCTCGTGCTGGCGATCTATCTTGCCGCGGAAGGCATTCTTGAGATTGCAGAGTTCGCCTCCTTGCGGCCTCGGCACGGAGCAGGATGGTTCCTGGTCCATGGCCTCATTTCACTGCTGCTCGCCGCCCTGATCTTCGTCCACTGGCCATCGAGCTCCTTCTGGGCTGTCGGTGTGCTGGTTGGGGTAAGTCTGCTGTTCAGCGGCTGGGCCCGCCTGACGCTACCCATGCGGCCGCGGCTGACGGCTGCGCAGACTTAAATCGGCGGCTCTGGATTCATCCACTCGACCCTAGAATCGTCCAAGGGACCTGGAATCGTTCAAATGTGACCCACCGCGCAGGACGCCGCGATTAAATGGCCAGGCAGCATACTGTGGCCGCTATTCCGTGACATGCGTTGGTAATCCCGCGACACGAGTTGATGTCGACTGAGTTCCTGTTGATATTGATAAAGACCCAGTTAAACTCCGATCGAATCAAGCGCATCACTCATTTGAGCCCTAGTCTTCAAAGGAGGGGTGCAGATGAGTTCGGTTGCTTCATCTCGTTTCTACACTGGATCGCATTCCCGCGGCTGGTCTGTTTTTCTGGGCATTCTGCTTTTGATCGCGGGCGTCTTGTCACTCACGCTGCCGCACGTTGCCGGACTCGCTGCCGGCCTCTTCTTCGGATGGCTGGTTCTGTGTGCTGGGGTAGCGCACTTGATCTACGCCTGGTCTGAGCACGGCGCAGGACACATTGTCTGGCAGATCCTCATTGGCGTCGTGTACGTGTTGGCGGCGCTGTACATGCTCTTTTACCCATTCGCAGGCATGGCGGCGCTTGCCCTGGTGCTGGGGTTTTATATTGCCGTCGCAGGCATCCTCGATATTATCGAATTCACTGCCTTGCGACCGCTGTACGGAGCAGGCTGGTTCCTGGTCGACGGCATTGTTTCACTGATTCTTGCCGGACTGATCTTCCTCCACTGGCCATCGAGGTCCTTCTGGGTGGTCGGTATGCTGGTTGGGGTAAGCCTGCTGTTCAGCGGCATAGCCCGGCTCACGTTACCCATCCAGTCGCGGGTGCCGCGGCTGGCGCAGATTTAAAATCGCCTCGCGGGGCTTGAAGCGCCCGGCGCGCCATGCGCCGCCTGTGCCATTGAAATTCCTCGCGAATCGCGGTATTCTCTGATAGCGACGAATTTGTCCGCCAGGTTTCTTTGACCGTGTGCGCACCGGCTGGCGGAGAGATGAGTGGGCTCATAGCCCACTTTTTATTTGCCGTAATTTCAGGGTCCAGGTTAGGGCCGAAGAGCCCTGAAGTTGAACAGAATCAGTACAGGAGCGAATGGCAGCCAATCTGGACGCAATCCGGGCGGCGGCGGAGCGGGTGGCCGCTTCGCATGGGCTCGATGTAGTCGATCTCGAGCTCGCCGGCTCGGCAAAGGAGCGGACGCTGCGGATTTCGCTAGAGAAGAACGCCGCCGGCCGGGAGCAGCTGAAGGCCGAACTGGCAGCGGCGGCAGCCGACGGCAATGCCGAGCGGCTGCCAGAGCGTCTGGTCGAAGGAAGGCTGAATGTCGAGCAGCTTTCCGGCGTCACCCACGAAGATTGCGCCGCCTTCAGCCGTGATTTTGGAACGCTCCTCGACGTTGAAGACCTTGTTCCAGGCGGCGAATACACGCTTGAGGCCAGTTCGCCGGGGCTGGACCGAAAGCTCAGCCGGCCCGAGGATTTCCGGCGGTTCGCCGGTTGCCTCGTCAAGGTGCGGACCTTCGAGCCGGTCCGCAACAACCGGCACTGGCAGGGCCGGCTTATAGCCGGGCAGGAAGGCAACATCACTCTCGACCTGGGCGCAGTGAAGCAGAACAGCAAGAGCCGGAAGAGTGGCCTGAGCCAGGTGGAAATCGCCCTCGGAAACATCGAAAAGGCGAACCTGGTTCCGGAGATTTGAAGAGCAGGGTCGGGCAAGCGCAGCGGTCAGGTCGCATGCCGGGTCCCAGCATCGAACGGAAGTAACGCAAGACATTTACCGCACCGCGCAGAGCTGTTTCCGCACGGCGCGCATGGTGGAAGAGAGCAAGCACTATGGCCAGCAGTCCGCTGTATCAAAGCATTGAACTCCTGAGCCAGGAGAAGGGAATCGACCCCGCGATCGTCGTCGGCGCGGTCGAAGAGGCCATTGCCCTGGCCACGCGCAAGTACTACAAGACCCAGGAAAACATGCGCGGCGAGCTCAATAAGGAGACCGGCGAGATCACGGCCTACGTGTACAAGACCGTGGTGGCAGGCGAGGACGAGATTGAAGATCCGGTCAATCAGATCACGCTGGCCGAAGCCAGCGAGATGGCGCCCGGTGTCGAAGTGGGCAGCGAGATCCGCATGTATCGCGACACCAGCCCGCTCGGCCGCATCGCCGCGCAGCTCGCCAAGCAGATCATCTTCCAGAAGGTCCGCGAGGC
>JASHOC010000118.1 GCA_030041305.1 Acidobacteriaceae bacterium
TTGGCCGGTGGTGATCAGCAACAGGCCGTGCAGTCGATGGTCGTAACGGGACTCTTCGCTACGTCCGATCTCTTGCTGGATAGCAATCCGCATCACCTCTGCGTCCTCAATCTGCAACTTCCGCATCGTCTGCCTCCCTATAGAAAGAGCTGACGACATGGTATCACGATGATGCATTACTTATGTCGCTGTGTTTAGAATCTATCGTTCTTCTTAGTTCGGCTATCGTTTTGCTTCTCCGCACATCCATCTTGCGTGACTCCATTCAAAATGATGACGCAGAAAATGTCACTTGGCGATTTGCCTTGCGTTCTTGTAAGGCGAATGTCCTGCGCGGTGATCTACTCCGCGTTATCTCTATCATCTCTCGTTTCGGTCCTGAAAGGGTTTCCATTTCCCGCATGGCGGAACGCGCGTCTGCGCTTCGCTATAATGCCTGCAGATCGTGTCCCGCCCTGACTTCAGAGTCACAAAGCGGACCGAGTGGTGCGCCATCACGGGTGCTACACCGCGGACAATATCCTCCGCCCTGGGCAAGAGACTGTTGACGCAGAATAAATCGGAATGGCTTGGAGGGCGCCTTTCAACGCATGATGTGGAGAGGTAAGTGATTACCCGTCGAAAATTTCTTAGCGGCGCCGCGCTGGCGCCAGCCGCCCTCCGCCAGGCGCTTTGGGCTCAGGATACGCCGCAGGACTCGGCGGCCAATCGTCCGGCGCTCCGGGTTTCGGCGCGCGCCCGGGCCGTTCACGCACGCGCATTCGTCTTCGACGCGCATGTGCACGCCTTGGATCGAGAGTTTTATCACGGGGGCGGCATGGGCGACCGCACCACCGAAGGCCAATGGGATTTGCCCCGCGCGCGCGAAGGCGGAGTGGGCGCTTTCTTTCTCTCCGTCTTTATTCCCGAGGAATACTATCCAAGCCGCTTTGAAACCAAGCAGGCCCTGCGCCGCGTGGATCACGCGCTGCGGCAACTGGAACTCAACCGCGATCAAGTGGAACTGGCGCTGAACGCCGACGACGTTGAGCGCATCCGGGCTCAGGGCAAAGTGGCCGCGGTGCTCGACATTGAGGGCAGCTACGATCTTGACGGCGACCTGGGAGTCCTCCGCGACCTTTACCGGTTGGGATTGCGGTCGGCCCAGGTTTCCGCGCACAACTGGAATCAGCATTACGCCGACGCCTGTTGCTCGCCGGCCCAGTGGCATGGCCTCACCACCCATGGCCGCGAGGTCATCCGTGAAATGAATCGTCTGCACATGGTGATAAACATATCCCACTCTTCGGATGAGACGATTTCCCAGGTGATCGATGTGAGCGACGGTCCAGTGATCGCTACACATCACGGCCTGCGCAGCGTCAACAATATCCCCCGGAATATGCCGGACTGGCTACTGAAGAAACTCGCGGCTAAAGGAGGCCTGATGGGGTTCCAGATCGGCAGCGAGTTTCACTACCCTCCGGAGTATGCCTACATCACCGCGCAACGGAAGAGAACCTTCTGGGACACCTCCAGCATTCCCGACCAGGTGAAAGGGAAGACGATTTACGAAGTGGACCGATTAGTGGCGCCGCAATTCCCCATGCTGGGCTCGCACGTTCCCGATTCGGTAAGCATGACCGTCGATAACTGGGTGTCGGTCGTCGACAAAGCCATCGACATGGTGGGCGAAGATCATGTGGCTTTCGGCAGCGATTTCGATGGCGGGCCAACCCTGGCGCGCGGCATGCGCGACGTCCACGATCTTCCCTTGATCACCGACGCCATGCTGCGCCGCGGTTATTCTGAGGAGCGCATCGACAAGTTCTGGAGCGGCAACCTGCTGCGCTTTTTTCACCAGGTCACGCAAAGTTGACGACGCGAACATCGCACGTTCAGCGAGCTGCGCCGTTCCTTAGGCGCGCGCGTATTGGGAATCCGAGGGCGGGCGGTAGCTTATCGCCAAATGCGGCGTTTCCACGCGCTGGTTCAGTCTGTGTCTCGAGTCCAGGCAAGCCTCCAGGATGCCGGTGGTGAGCAAAGTGCGCTCCACCGGATACGGCGCAGCGCTGGTCTCAAACAGATTCTCGATCTTCGCCGCCAGGCACGCTGTATCCGCGTTGTTGGGCGGCGGCGGCACGAAAAACTGATTCGAAACCAGGCTATCCCGGCCTGCAACCCGCAGCGCAATATTGAAATCCCCGATCGCCCCATTCAGCATGAGCAGAGTGGCGCGAGTTCCATCGTTGTACTCGATGCAATACGCAGCCGGATTCTTCGCCAACTGCGGCAACACGCCCGAGGCGACCAGGTCCTGGGTTCGGCCGTCCAGCAGCGCCAGACCCATCGGCGTGTCGCTGCGCGAAAGAGCCGAACTGAGCAGTTCCTGCGACCAGCGCCCCGCCCTCCCGGCGGCCCAAACATCGTCGCCTTCCAGCAACTGCACGGCTTTTACACCGGTTTCCCCGCCCTTGCGCCGCTCCAACATGCACTGCATCGCGTCAAGCGCGTCGAAATCCATGCCGTCGAAGGCGCCTATGCCCACCATCACTGCCTCCTGAACCTCCGCGCCCAGCGGAACGTCCACATTCGGCAAGCGCCAGGTGACCGGCAGGGCGGATCCGGCCAGCAGCGGAAACTGCAGACGCGCGGCGGTGTCGACCATCTCCCGCGCCTCAGGGAAACTGAAGGATAGTTGCTTGTAGTTGAAGTAAGGGACCGCGTGCTTCTCGTCTTCGAAGACCTGCGCGCACTGCTGAAAGAAATCGTAGCGCGGCAGCAGAATTTGTCCCTTGTCATTGATGGGGTAATTGTCTTGTTCGAGCACCGCCAACACCGCGTCTACGGCGAGGCGGTCGCCGCCGCAGCGCAGCGCATCCGGAATATTGTTCGAGAGGCGAAAACCGAATTGCTGCGACCGCGCGACGCTCAAATCGCCGTTGGCCGCCGCTTCCTCCTCCGCCTTCTGCATGAGCGCCGCGCGCCGGGCATCCCGTTCATGCTCGTCTGCTCCTCGCTGCACGGGAGTTCCGCCCCGAGGCAGACCCTTGCCCTTCATCGAAAGCTCATAACCCGAAGGCGCCGCTTCGGCTTTCCGCGCCCGCTGGTCCACGTAGACTGAGACGACCTGTACATTAGGCATGCGCCATTCGCCCTCATGCTGATAGCCAACCAAAAAATGGTCCGCAAGAGAGTGCATGTCCGATCCCAGGGAATAGACGCTGCCCAGGATGGCCAGCCGGAGCCGGCGCGATTCGCCCCCGGCGGATTGCTGGCCGAATGCGGAAACCAACAGCGGACGCGACGCCAACATGGCGGACGCCATCGCGGAATAGCCGACAAAACGGCGGCGGGTCAACATCGGTCTAGTACTCCCCTTAATCGAAAATTACGCGTCTGTCTTGCGTTCTATCCTCGCCTGAGAGCTAGAAGAACGACTAAGTTCTCCAGAATGTCGATTGCGAATTGGGCTGGTAACTCACCTCCGCCAGATTCGGCGTCTCCAAACGTTTGTAACCCTGGTGCGCGCTATCCACTCCGGCAATCAGCATACCGCTGGTTAACTCCGTTCTCTCAATCGGATACTGCGCTTTCCCAATCAGAAACATCACCTCGGCGTTGTGCACCAGCGGGCTGAAGAAACTCGCCAGCGTAGTGCGCCCGTCGGGCATGGGCAGATACATCTGCGTCGAAAAAGGTTTCGATTGTCCTTCCATTGTCGCCGCGAAGGTGAAGTCGCGCACCAGCCCGTTCATTAGTAGCATCGTGCAGCGTAGCCCGTCGCGGTGCTGGTAATGATACGCAACCGGATCGGGGACCAATGTTCGCAATTGCTCGATCGTCGGAAACACATCGGTAAACGCAGCGTTCCCGGGCGTCAAAGTAGAACTGCGGGTCAGCGCCGCCTTCACCAGTTCCTGGGACCAGACTCCCTCCTGGTGAGCTGTCCAGAAACCATCGCCGCGATAAGTCTGCAACCACTCGACTCCGGTTTCCCCGCCCTGGCGCCGTTCCACCATGCACTGGATGGTCTCCAGCCCGTGGAAATCATAACTCGCCATCGATCCGTAACCCACCGAGACTGCTTCATGCACCTTGGCGCCTAAGGGAAACTCCACTGACGGAACGCGCCACGTGACGGCCAGGCTCGATCCTCCCTGCAGCGGAAAACCCAACTCATGCGAGGTCTCCACCATCTGCTTACACCATTCCCACTTCCACGAAAGTTCTTTGTCGTTGAAATAGGGTACAGATCGGCCGCTGTCGCGGAATACCTTGGTGATTTGGTCGAAGAATTCAAAGTGGGGATGTTTCATGATCCCCGTCTCAGTGAGGGGATATGTGCCGTGTTCGCCGACCACGACCACTCCATCCACCGCCAGCTTGCTCGTGCCCAGAGTCAGAGTCTCGGCAATGGTGGGATAGATCTTCATCGTGGGGTGCCGATCCGCCCGTTCCTGGGACAAATCCCCTTCGCCTCGTTGATCGACATAAAGTGAAACAACGTCCATTGGCGGATGATGGAAGGTTCCGTTCCACCCATAACCGTCGAGAAGCCGGTCCACGATATGTTGGGGATGAAATAACTTCTTATAAGCGGTAACCACGGCCGCGAGACGCGGCCGCCGGGTAGCTGTCTGGCCTGGTTGCATAGTCCATCCTGTCTATTCTTGGTTGCGCCACCGATTCCTATAGCTGAAATAACTGCGGCCGCCCGTCAAAGAACGGCCGCACCTTACCTATAAAAAAACAGAACCCAATCAAAAGCAAGCTCCACTGCCCTTTCATGACCATGTGGCCTCCAGCCGCGAAGACCAGACTGATCAATCGTCGCTCACCTCGGCTTCGGTTGTGGCTGGCCCGGCCCTTGAAAAACTAAAACCAGCCCTCAACCGTGCAGAGCTCGATGCCGTCACTCCATATCAGAACGTCAGCCGCCCCATGAATTGAATGACGCGCGTGGGGTTGGTTCCAGCGAGCGAGGTGATGTTGCCGAACGTCGAGGAGCCAAACGTCGCTCCCGGCTGACCGAAGTTGGGGTGATTCAGTACGTTGTAGCCCTGGCCCCGCAGTTGAAAGTTGAGGCGCTCCTTGATGCGGAAATTCTTGTCAAGGGCGAGATCCAGGTCCCAGAATCCGGGGCCGTAGAGCATATCCCGCGCCATATCGCCGTAGGTCCCGGCGGCTGGCTGCGCTAATGCCGTCGAGGCGTTGGTAATACAACTCTTGAGCACCGAGCCACACTGGTCAATCGGCTTGGCGATGACATCCGGCCGTTCCACGCCCGTCCGGCTGGTGTTGGCCGGATCGCCAGACACCACGACGTTAAATGGCGTGCCGTGCTGAATGGTGAGAATGCCATCCAGGTTCCACCCCCCCGCCAGCGTCCGCACCCATCCTTGTGAACCGTTGAAGAACGGCAGTGCGTACACGGGGCTGGCGACGAAGCGCTGCGGAACGCTGAGCGCTGAATTGCCGTAGTCGAGCGCAAAATCGTAAGGGTCCATGGGGGCGCCGCTGTCGTTCGAATCCTGGCTGACGTCGAGATCGTGGGACAAGGTGTAGGAAGCGCCCATTGTCAGGCCATGATTGAGGCGCTGCGTCAAAACCACGTTGAGCGCATCGTAATTCGACCACGCCCCATTGTAGAGAGTACGGATGCTGCCGAAGTTCTGATTCGGCCGGTCGGCCGCTACGAACGGATTCACGCTGGGCTGGGGCTCGTTGCTGTACCAGCTTGTGTCGAGATGATAGGTGTGGCTGCCGATGTATTGAACATCCAAGGCCGCATTGGACCAAAGCGTCCGCCCCACATCCACACTCCACTGTTTCATCGCCGCCGGCGGAAAGTAACGAGGAAGCGTCACGACGCTGACGGTATTGGCGGCAGGCGTGGCGGCCGATCCCCCGCCGGAAGGATTTGCGAAGCTGAGCTCCGCACTCGGAGAACTGTTGAAAATAGCCGCTGACGACATCGGCGGATTGGTATCCAGCAACGTATAGTTGTTGGTCTGGTTCGGGTTATAGAAATAGCCGAAGCCTCCGCGCACCACCCAGGCATTGGTAACGCGATAAGCGAGGCCCAAGCGCGGCCCCCACCCCTTGTGCCAGGGATTGACGAGTGCGTAATTTGGGTCGGGAATAGTCGTCGGAATCAGCGCGGTCTGCGCGGCGTTGAGAACCGTCGCATAGCCTGTGGGGCTCACGGGGACCGTATCGAGATCGTAGCGCAGGCCAAGGTTCAGGGTCAGTTTCGACGAAGCATTCCATTTGTCTTCGACGTAAAACCCGTCGCGCCATTGCTGGCCCGAGCCTTCGACCTCAGGGGCCGGGGTATCGACCACTTGCGGCAAGCCGAGCATGAAGTCGGACGGCGCACCTGCCGCACTACCCGGAGAACTGATGGCGCCCGTGAACTGGAACTCACCCTGCGGTTCGTTCACCGCCCTCCGGGTGGTGAGGAAGCGATCGAAATCGAAGCCTGCCACGATATCGTGCGCCCCATGATTGATACTCAGCGATTCCGAAATCTCCCACGCGGTGTCGCCCTGAAACCAGTTGGTGCCACCGTTGCCCGCGCCGGTGTATCCCGAGATCGACATGAGCGGGATTCCCGGATTGGCCTTCATGTAGGCGAAAGCGCCATTGCCACCGATTGCGCCATCCAGTGTCTCGGCGAGTGCATCAGTGCTCGGGTCCTCGTAATACGCGCTGGCGTACGTTGTGTTGAACGCGTTGCGGCCGACATGAAAATCGTTGACGATGCGGGGCGAGATAATCTGAGTGTAGTCCACCACGAAGTTGTTTTGGGTGTTCGGGCTGTACGTATCGTCGTTCGCGAACGCGGCTCCAACAAAGGGGGAGCCCGACTGGTACCCGTAGCGGAAGTAAAATCGGGTTTTGCTGCTGACGTTCTCGTCGATGCGGGTCAGGTACTGGTTGAAATTGCTTATCGAAAGGATGGGCTCCACCAGGTTATTGGTCAGGGCGTAACCACTGGCCGTGGCGTTGCTCGTGACGTTGGGCAGGGGAATCACTTGCAGGAAATCCTGGGCCACCGGCGAAATGCACGCCGGCGCGATAATGTTGCCTGAGACGCAAGTGGGATTATAGGCATCGGTTAGCGGCGTCGACAGCTCCGTGAAGTTGCCTTGACGCATCAGCGGCGTCATCACGGTGTAGGTCGTGGAAGGCGACTCGAGGCTGCGCAAGCCTTGATAGTCAAACATAAAAAAGGTCTTGCTCTTGCCGTTGTAGATGTGGGGAAGGAGCACTGGGCCGCCAAGTTCGGCGTTGAACTGGTTGAAGTGATACGGCTCTTTGGCGATGGGTTTGGCTGAAAAATCGTACGTGTTGGCGTTCAGCGGTGTGTTGCCCAAGTCCTCAGAGAAACTGCCGTGGAGCTGGTTGGTGCCGCCTCGCGTCACGGCGTTGATGTGCACCCCCAGATAGTTGCCGTACTGCGCCGAGTAGGTCCCCGTCAGCACGTTGAGCTCCTGCACTGCGGACGGATCGGGACGGAAATTAACGGTCATATAAAGCGCGTTCATCAGCGTGACGCCATCGAGGGTGACGTCGTTTTGAATCTGGCGGGTCCCGGCGCCCTCGAACCGTTCGCCGGGAGGGTTGCCCTGCGGGCTGTCGCCATTGAGCATCACGCCCGAGTTCGTGGTGGCGAGCTTCAGCGGATCTTCCCCGTTTACGGGCAACTGAGCGATGCTGTTCTGCGCAATGGTTTGGCCGATCGTGGGGTCGTCGGTGGCAATCGGCGGCGAGGCGGTCGTGACCTCGACGGAGGTTGTAACCGCGCCGACGCGCAGGACAAAGTCGGTGCGCACCGTCTGGTTGTTGTCGACGATAATATTCGTATGCACCTCGGTGATGAAGCCTTGGGCCTTCACCGTGATGGTGTAGGAGCCGACGGGAATGTAGAGGACGTTATAAATCCCGTCCTGGTTCGTGGTCCCGGCGTATGCGATCTGGGTTCCGGTATTGACGGCGCTTACGCCCGCGCCGGCAATCACGGCGCCGGACGAATCGGTGACCGTGCCCGTCAGGCTTGTGGACGAGGCGAGTTGCGCTCCCGCCGGTGCAGCTAAGCCCGCCAGAATAAGCGCGAACATAAGTGCTTTGAAATTGATCGCATTTCTATGCATATTCATTTTCGACCTCCTTCGGACGCTCGTTTCCCGAAGAATCAAAGGACTTTGAACCGGGAGAAAGCTAAGCAGAAATCCTTGCCTCATAATGGTCTCCTCATAGTGTTGAAGACGGTCTGTTATGTGATGGATGCCAAGGCTGGCCATCCGCGTGCGGCGCATGTCAGACGTGTGTCGTCCTACCCAAGCGTTTTTCTTGGCCCACTTACTTACAAATCTTCAAGCAGCAGCAAAAATAAGCCTCGTCTCTGGCGCGTCGACATACGAAAAGGCGGCTTTTCAGCGGGTCCTACGCGCCCTCCCGGACTGCAGACCATTCGGCTTCGCCGTACTCTCCCAGCGTCACTTTGCCGCTCATGGATCCACCCTCCACCGTTCCGGTGAAAGCGTAATGGATCGCGTTTCCACCCACGGGCATCAGGCTTTGAAACGCAACCTGATTCGCGTGGACGTCTCCTCGAAGATTTCCGTTATAGATTTCACCTTGATGGGCGCCGCTCACCTTATTGCTATCCTGCTCCAGGAGAAACCGTTGCGATCCTTCTCCTCTCAAATACTTGAGTGACACATTCCAAATGCCCGCAACATCCGCGGGAGAACCCTGGGGAACTTCGGGAGCGGTAAAGCTGGGAGGCGCGGAGAGCGTCTTATGAAGCGCCTCAGCCACCACCTGATAGTCGCCCGGCATCATCATGTAGGGCATAATTTGCACGAAGCTTTGCATGTGATCGGGCCGATTGCCCCGCGCGGTCATAAATTGAATTCTGGGCGTCGCTGCGTCCAAAGTGGCCGCCAACTCAGTCCCGGTAATTTTCAGCACATTCGCATCCCAGTTAATCCGTAGCATTGGCGCATGGTTCGAGAGATCCTCGGGCATAATGTACTCCGTCGTCACCGAGGGCAGCGGTTTCACTTTGTTCTCAATGTAGCCAAGCCATTCCTTCCAGGTATTCCACTCCGCGTCGTGGTCGCGCCGCGTCCACATCTCAACCGCGGTCAACATGCCCATAATTTCTTCTTTCCCGACCTTCATCGGTCGCCCCACATTGTGGTGGGGCGCGGCTTGGAAATAGGCCGCCTGAACTAGGTCCTTCTGTCCCAGCAGCAGCCCCGCGCACTGCGGGCCGCGCAAACACTTCCCGCCGCTATAGCCAACGAAGGTTGCGCCCGCCTGAAGATGAATGTTAGGAATCGTCAAATTTTCCGCCGCCGCATCGACGAATACCGGAATGCCCTTTGGCTTCGCCGCCTGGCAGATGTTGGCGATGCTCATCGGACCCTTGGCCGCTATCGGTGAAGAAAGGACATAAATCATCGCCGTCTCCGGGCCCATGCTCCGGTCCAATTCTTCCGGCGTGTCGACTTCGATCACATTGACTCCAAGCATACGCGCGCCGATGTCATAGGGGTTGCGTGAATGCTTGGGGATAATAACCTGGTTTTTGAAGCCGGCCATGTACGGCATCTTCTGCGATTTTTCCACATTGGTTCCAGCGATGCAGGCTGCTGTTGCCTCGGCAATCGCAGAGGCGCACCCCGCGGTGACAATGCCCCATTCCGCCCCGGTGATCGCAGCCAGGCGCGCTCCTACCGCCAGCATTAGTTCATCCAAATGCACGTAATGCTTCGACGCCTCATCCATTGCCTGTTTTACCTCGGGCAAGGTAAGAGAGCCGCTGATGATCGTGTAAGTCCCTTTGCAGTTGACAATCGGCCGAACGCCAATCGCCTCATACAAATTGGGTCCCACCGGCACTGAAGTCGAGTGGCCGTCCTGCGCGGGCGCTGGGGATGGCAATAGGGTGGCTGCCGCGCTCGCGGCTCCCGCGAAAGCACTCCGCTGGAGAAACTTTCGCCTGGTAACCTCCGAGGTCTTTGGGATAGCTTCTACGCCAGCTTTCATAACTCGCCTCCTCAAGCACTTATTTCTTACTTTCAATTGCCCGGCCAGCCGGCGCGGACATCCTGCACACAGCCCGGAGCCGGCGTTGCGTGCAGCAACTTGCACCGCGAGGCCTAGATTCGATACACAAATCGGAGATCGAATATGTATGAGCCTACAGGTAACTCAAATTCGAATCGAATTTGGCTCGTATGATCGAAGTGAAAATCGGCTAGAGCCTGTTATTAACTTTGCGTCCGTAAATCCAATGGAATCAGCATGGAATTTTTGAAGGTACAACAAGACAAATGGAAATCGTAGGCGCAGCCGGAACCGAGCATCCCCAGTATCCGCGTTTTGCTGGGATTTTCGGCATTTGGCTCGCTCGCGGCGCCCTTCAAAGTTAATAACAGGCTCTAGATGCTTTACAGCTACTTCAGGAAAATCGAAGCCCTGATGCCCGAAAATCAGCAGTTCGTGAGCAAAGAAGGGAAGTGCTTTCAATTGGATTTATCGTAAGGAGACATACATTGAATTGTCAATAGTAAAGTGATTTCGTGCTTACGTGAGGGCCCTCGTCGAAACGGCAAAACCGTCGAATTTTGCGGTGCGCCTGTCAAGCATTCTCTGACCCTGCGCCTTCTCGAACGAACGGCGCAACGTTCGCATCGCAAGCAGCTGAGCGCCTCTTGCGGTGTTCCCGCGATTCCGTTTACAGCATGGCGATGCTTCGCAACCCCGGCGCAGAAGCCACCAGCATCGCTCGACCGAGCCGTCCGCTCAATGGATCAATGACCATCCGGACCACGCCTTGCATCGTATCGCTCAGCGCGATCAAGGCGCTCCCGCCGTTCTCGATCGTGATTGCGCGAACCCCGCCAGGGCTCTCGCATTGTGACCTCGCCGCAGCCAGCCTGCCGTTCGCGGCGTTCACCTGCCAGCATCGGACGCCAGTCTCATCGGCCGTATACAGAAACTCGCCCGATGGATTGAGCGCCATCGTTACTCCGGCTCCGGTTTCCACCCGCCCCACGTGGCCCAAAATTCGGCCGCCCGCTGGATCGTATGCGTATTCGCATACCGCTCCGTCGACGCTCGCCACGTAAAACCAGCGCCCCGCCGGATGCAGAATAATTTCCCGCGGTCCGCTGCCCGGATCGAGCGCGTACCGCTGCCGCACCCTGAGTCCGCCATCTTGCAACTCCAGTACGGTCAGTCCATCGGTTCCCTTATCCGCTGCCAGTACGCGCCGCTCCGTCCCGTCGAAGACCACCATCTGCGGATGCGCCCCGTCCTGATGCTCCGGGGTGTCACCGTGCCCCGTCTCTTTCAGGATTCCGGTCACGCGCCCCAGCCGCCCATCTTCGCCGATCGGAAGCAAGTTGTACGCTCCGCCTCCGTCGACCGCAATCAGCGCGCTTCTGCCATTCGGTGACAGGGCCAGGTGACGCGGCTCCGTTGCGGAAAGCGAAAGGGCGCGACGGTTCGCAAAGGCCAACTTGCCGTCCGCGTCCACGGCATACGCCTCGACGGTTCCGGTCGGCAGTCCTTCATGCCGGCTAATTTCGTTCACGACATAAAGAAACCGCCGATTGGGATGTAAAGTGAGCGAGACCGGCGCGGCGCTGGCAACCACTTGCCGCAATCTCCAACGCTCTCCCGCAATGCCATACACGCGAATTTCGTGCTGCCCCTCAAGCCCCGCTCGCAATCCAGGGACTCTCCCAAGATACGCAACGCGCGGACCGCACGCCATCGCCCGAGCCCAGCCGGTTCGCGCAGCGACGGGCGCAAATCCCATCATTCGCACGAATGCTCTGCGGCTCAAATGCGCGTTCTTCGTCACCTGCTTCTCCAACGGTCCTCGCTCACGCCCTTATCGACATCGCGTGGTGGAAAATGTTATTCGGATCGTACTTTCGCTTTACGCCCTGCAAAAACGGATAAAGCCCCTGGTTTCCGTAATACAGTTCCGGCCAGTAGTCGTACGCCAGCATGTCGATATCCGGATAGTTGATGTAGCAACCCTCGTAATGCGCGTTCCAGTACGGCGTACCTTTATGCTCCGGATCCGCATCCGGCCCCGAATATAATTCCGTATACATGTCGCGCAACCACTGCAGGCGCCCCGGATCCTCCTTGGCGTCATTCCAAAATGTCATCGGCTGCAGCTTGAGCACTGACGCGCGTTGCGCCACCGCGGTTTTTTCCGCTAACTCCGCGCGATTGGTGGCTCCGCCATAACTGTCGATCCCGATCGTGGAACCCCTCAAATCGGTCCCCGGCATTGTCCGCGTCATGTGCTTGTACAGGCATCGCGCTTCCGCCTCGGTGAAGCCCTGCTTCATGTAACAGGACTTGTATTTGCCGCGCATGCTGGCGCCGCCTCCGCCGTCGCCCCCCGTCGCATCTAGCCAGGTGCGGCGCCTCACCGTGTGGACCCCTAAACACTCCAGTTGGCCTGCATCCGGCCGCGCCCCAAAACCCTCGTGCCCGGCGCCATCTCCCGGCGTCGCCACGACCCCGCAGTCTGAGAACCGGTCCAGGTATTCATTCAGCACGGTCAGGTCGCGGCAAGTTCCATCCGGATTACAGAACTGCACCGAGAGTCCAAAGCGGCCGTTTGCGTGATGCGCCAACGAAATCACGCTGAACATTCCCCAGGTGTCCGGGTCACGCCCCCTGTTCGCCCAATACTCTCCGAACTTGATCAGGATGGGAACAAATCGCTCCTCCGTCATCTCTGCCCAGGCGAAGGAGAAATTCGCGTCGATCACTTCCTGCGGCGCCTGCGGCAGCTTCTCGAACTCATAGCTGGTAATGACGCCAAAATTGCCTCCGCCGGCGCCCCGGCAGGCGCGGAACAGGTCCGGCTCGTGCTCCGCATCCACTCTGCGAGCCACCACCTGACCCTTTCCGTCGACGGTGAGAATCTCCACCGCCGTCAGCCAGTCGCAGGTCAATCCGTGGAGCCTCGATAGCAGCCCGTATCCGCCTCCGCTGATGTGTCCGCCGGCGCCCACCGATCCGCACGATCCGCCGGGCAACGTCACTCCATAGCGCTTATAGAGTTCCAGATACCCGTTCCACAGCCGGGTTCCCGGCCCCATCCGGTACGGTGGCCGGCCGCCAGGGGCGCTCGCCTCGTCCATCAGGCTCACATCCAGGATCGCTCCGCCGGGATTGTTAGCGACAAAGTCCTCATAACAATGACCGCCGCTGCGCACCGTGGGCCGCATTCCCGCGCTCACCAGCTTTTGCAGAGTTTCCGCTACATCCTGCGCGTTTTCGCACAGCAGAATGCGGCTCGCCCCATCCGCGTCCTCCGCGGGCCAACGCGCATTATGACCCTTCTTCAGCGCATCGTAACGCGGATCCTGGCGTGTCACCGTGATGGCCATCGGCGCTCCATCCTTATTGCACTCGTCTCGCACTCGCTGCGAGCTTAATGTACATAGTAGCTTGTGGACGGACAAGCGGCTTTTTTGAGCTTGAATCGCTCTAGGGGAAGACTTTCAGCCGTTGCTGAATTGCATTGGAAAGGAAGACGCTTACTTCGTCATGAGACTTGTGCCCCACTTCTACATAAGTCGAATGACCTATAGCGGTTTAGAAAATGCTGTAGGATGAAACCGGAAAAGTCGAGTCGAGGAAACCTCAAGTCCGGAGTCCCCAGCGTGCGATTTCTGCTCGCTGGGGTTGAAGGAGCGGCGACTCCACACGATTTCCTAGAGCCTGTTATTAACTTTGCGCCCGTAAATCCAATGGAATCAGCATGGAATTTTTGAAGGTACAACAAGACAAATGGAAATCGTAGGCGCGGCCGGAACCGAGCATCCCCAGTATCCGCGTTTTGCTGGGATTTTCGGCATTTTGCTCGCTTGCGGCGCCCTTCAAAGTTCATAACAGGCTCTAAACCACCGTAGTTGAGGTCCGCCACGCGCCGTCAACAGCCGAAGGTCAGGGATCGTCGGAGTCATATTCTGGTATTTTGAGGACAGAGTTTGCCGGCCGGCGGATGCTCTCCTACGCTATATGATCATCGCCGCCTGGCTTTGAGTCCGTTAATCACGTTCACCGCGTGGCCTGACGCCGCGGGCGCTCTGTTTCGCAGCTTTGCCGAGCCACTACCGGAGAGCGGAAAATGGCGAATGGAAGCTTTCAGGGACTGCGCGTCCTGGCGCTGGAGAACCGCCGCGCCACCGAGATCGCCAAACTGATCCGCACCTTTGACGGAGAGCCGACTGTCGCGCCTGCGCTCCGCGAGCTCCCGGTCGAGTCGAACCAGGAGGCCCTGGATTTTGCCCGTCGCCTCATGCAGGGCGATTTCGATCTGGTCGTCTTTCTCACTGGAGTGGGCGTGCGGCGCCTGACGGAAGTGGTCAGCGCGCGTTTTCACCGTGATTTATTCCTGGAGGCGCTAAGGCGCGTGAAAGTGGCTTCGCGAGGCCCCAAGCCCGCGAGCGCGCTCGGCGAGCTGGGGGTTCCCATCGCGGTGAGCGCGCCCGAACCCTACACATGGCGCGACATGATCGGTGCACTCGACAGCGCCTTTGGACCATCGCTTGCAGGGCTGCGGACCGCCGTCCAGGAATATGGGACGACCAATCCGGAATTTCTCGCCGCGCTCAGCCGGCGCCAGGTGCAGTGGACACGCGTGCCGGTGTATCACTGGGCGCTGCCGGACGACCTCGAACCGCTGAAAGCCGCCGTTCGCTCCATCGCCGCGGGTGAATTGGATGTGGTTGTCTTTTTGACTGCGGTGCAGGCCACGCACCTCTTTCAGGTGGCCGAAGAAATCGGCATGGCCAAATCGCTGCGCGCGGGGATGCGCACTATGGTTGTTCTCTCGATTGGACCCAGCACCACCGAGGAGCTCGAGCTGCATGGGATTCATCCCGACTTCACGCCTTCGCACCCCAAGATGGGTCTGCTCATCAACGAGGCGTCGGCGTGTGCGGTAAAGCTGCTTGAGGAGAAGCGCGGCGCGGCGGCGCGAACCACTCCGATGGCCGAATGAGTTCTGTTGCCGCGCCGCGATCCCGTCGCATGAAATGACGTTGCCTGAGTCATGCAGCGCCAGCTCGCTCTCGACCGGCGTGCCCCGGACGCGGAAATTTTCCGCCAGAACAGTTCGGCGGCGCCCGCACTCCGGTTAGCTTGAATTCTTCGCGGTTCGACGACCATCTAGGAACATCTTCAATGCCACTGCGTTGTTATGCTCCTGGTCGTGAGAACTGTAGAGAAGCGAAACCGTCCCTCTCCGTGCGGCCTGCAGGATCGGTTGCCATGCGTCGGGACGCGTTTTTAACTCCTCGAAATAGCGCTGGCGGAATTTTTCCCACCGCGCCGGGTCATGCTGGAACCATTGCCGCAGCTCGGTGCTCGGTGCGGCGTCCTTCAACCATTCATCAAGGCGCAGTGCGGATTTTTTGACGCCCCTGGGCCATAACCGCTCGACGAGAAATCGCGTTCCGTCCTCATCTGCGGGAGAGTCGTAGACGCGTTTAAGCCGAATCATCGCTGTTCCTCTGGTTGGGCGCCGCCTTACCTCTATAATGATGCGCCAATTCCTTGTCTTCGATCACCAGGGAACCGCATTTCCATCGACGGTCGCGCTATGGCCTCCGCCCGGCCGCTGTCATTTCACACGGTTTGCCGCCACACAACGCGCCGGTCACGCCCTCGCCTTCGGTGATGGTGTAAATCCGGTCCACGGCAGGCAACTGCACCTTTTCCACCGCACCGGAGGGCCAATGAATCTCCACTTGATCGACAATTTCGCTGTTGCCCAGGCCAAAATGAACGCGCATGTCATTGGAGGAAAGATAACTGCCCCCGCTAAGCACGTCTTCCCGCTGACGGATTCCGCCCGCGGTCAGATAGACCGTGGCGCCCACCGCGTCACGCGGGCTCTTGGGACCGCCGATAAGTTTCATCTCCACCCAGTGATGGTGGTCCGGATTCACATTGCGCAGCAGCACCGGGACCCCATCCATATTGTTGATGACCACGTCGATCTTGCCGTCGTTGAACAGATCGCCAAATGCCGCGCCGCGGCCCACGCTCACCACTGCGAGCCCCGTTCCCTCGACCGCCGGAACCAGATCGAACTTGCCGTTCTTTAGGTTGTGGTAAAGCAAGGGGCGCTGCGCGTAGCTGGTTCCCCAGCCGGGGTGTTCGTCCACCTGCGGATAGACGTGGCCATTGATAATCAGCAGATCCTTCCAGCCGTCATTGTCGTAGTCGAGAAACCCGTCGCCAAAACCGACAAACGGGATCGACGAAACGGCGATGCCGGCCTCGTAGCTCACGTCGGTGAATGCTCCAGTGCCGTCATTTTGAAACAGAACGTTGTAATCGTCGGCAAAGTCGGTGTTGACGATATCCAGATGGCCGTTGTTCAGGTAATCTCCCGCGGCGATGCCCATATTCGCAATCTCGCGGCCGTCCTGATTCAGGGCGTATCCGCTGATGTAACTATCGTCCTCGAAAGTTCCGTCGCCTTTGTTCATGTAAAGATAATTGGGCGTGGAGTCGTTCGCCACCAGCAGGTCGGGCTTGCCGTCGTTGTTCACGTCCGCAAAGAGAACGCCCAGGCCGTAGTATCCATTTGGATCGTCCACACCCAGCTTCTTGCTGACGTCGGTGAAGGTCCCATCGCCATTGTTGTGAAATAGGTGGTCGTGTTCTCCCGTCAAACCACGCGGGCCGCACATCACCTGCACTCCTCGGTATTGGCAGTACGCGTAGTTCGCCGCCTTTGACCCGGACACAGGAGGGTTCGACAGATCGAGACGAATATAGCCAGCCACAAACAGGTCCAGATGCCCGTCGCCGTCATAGTCGCCGAAGGTGGCGCCGGTAGACCACGTGCCGATGGTGACGCCTGCTTGCTCGGCGACATCGGTAAAGGTGCCGTCATGATTATTGCGATAGAGGCGGTTTTTTCCGTAATTCGTTACGTATAAGTCCGGCCAGCCGTCGTTGTTGTAATCGCCTACCGCGCACCCGTATCCCCAGCGGTCATTTGCAACGCCGGCGGCTTGCGTCACCTCGGTGAATGTGCCGTCATGATTGTTGTGGAACAGAGCCGCGTGCGGCGGTGTAGCCTTGCCCTCCAACGCGTCGTAGGTCGAGCCGTTGACCAGGTATATGTCGAGCCAACCGTCGTTGTCATAGTCCAGCAGGCATACGCCCGGACCCTTGGCTTCCACGATCAACCGTTTTTCCGGAGTGCCCGCCTTGTGGCGCCACTTTGTCAGTCCGGCCGCCGCCGCTGTGTTCATGAAGACGATAGGGCCTGTCTTCACAAAGCCCCCCGCCGTGATCGGTCGGTGCTGGCTGTCGAATACCGCCGCTTGCGGGCCGGCATTGGCCATCCCACCGGTGCTTTGCCCTGACCCCATGGTCTGATGGTTCGCCGCGTCCGCCGGTCGCGCCCCGGACGGCTCCTGGGCGCCAAGTGCGCCAGCGGCCGCAAGTAAAACAAAACTAAGGAGCAACGCCCCGCCAAGACGCTCCAAAAGCTGGCCCCCATGCGCGCCGATTCGCTCCGGCTGAATCCGGACCTGATCGAAATGCAATGTTCCTTACCTCTATCGGAAATACTACAACGGCGCTGAATTCCTCGTCGCCTCCCAATCCTGCCCGGCCCCCTGCACGCTCGGCAGGCAGTTCCGCGCCGAGAAAAGGATTGGCTATCCATGCCTCGCCGCCCGCAAATCAAGCCGGACGCTCATTCCGAGATGTGCGGCTACGGCCTGCCGTGCATCATAACTTTCGTAGGTCGCGAAGCAAGAGGGGTAGTGCGCCAGAACGGCCTCAACCAATCCATCCCGAGTTGCAGCGGAGACTCATTGGGCGATGCAGATTCGAGGGAAGCATTTACGAGCGATTGCGCTTTTGTGCGCGGCAGGCGCAACAATCCTGATTCCCCGCGCGTGGGCGGCTTCCTGCACCACTGAAGCGCAAATGGCCGCGCCGCAGCGCGACGCTCTGTCGGCGGCGGCGCGCGCCCTGCTTTTGCAGGCGCAAAGCGGCGATGTCCAGGGACTGCGCGCGAATACGGTTCCTGCCGTCGCGGCAAATGTCACCGGGCTCCAGGGTTGGGTTCAATATATCCAACCACTGCTCAAGGGGGCCACCATCACCGTCGACGAGGTCTATCTCCTCGACGCGTCCACCGATCCGCCGGGCGAGCAGACCACGGAATTCTTCTGCGGATCGCCGGTGGTCGGGTTCAACCTCAACGGGCTGCCGCCGGGGACCTATGCCCTGACGATTCTTCACGCCACCGGCGTTCGAGACCCGCAACAGGTCTCGTTCATTTTGTCCAAGACGCCGGCGGATCGCTGGTTGCTGGCGAACTTGTTCAATAAGCCCATGGTGGAGGCCGGTCACGATGGCCTTTGGTACTGGAATTCCGCCCGCAAATACGCCCAGGATCACCAGGATTGGGCCGCCTGGTTTTACTATCGCATCGCCGCCAATCTCCTCGATCCGGTCAATTTCCTTTCCAGCCCCAATCTCACGACGCTCGAAACCGAAACCGGCAAAGTGCATCCCGCGAATTTCCCCGGGCCGGCGCCCATGATGCTCAATGGCGATGGAGCCAGCTTCGCGGTCACTTCGGTCGACACCACCACCACCTTCGGACCTCTCGATCTTGAAGTTCACTACGCACCAACCCCGGCGCAAATCGCGGAACTGCATTATCCCGCCAACGCCCGTAAGCAGGTGAGTGACCTTATGGCGGCGCTTCTCCAGTTGCATCCGGAACTGCAAGCGGCCTTCCACGGCATGTGGATTCATGCGGATCAGGGAAAAGCCTCACTGTTCGCCCTCGAACTGCCCATGGGCGGAAATGGCGCAAACGGGCAGCAACCCAACACAAACTCAAATCGCTTTGCACACTGAGTATTTTCAGGAGGCATCGGAACAGCTGCTTTCCTTTTTGCAGCGCGGGACGTTCCTTTTTTGCCGGCCTCGCCATCCACTGATTCGAACCCGGAACGAAGGCCTATGATCCCTGAAGGTGTACCAATATTGGTCCCCCAGGTTTCGGGGCCCCCACGGACAGGTCTTAACCCGTGAGGTGAAGCTCTCGATTTTGAGACCTGGGATACAGGAATGCACAAGTACGACACAAGTACGTATTGATGCGATCAGAGACCCACTCGCAGTCAAGGAATGGATGTGATTAAACCCGCCCAGGGTCGTAGCCGCGTCGTGATCGACGATGTTGTCCCCCAGATCGACGCGGGCCGACGCCCCGTCCGGCGCATTCTCGGCGACGAATTCCGCGTCACTGCCGCCATTTTTGCCGACGGTCACGATCAGGTCGCCGCCCGCTTGCTCTATCGCCACCGGTCAGACCGAAGCTGGCGTTTCGCGCCCATGAAGCCGGACGGGAACGATCTCTGGAGCGGGTCGTTTCTCGTCGATCAGCTCGGCGCCTGGACCTTCACTCTGCAGGGCTGGGTCGATCACTTCGAGACCTGGGCAAGCGATTTTAAAAAGCGTCTCGCCGCCCAAACCGACCCCACCCGCGCCGATATCGATTCCGCCGCGAGGCCTGACGATGCGGCAGGACTCAATGCCGGCGCCAATCCCGCCGCCTCCGATATTTCCCTCGCGCTTCGGTCCGGCGCCCTGCTTCTTCACAAAGGGGCGGCGCGCGCGTGCGGAGAAGCCGCCCGGCAATTGCGTGAGGCTGCGCGGGCGCTCACCTCGCTGGCGAATGAGAATGCCTATCTGGCCGAGTACCCGCTCAGCGATGAAATTCATCTCCTCATGTCCGCTCATCCCGACTTGGCTCACGCGACGCGGCGCCAACCCGAATTGCCGCTCTGGGTCGATCGCGAGCGGGCCCGTTTCTCCGCGTGGTATGAAATGTTTCCCCGCTCCGCATCTCCCGTTCCCGGCCAGCACGGGAACTTTGCCGACGTTGAGCGGCAATTGCCCGAGATCGCCGCGATGGGTTTCGACATTCTCTATCTTCCTCCCATTCATCCCATCGGCCGCGCGTTTCGCAAGGGGCCAAATAACTCTACCGATTCTCCTCCCGATGCCCCCGGCAGTCCCTGGGCCATCGGCGACCAATCCGCGGTCGATCTTCGCCCCGGCGGTGAGCCGTGCCAACGCGGCTGCGGTGGCCATAAGGCCATCCATCCGCAACTCGGGACCTTCGCCGATTTCGATCGGCTCATCGCCGCCGCCAAAACGCACGGCCTTGAAATTGCGCTGGACATCGCCTTTCAATGCTCGCCTGACCACCCCTGGGTCACCGCTCATCCTGACTGGTTCGTGATTCGGCCCGACAGCTCCATTCAATACGCCGAAAATCCGCCTAAGAAATATCAGGACATTTACCCGCTCAATTTCGAGTCCCGCGACTGGCGCGGGCTGTGGAACGAACTCTACTCCGTTTTCGAGTTTTGGATTGAGCGCGGCGTTCAGGTCTTCCGCGTAGATAATCCGCACACCAAGGCCTTACCCTTCTGGGAGTGGTGTCTTGGCGCGTTGCGGGAGAAATATCCCGAAACTATTTTTCTTTCTGAAGCCTTCACGCGGCCGCACGTCATGTTCGCGCTGGCCAAGCGAGGATTCACGCAATCCTATACGTACTTCACCTGGCGCAATACGAAATCTGAAATTGAAAGCTACTTGCAGGAAATCACTCAGCCGCCCATCAGCGACTTTTTTACACCCAACTTCTGGCCGAACACACCCGATATTCTGCATAAGACGTTGCAGACGGGAGGACGGCCGGCATTTATGCTGCGCCTTATCCTGGCCGCAACTCTTGCCGCGAATTATGGCATCTATGGTCCAGCCTATGAACTGGTGGAAAATGCTCCGGCCGTTCCGGCGCCCGGTAAGGCTGACTCGGAGGAATATCTCGATAGTGAGAAGTACCAGATTCGCCAGCGCGACCGCAATGGTCCGGAATCGTTGGTTCCTCTCATTACCACCCTCAACCGGATTCGGCGCGCGAACCACGCCCTTCAGGCAAATAGCTCGCTCCACTTCCACGGCATCGACAACTCCAATCTGCTTTGTTACTCCAAGTCGACACCGAATTTCGACAACACAATTCTCATCACCATCAATCTCGACCCATTTCAGGAGCAGGCCGGCTGGACCGATCTCGATCTTGGCCGCCTCAACCTGCTCGCGGGAGAGGCCTTCCTCATCGAAGATCTCTTAAGCGGCGCGCAATACTCCTGGAGCGGCCGGCACAATTTTGTTGCTCTCCGCCCTGGCGTCCAGCCTGCGCATATCTTTCGCATGATCCGGCAGCCATAAAGGCGCGCCTGGTTACGGGGGTTCAGACATGTCCTTTGGTGAGGCGGGGGGGCGGCGCAAGTTTCCCTTTTGACAGACGAGTTTTGAGCTGCCGGCATGGAGCCTGTAATTGGGCGCGGCCGAAAAAGTGAATAATAGGCTTTGAGCCGCGGCAAGACCACTCAACCCGGAGACTTGGAACGTGAAGAAGCTCGCCAGCGCCGCCGATCCCCTCTGGTACCAGGACGCGATCATTTACGAGCTCCATGTGCGCGCATTCGCGGACTCCAACGGCGACGGCATCGGCGACTTTCCCGGCCTCATCTCCAAGCTCGATTATCTCCAGGACCTCGGCATCACCTGCATCTGGCTTCTGCCCTTTTTCCCTTCGCCGTTGCGCGACGACGGCTACGATATCGCCAATTATGTCGACGTCAATCCTTCCTATGGCACGCTCGACGACTTCAAGGCCTTTCTCGATACGGCTCACCAGCGCAACATGCAAGTGATGATCGAATTGGTCATCAACCACACCAGCGACCAACACCCATGGTTCAAGGCAGCCCGGCTGGCCCCGCCCGGCTCGCCGCAACGCGATATGTACGTCTGGTCGCAAACTGACCAGCTCTACAAAGACGCCCGCATCATCTTCACTGACACCGAAAAATCCAATTGGACCTGGGACGAAGTCGCCAAGGCGTATTACTGGCACCGCTTCTTCTCTCACCAGCCCGACCTCAACTTCGACAATCCCGAGGTCATCGAAGAAGTGCTCAAGGCCATGCGCTTCTGGCTCGACATGGGAGTGGACGGGCTGCGCATGGACGCCATTCCCTACCTCTGCGAACGCGACGGCACATCCTGCGAAAACCTGCCCGAAACCCACGCCGTCATCCGCACCCTTCGCGCCGCCATCGACGCTGATTACGCCAACCGCTTCATCCTCGCCGAGGCCAACCAGTGGCCGGCCGACGTGCGCCCCTATTTCGGTCAAGGGGACGAGTGCCACATGGCTTTCCATTTTCCCCTCATGCCCCGCATTTATATGGCGCTCCGTCAGGAAGACCGGCTCCCCATCACCGACATCATGGCGCAGACGCCGCCCATCCCCGACACCTGCCAATGGGGCCTTTTTCTGCGCAATCACGATGAATTGACGCTCGAAATGGTCACCGCCGACGAGCGCGATTACATGTACTTCGCCTACTCGGCCGATCCGCGCATGCGCATCAACGTAGGCATCCGCCGCCGTCTGGCGCCCCTGGTCGACAACAATCGCCGGCGCATCGAGTTGCTGAATTCATTGCTGCTCAGTTTTCCTGGCACGCCCATCCTTTATTACGGCGACGAGCTCGGCATGGGCGACAACATCTACCTCGGCGACCGCAACGGTGTGCGCACCCCCATGCAGTGGACTTCCGACCGCAACGCCGGCTTTTCCAAGTGCGACCCCGCCCGCCTTTATCTCCCTGTGATCATGGACCCCATCTATGGCTACCAGGTGGTTAACGTTGAGGCCCAGCTCAGCGACCAGTCGAGCCTCCTCCACTGGACTCACAACATGATCGCGCTGCGTAAACTTTTTCAGGTGTTCGGCCGTGGCACGCTCACTTTCCTGAATCCTGCCAATCGCAAAATCCTCGCCTATCTCCGCGACCTGGATCCGGGCGACGGGACCCACGAAACGGTTCTCTGCGTCGCCAACCTCAGCCGCTTCGCGCAACCGGTTTCCCTCGATCTCTCCGACTACGCCGGTATGCAGCCAGTGGAGATGCTGGGCTACGTCCCCTTTCCCGCCATCGGCAAAGATCCGTACTCTCTTTCGCTGGCGCCGTACTCGTTCATCTGGCTCGAACTGAACGCTCCCGATGTCGAACCGGGACCGCTGCCTGAGATTGGGGCGGAAGCCTTCGCGAAACCGGCGGAGTTGAATCTTCTCGCCAACGGATGGGCTGGCTTTCTCGCCGGCCAGGGCAGAATATTGCTCGAGTCCGCCCTTCCCGCCTGGCTTCCTCACCAGCGCTGGTTTGGCGCCAGGACGCACACCATTCAATCCGTCCAGGTGCGCGACTGGGCCGAGCTTCCGCCTTCTTCCGCTGGCGGTTCGGTGGCGCTCACAGTTTCGCCGCGGGCCGGCGCCATTCCCTGCGCCTTGCTTTATCTGGAGATTGCCTATTCCGATGCTCCGCCCGACTTGTATCAGCTTCCGCTCGCCATCGCCATCGGCCCCGGCCACGAGGATGTTTCCGCCAGCCAACCCGCCGGCGTCATTGCCACCTTCGACTCCGCCTCTGGTCCCGCAGCCCTTTACGACCCCTCCGGGCGCGAAGAGTTTCAACAGGACCTGCTCAAGCTGATCGAGAGAAACGCTACTTTGCCGCTGTCGGTCAGCCATGCGCCCGATTTCGCTCCCGCTGCCGTTGAGAGTGCGGCTTCCACGGGCGCCCTCGAAGACAGCTCCGTATCTCAAGCAACTGTCGGCCATCCCGTCACTCCAGCTCCATTAAGCGCCCAGCCGGGAGAAACCGCTGCGCCCCCGCGTCACTTCGCGCCAGCCCCGTTCGCCTCCGCCGCGCAACGCACGCAGCCTCGCGAATCGCCCTCCGCTGGCGATCCCGCTCCTGTCTCGGGCCGCCTTGACGCCCGCGCCTCGGCCGCCTTCGCCTCTGTGCACCCGGAGCAACGGCTGGCCTCGCGCTCCGGTTCAGCCGAACAATCAAATACCTCCATCATTTATGGGAAGCAACTCATTTTGAAGCTCTTCCGGCGCTTCCAGCCGGGCGAGAACCCGGACGTGGAAATTGGCCGGTTTCTCACCGAAGTCTCCCATTTCACCCATATCCCGGCGTTCCGCGGCGAAATTTCCATCACCCCCCCGCAGGGAGAAAAGACCACCGTCGCCATGCTCCAGACTTTCGTTTCCAGCCAGGGCGATGGTTGGGATTGGTTTCTCGATCAACTGACGCGATTTCTCCCGATGCTGGCCGCTGTGCCGCCTCCCCCGAAAACACATGCAGCCAGCTTTCTCCGCGAACCGGAGCCACTGTCCGCAATCATGGCGCCGGCCCAGCCGGCCCTTGAAGCCGCTGCGCTCCTTGGCCGCCGGACTGCTGAGATGCACCTGGCCCTGAGCGTTCCCACTGACCTTCCCGCCTTCGCCCCTGCCTTCGCGGCTGAACCGTTCACGCCCGAGGATCTCAGCCACGACGCCAGCCGCATCGAAGCCCAGATCAAGTCCAGCCTGGAAGCCCTCAAATTCAAGCTCCCCACGCTCGACGACTTCACCTCCGATGCGGCAGGTTTGGTGCTCTCGCGACGCCTCGCCCTCATCGAACGCGCGCGGGGCGTCGCCACCCTGCCTGCCGCAGGGCAACGCATCCGCATTCATGGCGACTATCACCTTGGCCAAACCCTCCGCACCGCACTTGCGCCGGAAGATTCCGCCGCCGCAACCGCCGGTCGAGGCGACTTTGTCCTCCTCGATTTTGAAGGCGAACCGGCCCGCTTGCTCGCCGAGCGCCGCCGCAAGCAATCGCCCCTCAAAGACGTAGCCGGTATGATCCGTTCCTTTTCCTACGCCGCGCGTTTCGGTCTACATCGATTTCTGGAGCGATCTCCGGATCGTCTTCAGGAACCGCGCCCGGGCGCAGCAACTCCACTTGCCGCCTGGGCGGGGGTTTGGGAAGAAGCTGCGTCGGCCGCGTTTCTCCGGGCGTACCGCGAGGTCATCGCCGCCAATCCGGCGCTCCTGCCGCCTCCGGGGGAGGCCCAGACCCTCCTCGACGCGTATATTCTGGAGAAGGCGCTCTACGAGTTGCTCTATGAGCTCAACCATCGTCCGGAATGGCTGCGGATTCCTATCGATGGCATCCTGGCGCTGTAAAAGCATCTGAACGCGCGTATCAAAATCAGGAACAACGGGACCCGGCGCAGCAGCATCCCGAAGAAAGCCCGAAGCGGCCGGCGGTTTCCATCAAGCTTTACCCACTGCAATGGCGACAGCAGATCCCGTTCCCGAGCTTGCTTCTACGCCAACCCGCGTGGCAACCGATCTGCTTGTCATGGTCACCGCCGCGACACCGGAACAATTTGAAGCGATCCTCGCCAACCTGGCCTCCTCATTCCCGCCGGAGAGCCTCCTGATCGCCAATCGAGGCTCTTTTACGGCGAAAGAATACCCCGCCTTGCGCATTGTCTCCGCGCCTCCGGCGAACGCCGGCGCATTGAGTCTCGCCGCGGCCGAGTTCGCCGACGCTTACCGTCTTGCCCAGGAGAACGAAGCGCGCGCGATCCTCATCCTCGGCCCCGGTTCGGATTCCCTCGTTTCCACGGCCCTGCGGGGGCTGGCCGGCGCCGTGCTCGACGCCTCCGCCGATCTCGCTGTGCCTTTTTATGCTTTGCCCCCCCATCGGGGCATGATCAACTCAGCCGTCCTCCATCCGCTCACACGCACTCTCTTCGCATCGCCAGTGCGTTTTCCTCTCGCCATCGATCTCGGTCTTTCCCCGCGCATGCTGCAAAGGCTTGCCGCGGCCGCGCAGCGCTTCAGCGCCGCCGACCAGGGGGAAGCGGTGCTGTGGCCGGTCAACGAAGCCGCCATCGCCGGCTTCGCGGTTGAAGAGTTCAACACAGGTCCGCGCGCTCTGCCGCAACCGGCCGAGCCGGACATTAACGCCGTCCTCGCGCACGTCACCGGCTCGTTGTTCGCCGATATCGAAGCCAAGGCGGCCTTTTGGCAGCGCGCCCGCCGCTTGCCCCCGCTGCGCCATGCCAACTCCGAGCAGCCCCTCCCTGAGGCTGCATCCGACGTCACGCAAATGGTCGAATCTTTTCGCTTCGCGTATAGCAACCTGCTTGAAATCTGGACCTTGATCCTGCCCCCTTATTCGCTCGTCGGGCTCAAGCGCCTTTCGCTCATGAGCGCCGCGGAGTTCCGCATGCCCGACAGCCTCTGGGCGCGCATCGTCTTTGATTTTCTCGTGGCCTACCGTCTGCGCACCATCAACCGCGGACATCTGCTCGGCGCCTTCATTCCCCTCTACCTGGCTTGGGTCGCCAGCCACATCAACGTCACCGCCGCCGGCGCGGGCGCCGAGAGCCATATTGAGGCTGTAGCCGCCGCCTTCGAGGCGGACAAACCGTATCTGGTCGCCCGCTGGCGCTGGCCCGACCGCTTTAACGCATGACCGCACTGGGGAAGGGGTGAGCCGGCACACGCGACGCGAAATGTTCCGCAGAAGCTAAATAGCGCTCGGAACCGCGAATGCGGCGCGCCAGCGCCGTGGAGAGGAAATGAATCGCCGATTGGTCACGCCGCAAACAACACTCGCCGATGGCCGCAATCCCAGGCCTTCGGCGGCCAGATTGTTGAAGGAGCCGGAAACATGCTCAACATGCTAGCAATCATGATTCAAACCGCCGAAAGCGCCCCCACGCTCCCGGCCTATTCCGAAAATGCTTCCATTTGGAACCACATGTCCAGCGCGCTCCATCTTTCGCTGTATCGCGTGCTCTCCCTGCTCATCGCTGTTCTGCCCGGCATTCTCGCTCTGTTTGTCGCGCTCGCCGTGTTCGCCATCCTGGGCATGGCCATCTCGGCGCTGTTGCGCTGGTTCCTGGCGCTTATCAAATTCGATGACCGCTTTGCCGGCGCCGGCGCCGGTTCCGATTGGACCCCGACCAGTTCTCCCACCGCGCTTGCCGGCCGCATTGTTTTTTGGGCATGCGTCGTGCTCGGCGCCCTGATTGGCGTCTCTGCGTTTGACACCTCCTACTTGGCCGGCGGCGCGGCGCTGCCCATCCCTTTGCTCCCCTACTTGACGCACGCTGTCGGCGCCATCGTCCTGCTCATCCTTGGCGTCATTATCGCCCGCTTTCTCGCCCGCTCCGTGCTCATCGGCGCCGTCAACGCACAGCTCCAGTACGCCCGCTTCCTTTCGCTCGGTGTTAAGTGGCTGGTGCTTGTGCTCACTGCAGCCATGATTCTCGAACACCTCGAGATCGGCGGCGCCATCGTCGATATCGCCTTCAGCATCCTCTTCGGCGGCATCGTGCTCACTCTGGCGCTGGCTGTGGGACTCGGCTCCCGCGAGTTGGTCAGTCGCTCACTCGAAAGCCACGTAGAACGCACCGCCGAGCGCACTCCAACCCAGCAGGTCGACAAAGCCTCGCCGCCTGCTGAAACCATCCGCCATTTTTGAGACCAGTGCCGGGGGTACGGAGCCAGGAAAATTGCGGGCGCGATCGCAGCGAACTTCTTCGTTCCGGTAACCGCTTTTCGGTCTTATCGGCCCCTTGCAACGATCGCAACCGTGTCGGCCGGTAAACTTACCACGCCTTCCTTCACCGCGATTCCCGCGCGCGACGCCAGACCGACTTTGTCTCCCTCGCCCACTCGAAATCGATGTTCGTTCGCCCCCAAGTTCAACATCACGGTAGCCCGTCCCCGCTCCATCCGCAGCCATTTCTGGCCTTCGTCATAGCTCACCCGAGTGTGACCTGGCTCGCCGTCGTTCAGGCTCGGCGTCGTCCTCCGCAAGCGGATCAATTCGCGATACCAGGCCAGCATTTCCGTATGCTCCGCCTGCCCGGCTTCATCCCAATTGAGCTTCGAACGCAGAAAGGTCGCCGGGTCTTCTGGATCGGGAATGGCGTCGGCCTTCCAGCCGAAGGCCTCAAATTCCCTTTTGCGCCCCGCTGAAACCATCTGCGCCATCTCTGGCTCGTGATCGGCAAAATACTGGAACGGCGAAGACGCCGCCCACTCCTCACCTTGAAAAATCAGCGGAATAAACGGGCTGGTCAACACCATGGCTGCGGCCATCTTTGCCCGCGCCAGCCCTGCTATTTGGCCGATCCGGTCGCCCACCGCGCGATTGCCCACCTGATCGTGGTTCTGAATGTAGCCGAGAAAACAATGACGCGAAAGCCCGCCCACTGGCCGCCCGTGAATGCGCTTGCGGTATCTTGAGTAATCCCCGTCATACACAAACACATTCTCGATGGCTTTCGCCAACTGCCCCAGCGCGCCGAAGTCCGCGTAGTATCCCTGCTTCTCTCCGGTGAGCGCAGTAAACAGAGCATGATGAAAATCGTCACTCCACTGCGCATCGATCCCGAATCCACCCGCCGCGCGCGGCGTCACCACGCGTGGATCATTGAGGTCGCTTTCCGCAATCAGCGTCAGCCGCCGGCCCACCACCGCCTCCAGCGTCTCGACCTCCACAGCAAGCTGCTCCAGAAAATGAATCGCCGAGCGGTCCACAAAGGCGTGCACCGCATCGATCCGCAATCCGTCCACGTGAAAATCCGTGAGCCACATGCGCGCGTTGTCGCACAAGAATCGCCTCACCTCGTGCGAGCCCGCGTCTTCGAGATTCACCGCGCCGCCCCACGGCGTGTGGTGCGCATCCACCAGGTACGGCCCGAACTTACCTGTGTAATTGCCCACCGGCCCAAAGTGGTTGTAAACCACGTCCAGCAATACCGCCAAGCCCTTGCTGTGCGCGGCGTGCACAAACCGCTTCAAAGCGTCGGGCCCTCCATACGGCTCGTGCACGGCATACAGCGCCACACCGTCATAGCCCCAACCATGCTTTCCAGCGAACGACGCCAGTGGCATCAGCTCCACGTGCGTCACGCCGAGGTCGGCCAGGTAGTCCAGCTTCTCGATCGCCGCGTCCAGTGTGCCCGCGCCGGTAAAGTTTCCAACGTGCAGTTCGTACACCACGCCGCTGGCCAGCGGCGGGGCCTGGAATCCCGCATCCGACCACTCAAACGCGTTGTGATTGTAAATGCGCGACAAGCCATGCACACCGTGAGGCTGCCACTGCGACCGCGGGTCCGGATAGACCTTCTCGTCGTCATCGATAAAAAAGCCATACTCCGCGCCCGCGCCTGCCTCATCCACTTCAAGCCGCCACCAGCCGAGTTCGTCGGGTCCGCGCATGGGCAGCGCATCTCCGTTCATGCCCAGCGCCATCTTCCGCGCCCGCGGCGCCCAGATCGCAAATTCGCGCATCGCTTAATCCGCATCTCTCGCGAGCAGCGCAACCGGAAAGCGCTGCAGCAGAGTTTGCACCGGCGCGCGTCCTCCCCGCAACACATCGCCTGTCAGCATATTCCTCCAGCGCCCGTCGGGTAGAGCCATCGCGGTTCCCGCCCACGTTGAACCTCGCTTCACATTCCACCGTGGAACCACCGTCGCCACGCAGCCGGCGCGCAAATATGCCACCACGTGCTCTTTTTTCGCGCCCTCTGCAAGCAACGGCGCGTAATCCGCCTCGGCGCCGAACCACTCCGGTTTTTCCCGGCGCAAGTGCAGTGATTTGTAAATCACCCACAGCTTGGGCAAACCGCAATCGAGCCTCTTCAAGATTTCCTCAACTTTCATTCCGTTCTCGAGCTCGGCAAGCATCGATCTCCGCGTTTCGTAATCCACCTCGCCGCGGTTATCCGGATCAACCAACGTCAAATTCCATAGCTCGCTGCCTTGGTATCTGTCCGGCACACCCGGCGCCGTGCACTGGATTAGCGTCTGCGCCAGGCTGTTCACGCGGCCCGCATGCAGCACCAGGCCCAAAAACTCCCCTAGCGCGGCCACAAACTCCCGCGATCCCAGGATGCGCTCGATAAAGGCCTCCAGCGCGTCCTCGAATTCCTTGTTATGCTGCGTCCAATTGGTGTGCTCCTTGGCCTCGCGCGCAGCTTTCTGCATATACGCCTTCAACCGTTCGGCCGAGATGGGCCATGCGCCTACTAGCGTTTGATAAAGAAAATATTCCGTGTTCCGGTCCGGAAACGCGCCGCTTTTGAAGCTCGCATTCATCCGCGCCCAGCGCTGCAGGGCCGGCTTCCATCGTCCCGGAATTTCTGTGAGGACGGCCAGCCGTGCGCGCACATCGTCGGAGCGCTTGGTGTCGTGTGTCGAAAGCGTCGTCATCGTCAGCGGGTGCTTGGATTGCATCCGCATGCAATACTCGTGAAACTCCGCAATCGACACGCCTTCGCAATCTGCCGCGCCGCCCACCTCGTTCAGCCCGATCATCCGGTTAAAGCAATAGAGCGCGGTGTCTTCAACCCCCTTGGCCATCACCGGCGCGGTGAATTGCTGAAAGCGCAGCAGGAACTCGGTCTGCAGCCCGCCACGGGCGCGCAGTTTCAGCACTTCGCCCATAAAATCCAGCAACGCCGGGTCCAGGTCCGTCCGATGCGTCTTCGCCTCGGCCACCGCAACCTCAATGGCGCCGCGGTCCTCGTCCGTAATCTGGTCACGCTCCGGGATCACATAGGTTCTGTAAATCGAAAAACCGGCCGCCACTTCCCGAATCGCCCGCCGAATCTCGGCCCGCGTGGTGTCGCGCCGGTCGCGGTTGTTCTCGCAGATCTCCACAAATTGGTTCGCCAGCCGGTTTACGTCGCTGCCCAAAGCTTCCTGTTCCACGCTGATCCGCTTTGCGCGCGCGATCTCGGCATAGTTGCTCTCTTTTCCCAGGAACCCCGCGTAGATCGCGGTGAGTTCCCTCAAACCGTCCCCGTTCGCCATCAGCCCGTTGCACAAATTCAGAAAATCGTAGCCCGTCGTGCCTTCAATGGACCAGCTCTCGCGCAGCTCTTCGCCCGGTTCGAGAATTTTCTCCGCCACGATCCACGCGTCCGGCGCGCGCTCGCGCAGCCGCTCAAAGTATTGCTGCGGATCCCGCAATCCGTCGGGGTGGTCCACGCGCACGCCGTCGACGGCGCCCGCTTGCAGCCACTCCAGGATCCGCTTGTGCGTGGCGTCGAAGACATGGGGCCGCTCGACCCGCACCCCGATCAACGTGTTGATGTCGAAAAAACGCCGGTACCCCAGCTCCTGGTCAGCCGTCCGCCAATAGGCGAGACGGTAATTCTGCAAGTTCAAAAATTCGTCCAGAGCGTCATAATCTTGGTTAAGCTCGTCCACCGCCCGCGCAATCGCGCACGCCACCCCCGGCTTGTCTTCGCGAACCCGGTGCAACAGCTCATAAATCACCGCCTTGTCCCGTTGGCGGCGCTCGATCTGGTCCCGGTCCGTCGATTCGGGCGCCGGCAGTCGCGCCAGACTGTCGGCGATGAAGCTCAATGTCGCGTCGTGCGCATATTCGGCCGCCTTGGCCAATGGCATCGCCAGCGAGCGCGGGGCCAGCGGAAACTTGTTGTCCATGTACACGGCGCGAAAGCTCTCGCCGTCCAGCTCAATCCTGATCTGTCCGGCGCTCAATACCCGTCCGTATTGGTCGCCGAGCACGGGAATCAGCACCTTGTTCTGGAGCTTCACCTCCTCCGAGCGCCAATCGATGTCGAACCAGGTCGCGTAGAGACTCGAGGGACCGTTTTCGAGCACGTCCCACCAATACCGGTTCTGCGGACGCGTCGCCATGTGGTTGGGCACAATATCGAGCACCTGACCCAAGCCCAGCTCGCCGAGCCGCATGGAAAACCGCCGCAGCCCCTCTTCGCCGCCGAGCTCCTCATTGACGCGCTCCGGGTCCACCACGTTGTACCCGTGCGTGCTGCCCGGCGCGGCCTGCAAATACGGCGAGCAGTAGACGTGGGAGACGCCCAGAGCCCGCAGATAATCCGCGACTCGGCCCGCCTCCGCGAATGTGAAACCCGCATGAAGCTGCAATCGGTATGTGGCGGAGAGTATGCGTTGCATAAACAGCGCCAACGGCCCCCGAGACCCACAGCGCGGCCTGCGGTTAGATGATCGCCAGCGCCGACCGGATGCTTTCCGCGCGGGCGCCGTCCATACCCAGGACTCAGGTTGTCGCGGCGCTTGTCGTCGCCCGGCCCATTCGTATCTCGCCAAAACAAGCCCAAGCCGGATCTGCTCCGGCGCAAATTCTGGGACTGCCTCCGGACCAAGCCCCTATAATGAGGGCTACGCGCTCCCCGGAGGCTCCAACCAAGCGTGTGCGGGGCTCTCCACGCGCAAAAATGCAGTACGGCCATCGTGAACATGCAGCATTCGCCGAGTCCTTCCCGAATCCGGTCCGGCCTCTCGCTTGCGCTCTGCCTCTGCGCTCCTGCCTTGCGTGCATTCGCTGAAGGCCCTGACTCGATCCCCAACACCTTTGCCCCCGCCTCCACGCCCACGCACGAGATCTACAACCTTTCCCTCTTCGCGCTCACCGTAACGGGAGCCATCTTCGTCTCGGTTGCGGCCCTGCTCACCTACGTGTGCATTCGCTACCACAGCAGGAGGTCCAACCCCGCCAACGAGCCGCCCCAGGTTTACGGCAGCCTCCAGGTCGAGCTTGCCTGGACTGTCATTCCCATTCTCATCGTCGTGGTGCTCTTTCTCACTACCGCGCGCATCATCTTTGCCATTCAGGACCAGCCGGAACCGGCCAATGCCCTCAATGTCACCGTGATCGGGCACCAGTTCTGGTGGGAATTCCGCTATCCCAGCTACGGCGTGGTCACGGCCAACGAACTGCACATCCCCGTCAGCACGCACCAGCAACCGGAGCCGACGTTTCTCCGCCTCATTTCAGCCGACGTCGACCACAGCTTCTGGGTTCCGCAGCTTGCCGGTAAAACCGATCTCATTCCGAACCACCCCAACGAATCGTGGATGGATCCCCACGAGCCTGGCCTTTACCTCGGCCAATGCGCCCAGTTTTGCGGCGTGCAGCACGCCAAGATGCTCATCCGCGTCTATGCCGACACCCCCTCCGATTTCGCCGCCTGGCTCAAGAACCAACAACAGTCCGCCGTCAATGACCCCTCTGTAGCCGCCGGCCGCCACATCTTTGAATCCCAGGCCTGCATGGTCTGCCACACCATCAAGGGAACCCGCGCCCTCGGAACCGTTGGCCCTGACCTCACCCACCTGATGAGCCGCGCCACCCTCGCCGCCGGCGCCGCGCTCAACACTCCCACCAATCTGCGCGCGTGGGTCCAAAATCCCGCCAATTTCAAACCCGGCTGCCTCATGCCGGCCATGCACCTCAGCAACGAACAAGTCGACCAACTCGTCGCCTACCTCACTTCGTTGCGCTGAAGGGGAAAGAGATGTCGGATCAGACCATTCCCGTTTCCGGCTCGCTCCAGGCGGCCTACCCGGAGCGCGGAACCCTGCTCGAGTGGCTTCATGGCTGGATCGTCACGGTTGACCACAAAAAGCTGGGCATCCTCTACATCACCTATGCGCTGTTTTTCCTCCTCGTGGGCGGCGTGGAGGCCATGCTCATCCGCATTCAACTCATGGTCCCCCACAACCACGTCATTTCGCCGGAAATGTACGATGAGCTCTTCACCATGCACGGCACCACCATGGTCTTCCTGGTGGGCATGCCCATCCTCTTCGGCTTCGCCAACTACCTTGTGCCCATCATGATCGGCGCGCGCGACATGGCTTTCCCGCGCCTCAACGCCTTTAGCTTCTGGCTCACGGCCTTCGGCGGCCTGCTGCTCTATTACAGCTTTCTCGGCGGCTTCGGCCTCTACGGCATGGGCAATGCGCCCGACGTCGGCTGGTTCGCCTACGCCCCCCTCACCGGCAAATCCTTTTCCCCGGGCCACAACATGGATTATTGGGCTCTGGCGCTCATCGTTTCCGGCTTCGGCACCGTGGGTACGGCCATCAATATCATCGCCACCACCGTTTCCCTGCGCTGCAAAGGCATGACCTTCTTCCGCATGCCCTTGTTTGTCTGGCTCCTGCTCGTGGTCAGCGCGCTCACCCTGGTCACCATCACCCCGCTCACCGCCGCGCAGGTCATGCTCCTGCTCGACCGTTATCTCGGCGCCCACTTTTTCGACGCCCAAGCCGGCGGCTCTCCGATGCTGTGGATTCACTTCTTCTGGATCTTCGGCCATCCCGAGGTCTACGTCCTCGTGCTCCCCGCTTTCGCCATCGCCAACGAAGTGATCCCGGTCTTTTCGCGCAAAGCCATCTTCGGCTATCCGGCCATGGTCGCGGCTTCGGTTGGCATCGGCTTCACCAGCCTCGCCGTCTGGGCCCACCACATGTTCACCGTAGGCATGTCCTCGGCCGGCAACTCCTTTTTTGTCATTTCCACCATGGTGGTCGGCATCTTCACCGGCATCAAGGTATTCAACTGGCTGGCCACCATGTGGGGCGGCAGCATCACCTTCTCGACGCCCATGCTCTTCTGCACCGGTTTCCTTTTTCAGTTCCTGATCGCCGGCCTCACCGGCATCATGCTCGCCGTCGCGCCTTGGGACTGGCAGCTCCACAATTCTTACTTCCTCATCGCTCACTTCCATTACGTTCTGGTGGGCGCCATCATCATGTGCATCTTCGCCGGTTTCTATTATTGGTTCCCCAAAGCCACCGGCCGCATGATGAGCGAAACCCTCGGCAAGTGGCACTTCTGGGTCTTCATCATCGGCTTCCACATGTCTTTCGACACTATGCACTTCGTTGGCCTTCTCGGCATGCCGCGCTCCATCTATACCTACGAGCCCAACCGGGGATGGGACACGCTCAACCTCATCATCACCATCGGCGCGTTCGTGCAAGCCGTCGGGGTGCTTATCTTCGTCTGGAACCTGGTTCACGCCTACTTCCGCGGCAAGCTGGCCGGACCCGATCCGTGGGACGCCTGGACGCTGGAATGGGCCACCCCTTCGCCGCCGCCCGCCTATAACTTCGCGGTCGAGCCGGAGGTGCGCAGCCGCCGTCCGCTGTGGGACATCAAGCATCCGAACGATCCAGATTGGAAATACGAACAATGAGCGACCTTCCCATCTTCGCCGACGAACCCTGGATCCTGCCTTCGCGCGGGCGCATCGCCATGTGGTCCCTCATCGTCGCCGAGTCGGCTATCTTCAGCCTCTTCGTGGTGGCGTACATCTACTACATAGGCCGCGACCAGTTCGGCCCAACGCCCTCGGTCCTCGATCGTCCTATCCTCAACACCGTTTGCCTGCTTTCGAGCAGCCTCACCATCTGGATCGCCGAGCGCGCCATCGAGCAGGGCCGCATGCGCCGCTTCGCCATCTTTTGGGCCATCACCATCCTGCTCGGCCTCAAGTTCATCATCGGCACCATCACCGAGTTCCGCACCCTCATCAACCGCGACGGCCTTACGATCGACGCCAATCTCTTCGGCACCACTTTTTATTCGCTGGTGGGCCTGCACGCCACTCACGTCCTCGTGGGCCTCGTCGGCCTCTCTTTGATCCTGGCCTTTACGCTCTTCGGCAAAGTCAACCGCAGTCACGCCGAGCGTATTCAGGTCTTCTCCATGTATTGGCACTTCGTCGACGCGGTCTGGGTGGTGGTTTTTACCGTGGTGTACATTGTGGGGAAGTAGCGCATGACCGAAATCAGCCGCAGCCAGGAGAAGCATCGCGAAGGCGCCACGATTCATCTGCCAGCGCCCACCGCCTGGCCCATCGTTCTCGCCTTTGGCTGCGCCATGGCCGCGGCCGGAATGGTCACCACCACCGGCGTCAGCATCCTGGGCGCCGTGCTCATGCTGGCCGGCTGCATCGGTTGGTTCCGTCAGGTGCTGCCCCACGAGCAGCACGAGGAAGTTCCGGTGATCCATCGCCCCGTGGAAATCGTCTCCACGCGTCCGCTGGTGGAGCGCATCCGCCTCGGCCCCGAGCACCGCGCCCATCTGCCCATCGAAACCTATCCCGTCATCAGCGGCATTCGCGGCGGCATTGCCGGCGGCATCGCCATGATTGTTCCCGCGCTGATCTACGGCCTTATCGCACAGCACAGCATCTGGTATCCGGTCAATCTTCTCGGCGGCGCCGGCGTGGCCAACTGGCGCAACCCCACCACCGCGCAGATCGCCGCTTTTCACTGGCAGTGGCTTCTCATCGCCATTGCCATTCACGCCACCACCTGCCTGCTCGTTGGCCTCATCTACGGCGCCATGCTGCCCATGTTTCCCCGCCACCCAGTGCTGTTCGGCGGCATTCTTGCGCCCCTGCTCTGGACTGGCCTCCTCTATTCATTCATGGGCATCATCAATCCCGCTCTCGATGCGCGCATTGACTGGGGCTGGTTTCTCGTTTCCCAAGTGACCTTCGGCGTCGTCGCCGGTCTCGTGGTGGCCAGGCACAGCCGCGTGCCCACCGGCCAATCCCTGCCTTTCGCCGCGCGCCTGGGCATCGAAGCCCCCGGCCTGATCATTTCCAAAGAAGACGCCGGCCCTCGCTCTGGCCAGAGCCAGGACAAAAAAATCGACGACGAGGAGAAAAGCTGATGCACCGCAGGATGCGTGATTGGGCGCGTCTTCGGACGCGTCTCAGAACGCGCCCCTGGATGTATATTGCCCTGCGCCTCACCTCGCCCCTCGCCTTCGCGCCCCTTGCCCTGCTCTGCGGCTGTAATTCGCCAGGCTATCCTCCGCCGCCCGCGAAAACTCCCGGCGAGATCACTAGTTTCGCGACCCTCTACGCCCAAAACTGCGATTCCTGCCACGGCTCCAATGGACAAGACGGCCCGGCTCTCGACCTCGCCAACCCCGAATACCTCGCCCTCGCCGATGACGCTACGCTGCGTAAGTTCACCGCCGAGGGCGTAACCGGCACGGAAATGCCCGCCTTTGCAACCTCTGCCGGCGGCATGTTGACCGACGCCCAGATCGACGCCCTCGTGACCGGCATGCGCAAAGCGTGGTCCAAACCCAACGCCTTCGTGGGCGCTGTGCCGCCGCCCTATGCACAGGCCAAGGCCGGCGACCCGCGCCACGGCGAGCAAACCTACCAGACACGCTGCGCCGGCTGCCACAAGAATTCGCCTGATGAAGAGATCACAAGCCCCGTCTATCTGGCCCTGGTCAGCGACCAGGGGTTGCGCACCGTCATCATTGCCGGCCGGCCCGACATCGGCCAGCCCGATTGGCGCCACGACGCTCCCGGCGGCAAGCTGACAACTCCACTTTCCGCATCCGACGTGGAGGACGTCGTCGCCTATCTCGCCTCGCTTCGTACCCCCACTCTACCCGGGCGGGTCCAAGCGCAAACCTCAGCGAAAATCCCGAACCAGCGCACAGCCTCAAAAAAGCGTAGCCAGACACTCTCCGCATCCGCAGCCGTAAGAGGAGCAAAATAAATGCCTGGGCCCTCCAACTCACGCCTTTGAGACCCAGGAAACCGGAATGCACAAGCGCCAGTTCATGCGGTCAGACACTTAGGAGGATCAAGAGTATCGCGGTCAACCACTCCGAGGGAGGTGAAATACTTGGCCGAAAACGATCCATCTCAACCCCAGGCTCCTACACTTCCAACCGCCGATCTCTCTGTGCTCCCCGCCGGCGCCCAGGACCCCCGCCTCGTCTCCCGCCGCTGGCTCTTCTTCAAGGCCGGCCTCGCCATTAACGCCCTTGTCGGCATCGGGCTGGCCATTCCCATCATCCGCTTTCTTTTCGCTTCCTGGCGCAGAGACTCGAGTTACGAATCGTGGATTTCGCTCGGTCCCATCGAATCCTTCCCCGCCGGCCAAACGCGCCTCGCCGTTTTTAAGAATCCCTTCACCCGGCCGCTCGACGGCATCACAGACTACGTCGCCTGTTACGTGCGCCATGTGGCCTCCAACCAGTTCCAGGTTTTCGCCGTGAACTGCGCCCATCTCGGCTGCCCTGTGCGCTGGTTTCCCCAATCGCAGCTTTTCATGTGCCCATGCCACGGCGGCGTTTACTACGCCGACGGCTCCCGCGCCTCCGGCCCGCCCGAGCGCGGCCTCTTCACCTACGACTGGAAGATTGTCTCCGGTGAACTCGAGATCTTCGCCGGCCAAATGCCCACCCTTTCGAACTCGGCCAAGCTCGTCAACATTTCCATCGGAGAAGGGAAGAGCCCATGCCGCGGATAACCCGCAGTCAACGCATGTACGACTGGTTCGAGCGCCGCCTGCAGATCGAAGGCCCCATCAAAGACGCGGCCTTGCACCAGGTCCCCCGCGAAACCGCGAGCTGGTGGTACGTTTTCGGCAGCGGCGCCTTCACCCTCTTCCTGTTCCAGGTCGTCACCGGCATCCTGCTCGCCATCATCTATGTCCCCTCCGCTGGCGAGGCCTGGAACAGCCTCAACGTCCTCAACCATCAAATTCCCCTCGGCTGGTATTTGCGCGCTCTCCATGGATGGGGATCGAACTTCATGGTCGCCATCGTCTTCATCCACATGACCCAGGTCTTTCTCTTCGGGGCCTATAAGTTCCCTCGCGAGCTCACCTGGATCTTCGGCGTCTTCCTCCTCATCCTGACCCTCGGCATGGCCTTCACCGGCCAGGTGCTGCGCTTCGATCAGGACGCATATTGGGGCCTCGGCATCGGCATCTCCATGGTTAGCCGCGTGCCCGTCATCGGCGGCGGCTTGGTTCACCTGCTGCTCGGCGGTCCCATCATGGCCGGAACCACCCTGGCCCGCTTCTTTGACCTTCATGTCTTTGTCATTCCCGGCCTGTTGTTCGGCTTCGCCGGCCTCCATATCTGGATGGTCCTCAAGCTCGGCATCAATGAGTGGCCCATGCCCGGCCGCCTCGTCCGCCGCGCCACCTACGTCGAGGAATACAACCGCCTCGCCCATGAAGACGGCATTCCCTTCATCCCCGGCGCATTCTGGAAAGACCTCGTCTTCTCCGCGGCCATGGTCGCCGCCGTCGCTGTCTGCGCCTGGATTTTCGGACCCAGCGGCCCCGGCGGCCCGCCCGATCCCGCCATCATCCAAACCAATCCCAAGCCCGACTTCCCCTTCCTCTGGATTTTCTCCATCCTCGCCTATCTGCCACCCGCCTTGGAGACGCCCGTCATTCTCGTCGCGCCCGTTCTCGCCATTCTCGCGCTGTTCGCCGTTCCCTTGGTGGCCGGCGAGGGCGAAAAAAGCTGGCGCCGCCGTCCCGTCGCCGTGCTCGCTGTGGCTTTCATCGCCGTGGCCTGGGGTGAATTCACTCAGCTCGGCACGACCACCCCCTGGAGCCCCCACATGGACGCCTGGAGCTCCGATTCCATCCCCGTTCGCTACCTGCGCACCGCCACACCGCTCGCCCGCCAGGGCGCCAACGTCTTTCAGGAAAAGCAATGCCGCAACTGCCACTCCATCGGCGGACTCGGTGGGCAGCGCGGACCGGCCCTCGACAGCGTGGCCACGCGCATGACGCGCGATCAGTTGCGCTTCAAAGTGGTCACCGGCGGCGGCAACATGCCCGCCTTCGGCAAAAATCTCTCTGCGCCGGAAATCGAGGCTCTCGTCGCTTTTCTCTCCACCCTCCACCCCGCCAACGAGGCTCCGGCGTACACTCCCTCCCGTCCCTACGTCACCAACAGCCCGCCGTAAGCGCCCCACCCCTCCGGTTCCGGAGACTCCTTTTGATCCGGTTGCCGCCTTTCCCCCGGCATTCCGTGACGCGGCGCTTCAACATGACGGTTACCCACTTTGCCCGTTCGCGAGAGAGCCAAAATACAATGTGGTTCTAAAGGCTGGAGAGAACTCTCCTCGAAGAAAGTCTTGTAAATCGATCCACAAACCATGGTTCCAACCACCACCGTCGCCGACCTCTTCACCCAATGGGACATTCCCTGGGTCGTCACCTCCGCGCTCGCCCTCACCGGCCTCATCTATATCCGCGGCTTTCGGCGCATCGGTCGCACTCGCCCCGAACATTTCCCTACCTGGCGCCTCTGGTCTTTTCTCGGCGGCCTCTTCGCCCTCTTTGTCGCCGTTTCCTCGCCCCTCGACACCTTCAGCGAATCCCTGCTCTTCATGCACATGGCGCAGCATTATGTGCTCATGTCCATTGCCCCACCGCTGATCGTCCTCGGCTCCCCCGTGGTCCCCATGCTGCGCGGCCTGCCCCGCTGGTTTATCCGTCTGCTCCGCCCGCTCTTCGTCACCCAGGCGCTGCCCGCCGCCGGCCGCTTCCTCACTCGCCCCCGCGTGGCTTGGCTCGCCATGGCGGCCGCCTTCATCGGATGGCACATCCCCGGCGCCTATGAGTTCGCACTCTCCTCGGAGAACTGGCATAACTGCGAGCACGCCTGCTTTTTCTTCACCAATCTCCTCTTCTGGTGGCCCGTCATCCGCCCTTGGCCCACGCGCACCCAATTTTCGCTCTGGCTCCTGGTTCCCTATCTTCTTCTCGGCGAAGTGGTCAACACCATCCTCTCCGCCTTTCTCTGCTTCAGCGGCCGTGTGCTGTATCCCAGCTACGCGACCATCCCCCGCCCCTTCGGCCTCAGCGCCTTGAACGACCAAATCGCCGCCGGCGCCTTCATGTGGGTTTGCGGAAGCATGGTCTTCGTCATTCCCGCTGTGGTCCTTGTCGCGCGGCTTCTGTCTCCCCAACTCACCACCTCACGCCAACCGGCTCCCTTGCTGCGCCCTCCCTCGGCCGCGCTTACCCGCCGCTGACCACCGCCTCCGATTGACCCCACATTTTCGCCTCACCGCTCCGCCGTGTATCGTGGTAAGCGTTCGCACAAAGTGCGCCACGGGAGACGCCATGCACTCGCTGAATCGCCGCAGCTTTTTGAAAGCCACCTCCGCCGCCTCCGCCGCCATGCTCACCGGCCGCGTCCATGCCCTGGCGTCCCTCCAGGACTCACCCTCCGCCCCCGTCGCCGCCAACGACCACATCCAGCTCGCCCTCGTCGGCGCCGGCGGCCAGGGCCAGTTCGACACCCGCACCGCCATCCAGGTTCCCGGCGTCAAGCTTGTCGCCGTGGCCGATTGCTACGATGGCCGCCTCGAGCACGCCAACGAGCTCTGGGGCCCCGACGTCTTCACCACCCGCGATTACCGCGAGATTCTCTCCCGTCCCGGCGTCGACGCCATCCTCGTCGCCACGCCCGACCACTGGCACAAACAGGCCGCCATCGACGCCATGAAGGCCGGCAAAGACGTTTACTGCGAAAAACCCATGATCCATCTCTACGCCGACGGCCCGGCCATGATTGAAGCCTCGCGCTCGACCGGCCGCATCCTGCAAATCGGCAGCCAGCGCGTCAGCTCGGTGCTCTACGCCAAAGCCAAGGAGCTGCTCGACTCCGGAGCCATCGGCCAGCTCAACATGGTCACTGCCTACTGGGACCGCAACTCCGCCACCGGCGCCTGGGATTACACCATCCCCCTCGACGCCTCACCGGAAACCTGCGACTGGCCGCGCTTCCTCGGCGCGGCGCCCCCAATCCCCTTCAACGCCGAGCACTTCTTCCAGTGGCGCAAGTGGAAAGCCTACGGCAGCGGCGTCGCCGGCGATTTGTTCGTGCATCTCTTCAGCGGAACCCACTTCATCACCGGCTCGACCGGCCCCACCCGCGGCATGGCCACCGGCGGCCTGCGCTTCTGGAAAGATGGCCGCAACGTTCCCGACGTCATGCTCGGCCTTTTCGATTATCCCCAGGGCTTCAACCTCAGCCTCCGCGTCAACTTCGTCGACGGCGGCAGGGAAAGCGAAAGCCTGCTCTTCACCGGCTCCGAAGGCACCATCGAAATCGGCGAGAACTCCGTCACCGTCAACCGTGTTCCCCGCGAACAGGAGCCCGGCCTCACCATCGAAACCTTCACCGACGCCATGCAGAAGCACATCCTCAAAAAATACCGCCAAAAGTACCCGCCGCGTCACCCTGAAGGCGCGCCTCCGGCCGCCATCGAGACCTATGTCGCCGATCCCGGCTACCTCGACAGCTACGATCACTTCAAAAATTTCTTCGCCGCCGTCCGCTCCCGCCAGCCCGTGGTCGAAGACGCCGTCTTCGGCTTCCGCGCCGCCGGCGCCGCGCTGCTCAGCAACGTCAGCTACGATCGCGGCGAAGTCGCCCACTGGGACCCCGAAGCCATGAAGCTGGCCTGAGTCGACGTGAACTCCGCCAGGGCACTGTGATTTAAAGGAGCCTGAGCAACCGGCGCCGCACCGCTCACCACGCATAGAACCATCGAGCAAGGAGTGATTCATGCCATTGCCATCACCCGCACGAAACATTCTCTCTGTTTCAGCAATGATGTTGCTCGGCTTGGCGCAAACCGCCGCCACGCAGCCCTCGCCCCGGCGCGCGCTTCTGGCCCTTTCCAAAGACGACCACACCCTCGCCATCGTCGATCCGGCCACGTTGAAAATCGTCGCCAAGGCTCCCATCGGTCCGGCGCCGCACGAGGTCATCGCGTCCACCGACGGCAAAACCGCCTATCTCTCCAACTATCGTGGCGATGGCTATCCGTTAATTTCGGTGGTCGACTTGATGAGCCAAAAAGCCTTGCCGCCCATCCACACCGGCGCCCTCACAGAGACGCATGGCCTGGCTTTCGTCGGCGGCGAACTCTGGTTTACCGCGCAGGGCTCCAAGGCTGTGGCTCGCTACAATCCCGCCACCAGCGCGATTGACTGGGTCATGGGCACCGGTCAGAGTCGCACCCACATGATCTATGTCACTCCCGACGAAAATCATGTCTACACCACCAATCCAGGGTCGGGAACCGTCACCTTCATGGATAAGATCACCTCGCCCGGACCGGGCGGGCAGCCCACTGTGGACTGGACCGAAACTCAGGTCCGCGTGGGCCGCGGCGATGAAGGGTTCGATATCTCGCCCGATGGCCGCGAATTATGGACCGCGGATGCGCAGGACGGCACGCTCTCGGTCATTGACCTTCAAACCCGCCAAGTCACTGACACCATCGACGCGCACATCGTTGGCTCCAATCGCCTCAAGTTCACCCCGGATGGAAAGTACGTCCTCATTTCCAATCTGCGCGGCCCGAATCTCGTCATCTACAACGCCGCCACACGCAATGAGGTGAAGCAAATTCCCATCGGCCACGGCGCCGCCGGAATTCTCATGGACCCCGTCGCTCACCGCGCCTTTATCGCCTGCAGTCCGGATAACTACATCGTTGTGCTCGACCTCGCCACCTTCACTGTCACCGGGCATCTCGATGTGGGCGGCCAGCCCGACGGCATGGCTTGGGCCATCCGCCAGTAATTCACCCGTGCGTTACGGCGTTTTCGATTCTGGGGCTCGGCCCACCCAAGGGTTTTTGGGGAAGCCAGCAGCGCCACGCTATAGCGGTTCTCCAATTGGTGTAGAGCAGAACCCCGAACGTTGAGTGGCGGTTTTCCCAGGAAAACGCCACCTGGCACGCCCCTCAAAACTTCACGGGAATTGGAGAACCGCCGTAACGCGAAGCAACTGCCGGGTAGACAGACTAGCGAAGCCTGAGGGTTGGGGGCGCCGCGCCGGCGCCGACTGTGAGGGCAATGTTCTGACCGCTCGCCGCCAATGAGCCCTGTCCGGCTGGGGCCCCATAAAAACGGTATTGGCCTTGGGAGTTGGTAAACGTCTTGAACGTGTGCCCGCCCACGGTCAGCGTGACTGCCTGGTTGGCGACAGCCTTGCCGGCGGCGTCAACCAGAGTGCCCGAGGCGGTTGGCGGCTCGGACGGGAACGCAAACAGGAACGAACTGTAGAGCGTGTCCCAGTAAACTACGACGTCCGTTGGTCCAGAATACCCAAACGCCGGCCCCCCCACGGTCGCGGCGGCAGTCTGAGTCGAGGTGCTGCTGGTGCCGTATGCATTCGTGCTCGTCCATTCCAGGGAGCCGGTCACTTTCAGTGACGCTTTAAACACAGGAATCTCGATTCCGGCCGAAACGGAAACCGACACGGAGTGTTGATTTTGAACCGTATGGGTATCGGCGACATTCACCGCGTTCTGCAACGTGATGGTGTTGGTGAACACAGGGTCGCTGGCGCTGAACGGCGGTTGGTAGGGATAGGTCTGCGGCGTCGCCAGGAAGCGGTTCGGGTCGATCGCCGTCGCGCCTTGCGCAAATGGATTCGCGGCAAGAATCTGCGTGTAGTCCGCGGCTGTCAGGCCGGCGGCGTCGAGTTGTTGCTTCACCCCGGGGGGCATTGTGCTCGGATCTTTGAGCCAGCCCACATAGGGGAACTGTATGTTCATAACTGGGCCATTGACTCCCATTGTCCATTGCATGATGTTGCCGGGATAGATGGCGACGCCGACGAGAGGATTGAGCATAAGCACGAACATGTCGTGATCGTGGTTAATCCCGTCCTCGCCAGGCCCTGGCACGTTCTGGGTGAAGGTTGTGCTCGAGGTGATGGTTTCCGACGATTGGTCGGAGGTAGTGGTCGATGCGTTGAACTGAGCGCCTCCGCCAAGTTTATAGATGCCGATGTTGAATTCGGCACTCGCCTCAATGCTGATGCCGTCCTTAAACGAGCTGCTGATCGAAGTTGTGGTTCCGGTGCTGCTGCCGCTCGAATAGTTGACGGAAGAGACAACGTTGCCCAAGACGCTGCTGACGGCGCTGCCTCCATTCATGCCCGGCGGGGCGTACAGCACCGTCAGAATGTAGTACTTGGGTTGCATGGTGCCTGTGGCGATGGGGGCCACCGGCTGGAAAAGTCGCGTCAGCTGGTTGTTGACGCTTTGAAAGTAAATCCACTCTCCCACGGTCCCTTCACTGATTTCTACTTGTCCGACGACGGGCGTGGAGTAAGTGTCATTGGCGCCGGGGCGGGAGAGTTGGGTCCCGTCGTTAAACACCCGATAGAGATGGTCGTCCGTTCCTTGAAAGTACACCCAGCCATCGGCGGTGACGAACGGCGTGGATTTGGTGGTCTGTTTGCCGATCTGTGTCTGACCCGATCCGTCAGGATTCATGCGAAACAGCTCGTTCTTTTGGCCCTGCCAATAGACCACGTTGTTCACCACGGTCGGACTGGAGCCGGCGTCATTGGCGCCGGGGCGGGAGAGCTGGGTTCCGTCGTTGAAAATTTTCAATAGCTGGCCGTTCGTGCCCTGAAACCACACCCAGCCGTCGGGGGTGACGAACGGCGTGGATTTGGTGGTCTGTTTGCCGATCTGTGTTTGTTGCGATCCCGCAGTGTTCATGCGAAACAGCTCGTTTTTTGGGCCGCGGAAGTAGACCCAATCGCCCACCACGGTCGGGCTGGAGAGGGTGTCATTGGCCCCAGGCCGCGATTGTTGGCTCCCGTCGTTGAACATCTTATATAGCTCGTTGTTCGCGCCCTGAAACCAGACCCAGCCATCCGGGGTGACGAACGGCGTGGAGGCGGCGTCATTGGCGCCAGGCCGGGAGAGTTGGGTTCCGTCGTTGAACACCTTATACAGCTTGTTGTCCGTGCCCTGAAACCACACCCAGCCGCCGGCCGTGACGAACGGCGTGGACTTGGTGGTGTTGTTTCCGATCTGGTTTTGAATATCGCTGTCCATGAGAGGCTCTCCTTCTTCGCACCTACCTGCGTGATATTGAGTGAAGCTATCTAGCCTCAAACTTCGGCCAACCTTGACTCTCGAACCGGTACCGTGGATTTCGCCTTGTTCCCCCAGTTGAGGACCTGCCACGGCGCCTGGATAAGTAGTGATGGTGAACGGGGTTTCGTTTCACGCCAACTCAAAATACTTTCACCTAACCCGGGAGGGTGCATGGAAGGGCTTACGTTTTGTGTGCGCTTCGGCAAGGCTGGTTCCCACCGGATGACAGCCAATCCGAAAGTTGGGCTGTTCGGCCTCAAGTTGACTATAGCGGTTCTCCAATTGGTGTAGAGCAGAACCTCGAACGTTGAGTGGCGTTTTTCCCAAGAAAACGCCACCCGGCACGCCCCTCAAAACTTCACGCGAATTGGAGAACCGCCGTAGAAACCCCCAACGTCAATTACTGGTTGATGAACATCCGCCGTCAAGCGAAAATTCCATATCGGCCAGAAAACAAAACAGTTGCGTTTGCCGGGTTTTTCGCGCCTTTCGTCATAATAGAAAGCATGAGCCGGAAAAGTGCACATTTCCATCGCCGATCGGGAGGGGTTTTTCTGACCCCTGATCCCTGAAACCTGACCCTTGACGCAAAATCAGGGGTCAATCTGGAGCCAATCCATGGAAAATTGCAGCCGAAGGATACGGCATCAGAGGCGATCCAGGGCGATTCCAGGGAAGATTGCAACCGAAGAACGCCGTTGAAAAACAAGGCCAAATGGCCTAATACAAGAGCTCTAAACCCTTTGGATGGAGGAACCTGTGGTCTAAACTCTTTGTTTTCAAGATGGATAAAAGTCAATCCGCTGAAAACAAGGATCTTACCTGAAAAGGGTGGGGGGAGGGGTAGGCAGGTAGGTAGCCATCTTAGCTATACCGGTTGAGGAAATGCGGTAGGGCCGACCGAAACGCCGCCCGGCAACCATCAGATCATCCGTGCTCCCCCGCGCCTCCAAATCGTCCATGCACGGCATGCTGGAATATCATGGCCACATCGTGCAGGGACAATAAAAGGAGTCGCATCCATGTTGCGTAATGATTCGGAAGACCGCCGCTCGTTCCTCAAGCTGCTTGCCGCAGCTCCGCTCTTCGCCACCATAGGCGCGCGCAACCTCGCCGCCGCCGTCACCTCCACTGTCAACAAGTCCGCGGCGGCCGACGCCTCCGCGGAGGTCTACACCCGCCTCGGCCTACGCCCACTCATCAACGCCCGCGGCACCTGGACCTACCTCACGGGCTCGCTCGAACTCCCCGAGGTGCGCAAAGCCGCCGAGCTGGCCTCGCACCATTTCATCGACATATTTGAGCTCCAGCGCGCCGCCGGCAAGCGTCTCGCCGAGCTCTCCGGCGCTGAAGACGGCATGGTCACCAGCGGCGCCGCCGGCGCCATCGCCAGCGCTACCGCCGCATGCATCGCCGGCACTGACCAGAAAAATATCTGGCAACTCCCGGATACCACCGGCCTTAAAAGCGAGATCATCATGCTCGGCGGCCGTATCTCCTTTGACAGCGCCATCCGCCTTTGTGGCGGAAAACTCGTCCTCTGCGGCTCCGTGGATGAGCTCGCCTCGATGCTCAACTCCAATACCGCCATGGTCTACACAACCTTCCGCGACGAAGTGCGACTCGTCCCGGCCATCAGGATCACCAAGGCCGCCGGCGTCCCCATGCTCATCGACGATGCCGCCGGTATTCCACCCTTTGAAAACGTCAAACGCTTTGCCAACTTGGGCGCTGACATGTTCTGTTTCAGCGGAGGCAAAGGTCTCTCCGGTCCGCAATGCTCCGGCGTGCTCTTCGGCCGTCACGATCTCATGGAGGCCGCGCGCGCCAACACCGCACCCTGGGAAGGCTCCATCTGCCGCCCCATGAAGGTCGGTAAGGAGGAAATCATCGGTGTCCTCGCCGCGCTGGAGTATTGGTCCACGGCCGATCTGAATGCCCTCAACGCTGAATGGAAGTCCCGCGTCGAACGCACCAAGAAGCTTGTCGACACCGTTCCCGGCGTCACGACCGATATCGCCATCCCCAAGGGCGGCAACAGCTATCCCACCCTCAGCGTCATCTGGGACGAGGCTAAGTTCGGCCTTACCGTCGATCAGTGCGCCGAACAATTGCGCGCCGGCGAGCCTCGCATCGAGGTTCTCACCAATAACAACCCTAGCCTCCTCACCGTCGTCCACGAAGGCATGCCCGCCGCCGGCGGAGCGCACCGCCCTCCGCGCCCCAATCGCATCTCCATCATCTCGATGACGCTGAAACCCGGTGAAGACGTGATCGTAGGCAACCGCCTCCGCCAAGTTCTCAACGACGCTCGCAAAAAAGCCAGTGCCTGAACTGCCCATCTTCCTTCTTTGAGGGTGCGGGACCGTCCCGTGCCCTTCCACTTTTTATCATTCTCTGCCCAACCCTCTGCGACACTTTCAGCTATGAACCCATGTCCTGTGCGGGCAAAGAAGGCAAGAGAAGTCGGAACTTCAACGCGCTGCCCAATTCTGAGCGTCTCTCACGCCGCACGCAGTCGGACGTGGTCTGCTCGGAGTTTGTGCCAGTGTAAAAGAGGCAAACCTGTACATGACCTGCCGGCAGGGCCAGCGTAGAGCAACGGGAATTCGCAGGCATTTGACACAAATTACTCCTGGACAATTGCCCGTAGACATTTATTCGATTTACATTCATCTTCGATCCGATTTGCATTTATTTTCGATCGCTTTGCATTTCTCTTCGATTCGCTTTGCATTTCTCTTCGATAATGGGCCATTAAGACGTTAGGTGCAGAGGTCACTGAGACACTGGGCGCCCAAATCCGAATAGCTATCAAAGATCACGCCAAGATCGGCTGGCAAAGCTTATGCGAGGTTGCGGCTTGGTTTTTGCGGAAAATTCAAGTCAATGCCAATTGAGAATTGGATGGAGGCGAGGAGACATGACGATCGGACGCAAACAACTCTACAAAATGCTGCTTTCGCTGTTTGTGGTGTTGGCAACTTGCAGCGTAAGTTGGGCGCAGGCCACGGGGTCGCTTGTCGGCACGGTAACCGATAACGCAGGCGCGGTTCTGCCGGGCGCAAAGATTACGTTAACCAATCTCGCGACCAATGAGATCCAGAGCGCGCTGTCGGACGGCCACGGTAACTTCCAATTTCTGCAACTGCTGCCCGGCAACTACAAAGTGGTTGCGGAACATGCCGGATTTCAGGCGTTTGTTGTCCCGTCGGTGCAGGTTACAGTAGGCAACGCCACCCGCGTGGACACGACCCTGCAGGTCGGACAAGCAACGCAGACTGTGGAAGTAAACGCCCAAGTCGCGCTGTTGGACACGCAAAGTTCATCTCTGGACTACAACGTCCAGTCCAGTCAAGTGGAGCAGTTGCCGCTCAATGGCCGCGATCCCCTGAACCTTGCAGAACTTGTCCCCGGCGTTGTGCCTCAGGGCGGCACCACCGGCAATGCGGGGGTCAACTTTATGTCCGACGGGTCAATGAACTCATGGGGCAATTATCAGATCGGCGGCGGCAGCGCCAATCAGAGCGCCATCTTCATCGATGGCGCCCCCATCAACGGCAGCATGTCGAACAGCGCCGTGCTCGCTCCTACTCAGGACTCGATCCAGGAGTTTCAGGTGGCAACGAACAATGTTTCCCCGGAGTACGGCCGCTTCGCGGGCGGTGTCATCAACATGGCCACCAAGTCGGGGACCAATCAGTTCCACGGAACCTTGTACGAATATGTGCGGAATGCGGCGTTGAACGCCAACTCCTGGTTTGACAATGATCAAACTCCAGTTCTCCCGCGCCCCATCTATACACAAAATCAGTTTGGCGCGGCCGCGGGCGGTCCGATCCTCAAGGACAGGACGTTCTTCTTCCTGAGCTGGGAGGATTTCGATTTAACCCAGGCTTCTCTGATCAACAATCCGACGCCGACGGCGGCCATGCTGGGAGGCGACTTTTCGGCGGTGCCGACCCAACTCTACGACCCCAATAATGCAACCTGCGGAGCGAACGGTTTGGGCCCAAACACCGGAAGCAATCGCTGCGCGTACACACCCGCCAATGGATATGCAGGCTACAACCAAATCCCGGCGAGCGAAATCAATCAGGCCGGCTTAAACATAGCCAAGCTGACATTTGCGCCCCCGACGAACAGCGGCAACCCGGCCACGGGAGCCGCGAACTTCGTAATGAACGTGCCGGTGAGAACCGACACCAACCAGTGGGTAGCCCGTGGAGATCAGACTTTCGGCAAAAACAAGCTCTTCGAGCGGTATACCAACTGGCATTTTAATGGGGCAGTCGCTCCAAATGAACCGGGCACTGCCGATTATGGTGTCTACAATGAATTCGGACTCGATCAGGCCGTGGTTGGCGACACCATCACCATCACTCCTACCATGGTCGCCGATGTCCGCGCTTCGTTCTTTCGATTTTTCTATCCTTATTACCCGACGTCGTGCTGCAACTTCGATGTCGCGTCAAAAATTGGCTCTGGCTGGGCGAATATTCAAAAGGGAGAGACCTATCCCCAGTCGCCGACGCCGAATATCACCGGCATGCCCGGTCTCGAATATTTAGATACGGCCACCGATACCGATGAGTCGTATATCCTTTCGGGAGCCTTTACCAAGACTCTTGGACGGCACACCATCACGTTTGGCGGCGAGCAGCGCAGGTTCGTATGGGACTACGTGCAGTCCAACAGCGCTGGGGTCACCTTCAACGCTCCCAGCGGTAACGGTTATACGAGTTCTTCCATGGCCGACTCGAGCACCGGTTATGGCATCGCCTCCACGCTGCTGGGCTATGTAACGTTTGCCGAGGCGCAGGAACCGGCGAGGACCAACGCTGAGGATTGGTACAGCGGCCTCTACGTGAACGATTCATTCCGCTGGACGCCGAAGCTCACCATCAACGCCGGCTTGCGCTGGGAGCAACCGGGTTCGTTCACAGAGACGCATGGCAAGGAAGCGACCATGCTGCTCAATTTGCCGCAGCCTACGGTAACTGGCGCCATGAACGCCGGCGGCTTCAGCGGGACGTTTACCGGCGGGCTGGGGCTGATCAATTCTTCGGTGTATCCGCATAATGACTGGCAGGAACTGAACTGGAAAGACTACGCGCCTCGTGTGGGATTTGCCTACAGCCCGACTAGCACCTGGGTTTTCCGCGGCGGCTTCGGCATCAGCTTTCTGCCCTCTGAAGCGCTTGCATTCGGCCTTGGACCGTTTGATTCTCCGATCAACCTTCCCACCACCACGAACACCAGCAGCGGTTTGATCCCCAGCTTCTCGCTGACCGATCCGTTCCCGAATGGCGTTCTAACTCCGGCAACGAGTACCAGCACCTTGCAGACCTTCCTTAACAGCCTGCTTGGCTCGGGAATTGACGGGCCAGTGCCCCATAATAAAGATGCTTACCAGACGCAGTGGAATATTGGATTCGAGAAGCAGTTCGGTGGTTCCTCTTCGGTCAATGTGAGTTATGTGGGATCGCGGGGAAACCACAATCCGCTCTTCTCCATTAACTTAAACCAGTTGCCGGATCAATATGATATTTGCAACAACGTCGACAACCCCACCACAGCAACGTTACCCTCGCAATGCAACGGTCACTACATAACGGACATGGTCTATAATCCGCTGTCTGCGGCAAACGGAGGCCCAATCCCGACAACCGTCCCGATTCTTGGTGCGGCGACTGTCCCGTATGGGAATCTGCTCGAGCCGCATCCGCAGTATATCTTCATGACCGATATATCGCCGAACGTTGGATTTACTTTCTACCAGGCCTTGCAGGTGATGGCGCAGAAGCGGCTCAAGGGAGGCATCCTGAGCGCGGCCTGGACGTTTTCCAACCTTGTCGGAACGACCGAAACTCTCAGTGGTTGGGTCGAGGGGGGCGTTTTCGGAGCAGGCGGAACCGGAGGCGTCCAGGACAACAGCAACATCCGGGGCAACCCCACCAACCCAGGCGAGTATGCGCGCTCGATCTTCCAGACGCCCAATCGGCTGGTTATTAATTGGGTGTATCCACTGCCCATTGGACACGGGCAGCGGTTTCTGTCGAGTGCGAACGGAACCCTCAACAGAATCGCAGGTGGTTGGGTGATTAATGGCCTCACAACTTTCCAGGATGGTTTCCCGCTCGCATTCGCCGATTCCGCGAATAACATTCTGGAAACCAACTGGGTGGAGGGTGAGGGCGATATTGGCGAGAACGGCGGAGACAGTCGTCCGAACTACACTCCCAATGCACCTGCCAATCCAAGCCTCTACCCCAGCGCTCCGGCGTGCAACAATCATCCGCAGATGCCAGGGAAGCCCAGTCAGCGGCTGGGCGGATGGTTCAACCCGAACTGCTACGCCCCGTCAGATCCGTTTGGGTTTGGCAACGAGCCACGAACGGATCCTCGTCTCCGCGCCCAGGGCATCGACAGCACCGATTTTTCGATCGCCAAAGACATCGCTTTCCGCGAGCGTTACAAACTGGATTTCCGGGTTGAAGCCTTCAACCTCTTCAACTGGACCCAGTTCGGTTTTCCGAACACTCAGGCAGACAACCCAGCTTCTTTCGGCGTAGTGTACGGGCAGGCCAATTCACCGCGTCTGGTCCAATTCAGCGGCCGCTTCTCGTTCTAGCCTGCTTTGTTGAGTTTGTCGGAAGTAGCTCAACCTGACCGAAAAGGAAAATTTCAATACGATTGGATGATTGCATGAAGAGAAGGCGGGCAGTTGAAGCATTGCTCGCAGGGTTGATCTTATTCATAGGTGGCCTTTATGTGGCCATGGCTCATGGTAATGGAAGCTTTGGTCCGTCGCAGGATTGGCCTGTCTACGGGGGGCAGCCGGCGCAAGATCACTATTCTCCTTTGACGCAAATCAATCGCCAGAATGTGAAAGAGCTGGTGGTCGCGTGGAAGTATGACACGGGCGAGCAGGAGGGCTCGGAGTCGAGCCCTATCGTTATCGGTCGTGTTCTCTACACAAACACTCCAAAACCCGGCGTCGTTGCGCTCGATGCCGCAACCGGTAAGCTGCTGTGGAAGTTTCAAGCCCCAATGAGCGGAGGATCGACGACGCGGGGCGTCTCCTATTGGACCGATGGCCTTAATAGCCGGATCTTCGCCGGTTATGGCCACTACCTCTTTGCTATCGACGCGAAAACCGGCAAATCCATTTCGAGCTTTGGCGAGAACGGCAGAATCGACTTGCGCAAGGGCCTGCGCGAACCCTACGAGCGCCAGTCTGTAGGTCTCACTTCGCCGGGAATCGTTTACAAGGACTTGATTATCGTGGGCGGCGCGAATCCTGAAACCCATCCCGCGCCTCCCGGTGACATTCGCGCCTACGATGTGCGCACCGGCGCTCTGCGCTGGACCTTCCATACTATTCCCCGCCCCGGCGAGCCGGGCTATAACACCTGGCCGAAGGACGCCTGGAAGGACGCAGGCGCGGCCAACAACTGGGCGGGCATGGCGCTCGATGTCCAGCGGGGAATTGTTTACGTTCCTACCGGCTCCGCGGTCTTCGACTTTTATGGGGGCGATCGCGTCGGTAACGACCTGTATGCCGACACGCTGCTGGCTCTCGATGCGGGGACCGGCAAGCTGATCTGGTATTTCCAGGGCGTGCATCACGACCTTTGGGATCGCGATTTCCCCGCGCCGCCGGCGCTGCTGACCGTGATGCGCAACGGTAAGCCGGTGGACGCAATTGCGCAGACCACCAAATCCGGTTATGTCTTTCTGCTGGATCGTACCAATGGCAAGCCGTTGTTTCCCATCAAGGAGTCACCCTACCCGCGCAGCACCGTGCCGGGAGAGGTAACTTCTCCGACGCAGCCGTTACCCACTATGCCCGCTCCCTTCGCCCACCAGGGTGTGACGATAGATACGCTGACGAATCGAACTCCTGAAGCGCACGCATGGGCGGTCAAGCAGTTCTCGACATTTGTCAGCGGAGGACAGTTCATTCCTCCGAGCGTGGACAAGCTGACGGTCGATATGCCCGGCATGGATGGGGGCGGCGAGTGGGGTGGCCCCGCTGTGGATCCAAAGACCGGTGTGTTCTATGTCAACGGCAACGATACGGCATGGCTGGTTGGCCTCACCAAGCCTCCGCCGGCGGGCAGCTTGGGCGAGCGCACCTACCAGCAACAATGCGCCACCTGTCACGGCCTCAACTGGGCCGGTTCGCCCCCCGCAATACCGGCGCTGTGCGGCATCGATGGCATCCTCACGGATGCTGAGATAGCCGGCATCATCCGGCAGGGACGGGGCCGGATGCCTCCCTTCAGCAGCCTGCGCGACGACGAGGTTCAAGCAGTAGTCCAATACCTGACCAGGTATCCCCAGCAGCAGGAGAACAGGAGCGCCTCAGGAGAAGTCTCCCCAAGCTGCGACGAAGGGCATGTTGTACCCCAGGAACACAAGCCTCCGGCGCAAGCCTCTGGAGCAGCAGTCCCTCATCGGCCGACAGCCGCTCCTGCCAAAACCGGGAGCGGCGTGAACGATATGCCCTATGAGACCATCGGATTCCGCCGCTTCCTGGATTCCGACGACTACCCCGCCACAGCTCCGCCTTGGGGCACCCTGAACGCGATCGATATGAATACCGGCAAATACCTGTGGCAGATTCCATTCGGAGTGTATCCGGAGCTGGCGGCCAAAGGCATGGGCGATACCGGTTCCGATAACTTCGGTGGACCGGTGGTGACGGCGGGAGGATTGGTGTTTATCGGCGCCACGGTCTTCGATGACGAGATGCACGCGTATGACAGCAGCGCGGGTAAGCTTTTGTGGCAAGCAAAGCTTCCCTTTGCCGGTCTGGCGACGCCTGCGACCTACATGGTGGACGGTAAGCAATATGTGGTGATTGCGGCTACCGGCGGGCAGTCGAGCAAGGAGCCGGCCGGGGGGATGTACGTGGCATTTGCGCTGCCATAAATCGCTTCGCTTGCGGCGCGGGGCCCATCCCAGCGGCCCCGCCGCGCAATGTTGAAGGGCGTCCAATATACTGGACAAGCGAATCGTGGAGCGAAATGACGATAGGTGATAGTTGCTTCGGGTGGCCTACGCGGTTCTCCCTCGTGGCCGCAGGGCCAAGCCATTTTGCACGATTCCCGAAACACTACACAAACTGAAACACCGCCGTAGAGGAGACTGCTTATGGGTACTAGCGCGACTGATTCAAGCGAGCGCGACGCCACGAATCCAATCACCAGCTCCGACCGAAGAGAGTTCATGAAACTCGCCCTTGGCGGCGCTCTGGGCGCCTCGGCGCTCCTCTCGTCGGCAGGCAAAGCGTCGGCGATCGAGTATACGTTCGCACCGGGAATCAAATTAGGGAGCAACGATGAGCCGGCCGAGCCAACCGATGACCAACTGCTCTTCCTTACTCAGATTGGGGTCAAGTTTGTGAACGTGGATACGACACCGGATCAGCGCACCCTGGAATGGTTCCTCAAAATCAAGAAGCGCTATGAGGATGCGGGGATTAAGGTTTGGACCATCGGTGAAGTACAGTGTATCCCGGAAATTGTACTCAACCTTCCCGGTCGCGACGAGAAGATCGAAATGTATAAGGAGTATCTTCGCAATCTGAGCAAGGCAGGGCTCTACTATACGACTTATGTGCATTCGGGCAACGGCATCTGGCATAGCGGCCGGGAGACGATTCGCGGAGCCGAGGCGCGCGCGGTTGACATGTCGAGCCCAAACCTTTACGGCGAGTGGGACGGGATCAAATACCACCTGCCTCTCACCAACGGCCGGGTCTTCACCGAAAAAGAAATTTGGGATAACTACACCTACTTCATCAAGCAGGTCGCTCCGGTAGCGGAAGAGGTCGGCGTGCGCATCGGAATTCACCCCGAGGATCCGCCGGTGCCGATGTTGGGCGGGGTTCCGCGTTGCATCTTTACCAGCTTTGAAGGCTACAAGAAGGCCCTGGAGATTGCGAATAGCCCCAATGTGGGCATTGTTCTGTGCTGTGGCACCTGGCTCGAGGGTGGGCGGACGATGATGGGCAAGGACCCGGTCGAGATGATCCGGTACTTTGGGCCCGAAAAGATATGGCAAATCCACTTCAGGAACATAAGTGCGCCGCTGCCGCATTTTGTTGAGACCTTCATCGACAACGGCTACTACGACATGTACAAGGTCGCGAAGGCTCTCGTGGAAGTGAACTTTGACGGCAACGTGATGTGGGACCACACGCCGAAGGTGGTAGGCGGGCGCTACTCCGAATGTGCGTATGGGTTCGCGTACATGAAGGCGCTATTTCAAGCGGCCCAGTTTGAGGCGCAGGCGCAGGTTAGGGCGTAGCTTGGAGCGGCTGTCTGTCTGCTGCAACCAGGTTTGCCAGAGGGGGCTATCTTCGGTTGCTTTTCTCGTTAGCGCTTCGTATTTGGTTTTCTCTAATGCTCAGCAATGAATGAATCTCTCTTTGAGGGAACTTTAGATGACAGCTCGTCGGTGGTTCGACTTGCTGGTTTTTTCAGCGCTGTTCCTTTTCACGGCTGTGCCTTCAGTGGCCCAAGAACAGACAGAGGGGACCAATGTTGGCGCGCAGCAGTTCGCCCAGAACTGCGCTGGCTGTCACGGTGGCGATGGGAGGGGGGGAGACAAGGCCCCGTCGATTGCGACCATGCCGAGCGTCATCGCACTTTCCGATGCCGATCTAATCAAGATCGTGCACGACGGCGCCCCAGCGGGCATGCCATCGTTCTCGCAGCTCAGCACTGCGAACATCCAGGCGGTAGTGGACTATCTGCGCACGTTACAGGGCAAGACGCCGGCTAGCGCCGCTGCAGCCTCTGCAACCGGAGACTCCGCTGCCGGCCGCGCGCTCTACTTCGGCAAGGCGCAGTGCTCCAGCTGCCACATGATCCAGGGTGCGGGCGGATTTATCGCGTCGGACCTCACCACCTACGGCCAGAATCGTTCTGCCGACGCGATCCAACAAGCAATTGTAACGCCCGATAAGCCGCTCATTGCGGCCTCACGCGTCGTCGAAGTGCTGACCAAGAGCGGGCAGAAGCTGGTCGGTGTCGCGCGCAGCGAAGACAACTTCACGGTGGAACTCGAGACCGAGGATGGACAGTATCACTTTCTGGCGCGGAGCAGTCTGGCGGACGTCCACTATACGAACCATTCGCTGATGCCGCGCGATTATGGCGCCCGGCTGACGCCCACCGAGCTGAACGACATCGCAAGTTTCCTGATCGCGACTGCGGCAGCGGCAAAACCGGCGGCGAATACCAGCACGATAAAGACCAGTGCGGCGGTGGAATCGGCCTCCGTGTCCACCACCGTGGGCGTCGGCCTGATCGACATAAAGTCGAGCGACCTGCTCCAAAAGCCGGTAGAGGACAACTGGGTCTCTTACAACGGCGACTATACGGGACGGCGTTACAGCGCCTTGAGCGAAATTACCCCCGCCAACGCCAGTCGCCTGCAAGTCAAGTGGACCTTTCAATTCCCCAACGGCGGCAACTTGGAAGTCACTCCCATCGTCGCCGCGGGAGTGATGTTTGTAACCAGCCAGAACGATGCTTATGCGCTGGACGCGCAGACCGGCAACGAGCTCTGGCGCCATGTGTGGCCAATTACACCGGGATTGATCGATGACACCGGTGCGCATCACAACCGCGGCGTCGCGGTCCTAGGGAATCGCATCTACATGGAGACAGACAACGCGCACCTGCTCTGTCTTGACGCGCGCTCCGGCCACTTGATCTGGGACGTGTTCTATGCCCCCGACAATAAGAACTATGGAGGTACCAGTGCGCCTCTGATCGTGAAGAACAAGGTGTTGGTGGGCACGTCGGGAGGCGATGACGGCGTGCGCGGCTTTCTGGTCGCTCTTGACGCCCAGATGGGCAAAGAGCTGTGGCGATTCTGGACTATTCCCGCGCCCGGCGAGTTCGGCTCCGAAAGCTGGCCGGGTGATTCGTACAGGCATGGCGGCGGAACAACGTGGATGCCCGGAACCTACGATCCGGAGCTGAACACGCTCTACTGGGGCACCGGCAACCCTGGTCCCGACTACGACGACAGCGTGCGTCCCGGCGACGACCTCTACACCAGCTCCGTGCTGGCGCTGGACCCGGATAATGGCAAGCTGAAATGGTACTTCCAATACAGCCCTCACAACATGTACGACTACGATGCCGTGCAAACGCCGGTATTGGTGGATACAACCTTTAAGGGCCAGCCACGCAAGCTCCTGATCTCAGCCAACAAGAACGGCTACCTCTACATCCTCGACCGCACCAACGGAAAATATCTTTTTTCCAGGAAGTTCAGCAACAACCTGAACTGGGCCAAGGGCATCGACGAGAATGGCCGGCCCATCCCCAACAAACTGATTGCAGATGAAAAGGGCTTCGTGGTCTGTCCCAGCGCGGCCGGAGGATCCAGTTGGTATGCGCCGAGCTACAACCCGGCGACGAACATGTTCTACTTCCGCTCGCAGGAGTCGTGCTCGGTCATCAAGTCCAAGCCCCAGCCCTTCGAGGAGGGGCGCATGTACTATGGGACGGCAGAGGACGGTCCGCCAGGCGAAATCGTCAGGGCGTACGTCAACGCCTTCAGCCTGGATAAGCTCGACTTTGCCTGGCGTGTGCCGCAGGCCGGCACGCAGTATATCTGGGCCGGCGTGATGTCCACCGCAACCGGACTGGTTGCCTACGCAAGCCAACAGGACTTTATCATCCTCGACGGGCGCACCGGTGAAACTCTGTGGCACTTCAACATGGGACAAGAGCCTCACGCCTCCCCCATGAGTTACGCCATCAAGGGCAAGCAGTACTTTGCCATTGCCGCCGGAAACGATCTATTCACCTTCGGCCTGCCTTAGAATCGGCTATCCCTAGAGCCTGTTATTAACTTCCAGCCAGTAAGCGGAAGAGGTTGGCGAACATGAGACAAGCAAAGGCGAGGAAATGAAAACCCGCGAGTGTTGTTTCGAGTCGCTCGTAATCGCGGGCCAGGCGGCGGAAGCGCGCGGCCCAGGCAAAGCTGCGTTCGACCACCCAGCGGCGCGGCAGCAAGACAAAGCCGCGCTTGGCCTCAGTATGCTTGACCACCTCCAACTGGATACCATGCTCGGCAGCGG
>JASHOC010000119.1 GCA_030041305.1 Acidobacteriaceae bacterium
CGTTTCGGGGCTTGCTCAGCGTTCACTCACGTTACGGCCCGCATACTCGCGGAGTCACTTTATGACCCTTTCCATCGAAGGCTTCAACCGTTTCGTTACCTCCACGGTTGCCCCGATTGCTACCGGCTGGAGCGAAAGTTGCCGGGCGGGATTCGCACCCGCTGAAAGACCGTGCATTGGCACGGCGCACACGAAACACCGGATCAGTACGACAGCCATGATGCGGCGGGCCGCATAACCCCGTATGAAAGAGGGGAAGACTGCATTCTGGTGGTTCAGCTCACATGGCCCACATAGTCGGGGCCATTAACCTGCACCAGGAATCCGTCGGGATCGCGGAATTTGAAAGACTCCGACGCCCGCTCGTCCTGGATCTCCAGATTGCGTTTACGCAACGCGGCTCGAACCTGGTCGGCGTTGAAGTGAGCGATGCCAAAGTCGTAGTGATCGAGGCGCGCTGGCTCCCATTTGCCTTGTTCGATGCCGAAGAACGATTTGCCCACGCCGAGAATGTGAACCGTCGGCGCGTGTTGCCGGAGCGGCATCTGAAAGAACTCCTGGTAAAAACGCGAGGTCTTCTGAAGATCGGGAACGCGTACGGTGACGTGGTTCAAGCTGATGGCGGGAAAACTCTGTGGGCCGGCATCGTCGGCCCGCGCAAGGGGCGAAACGAGCGCCCCTGCAGCGATGGCGGCCAAAGAAACTGCAACTTGGCGCCGGGTAAGTTTGCCATTTTCAAAATCGTGAAGAAGGCTCTCGACTTTGCCGATCATGGGTCTCTCCTGTTGCGAATCGGTTAGGAAGGTTCACGAAACTCTCGCTGTCATAATAACTTCTGGCCTACGGCGAAACCGGAGATCCTGTATCCGCCAGGCTCGGTGACGGGTCGCCGCTCCTTGTCACCCCAACGAACGAAAAACCATCGCTGGGGCCCGGTTCCTCGCCACCCCAACGACGAAAGATCTGTCGTTGGGCTCCCGGTTCGTTACCACGCCAACGACGAATGAAGCCGTCGTCGGGGGCCCCGGTTCGTGGGGGTCGCTTCGACTTCCACCCCAGCGACCAAGACCCGTCGCTGGGGACCCCGGACTTGCTTGCGTGGCGCCGGGCGCCGGTGGCGCAAGAAGTTGGTTGGGGCGTGCATTTTCGCGGCGCCACGCGAAGATGCAATTGCTGCGACGAGCGACCGGTCCCGGTGGGAAATTATCTCCAATCAAACGCTTGTCTACAACTAAAAAATGACTTGACAATCCAACTTTGGTTGTGGTTTAATGGCGGGCGCGTTCAAAAGAGTAGGCTTAACTGCATCAGACAACCGTTTGTTCGCTGAGTTCTGATGCTTTGAATCAATCAGTTCACCTATTTGGTGCGGCGCCCCCAGTTGTGTTGTCGATCACAATGTTGTTCCAACGAAGACCCTTAGGAGGCAGGCAATGATCAGACGAAGGTGGATCCTGGTGTTATGTGGGCTCGCGCTTGGTTTGGCGGGTTTTGCTCGCGCGCAAAATTCCAACTCCGGTGACATTCGCGGCACGGTGACCGACTCGTCGGGCGCGCTGGTGCCGGGCGCAAACGTCGCTGTCACGAACAACGATACTGGCGTCGTCAGCAAGTATGTGACGAATGGCGACGGCTTATACGACACCAATTCGATTCTTCCCGGAAACTACACGCTGGAATTCAGCAAGCAAGGCTTCGAAACCTACAAGCGCGGCCCGGTGCCGATTCAAGTCGGAATCTTTACCGTTGACGCCGTCTTACAAGTCGGGGCGGCCAACACAGTGATCCAAGTGAGCTCCGACGCGCCTCTGCTCAAGACGGAGGATGCGCAGGTGTCAACCACTCTGTCGACAACTGAGCTGCAAAATCTTCCGAACACCGATCCGGAGAATGGTTACACCTATCTGCTGAAGATGCTTCCCGGCTCTTCCAGCGTGGCAGGGGGCCACCAGAACGGTGGCGGCGGCAATAACACGGACCCCCAGTTCGATCAGACCATCAACGGAACCATGCCCTACTTCTCCAGTTTCCTGGTTGACGGCGGCTCAATCTGGTTGCCGCACAGCGCCAACACCGACCAGGGCCTGAGCGAATCGGTGTCCGAGGTCAACGTGATTGCCACAGACGCCCCCGCCCAATACGGCGGCGGCGGCTCGGTCTTCAACGTGATCACCAAGAGCGGGACCGAGCAATTTCACGGCGCCGTCTATGACTACATCCAGAACGACGCCTTTAATGCGAGATCCTACTTCGACAGGGCTCCGACGCCGAAAGGGATACAGCGTTACAACTACTTCGGCGGGGCGGTAGGCGGCCCGATCCTGAAGAACAAGATGTTTTTCTTTTACAACTATCAACAGTTGAAAAACCCGAACAGCTCGTTCACAACGACCTCGGAACCAACTGCAGCCATGAAGGCAGGCTGTTTCGATCCTGCGCTTTTCGGAACGGCTCTGACGCTTGACGCTGCCCACGGCGGTACGCCATTAACGACCAATCCCGCTCAGTGCTTATCCGCTGACCCGACTAACGGGAATACCGACTTGGCGATTCCGACGGCCGATTTCGATCCGGTCGCTGTCAACATCCAGAACGGTTACTACCTGACCAGCCAGCAAGGGAACGGTGTATTAACAAACAATTACACCTACCTTGCGGCAGGCAATGGCAACCAAGCCAAGATGATTGCGCGATTGGATTACAACGTTGCCGCGAAGAACCGCATCAGCTTTTCGATCGTGTCGCGCTACGCGCCGACCCTATTGAATTTAAATGACGGTTCTAACGCTCCAAATTGCCCGGTTAGTTGCCACTATGGTTCGTCCGACGGCGGGAACGAGCAGATCTCGGATGTGTGGACTATCAGTCCGAACCTGGTCAACGAGTTCCGTTATTCGGGTAACCGGGAGGCGGACTACGATTCTCAAGCATCTTTGAACAAGGGCATCCGGGGCAACCTTGGATTGTCGCCAACCATCGATTATGCGGACGTCCTGCCGACGGTGAAGTTTAGCGGAACTGGCGCTCCCACGAGCATTACTCCCGGCACGGAGGCGCTTTTTATTCAGAACAGCTTCGTTCCCTCGGATATGGTGACCTGGCTCAAGGGCAAGCATATTCTGCACTTCGGCGGTGAGCTGCTGATGGAGCAAGATAACTCGACTCCATGGGGCGGCATTAACGGCGCGACCCTGTCGTTCACCGGCCAGTACACCACGAGCAATCCCTCGATCTCGGAATCCGGCTATGCCGACTTCCTGTTGGGAGATGTGCAGGCGTGGAGTACAGAGACTCAACCGAAACACTACATGCGGGCCAAGAATCCTTCGTTCTTTGCTCAGGACGATTTCAAGATACGACCGAGTCTGACCATCAATCTCGGGGTGCGTTCGGAGACCCATGGCGGATCGACCGAAAAGTACAACAATGCGGGTGGATTTGACCCGACTCTTGCCGATCCGGTGGCCAGCACCTCCGCCTATCCTGTCAACTCGTTGGGTTCGATGTGGTTCGCCGGCCTGAACGGGGAGCGGAGGCAAAGCTACGCAACCAAGACCCTCGTGATGCCTCGTCTCGGATTCGCGTGGACCATGTCGCCGGATTGGGTGATTCGCGGGGGCGTGGGGCAATACGCTTCGCTGTGGAGCATGGACACCGTGGGCGGAGTGATGGGCTTTGGGTCGGGCTGCGGCGTTCCCGGCTTGTGTGGCGCTGTGGGCAGTACGACCACTTCCAGCACGACAACACCGGTGGTGCAGCTATCGGGGAGCGGAGCGAACCTGCCCGTGGTTACTGGCGCTGCGGCCCGCAACCCTCTTTCTTACATTACGCCGGCAAATCCGCAGGGAAGCGGTGGGTCGATCCCGTATACCCCTTTCCACCTTCCCATTCAGAACGGATGGCAGTGGACGGTCGGCGTGCAGCGGCGTTTGCCCGGAAATATGGTGGCGGAGGCGCAATATGTCGGGAGCCACTGGGGAAACATGATGTTCGAAGCCGATATCAATCAATTGCCTGCGAACAAACTCGGCGGCACGCAGGCGGACAGGCCCTATCCGCAGTTCTCCGGCATCGGTGTTGGTTCTGGCGGCTCGCGCACCGGCCAGTACGCGGGCATTTCGAACTACGAGTCGGCGTCGTTCATGCTTCACCACCTTCAAACCACCCATGGACTGGCTTTCGACTTGGGTTACACATGGTCCCAACTGAAGGACGACATGGACGATTCCGGCTGGGGGGAACAGTTCGGCGATGTGTATTACCAGGACGCGTATAATCTCTCGGCAAACTATGCGCTCTCGAATTTTAACCGGCCAAACGCCCTCAAGGGTGAGTTGCTCTATGCGATACCGCTCGGAAAGGGACACCAATACCTAAGCTCGGCGTTAGCCGATGCGGCGCTCGGCGGTTGGCAAGCATCCGGTGACTTCGAGGCCGAGTCGGGAACTCCCATTACGGTGGTTATGGATAACCCCATCAACGATGGCTCGTTGGGTTCGAGCGATGGCAATGGTCAGGCGGCTCTCTATCCGAACAAGGTAGGGAATCCCGGTTCCGGAGGGCATACGATCGCCTCGTGGTTCAATCAACTCGCGTATGCGTCGCCTGCAGCGAATACCTTCGGCACCAACCCGAGAAATTCGCTCACGGGACCTGATTTTGTGTTCTTCGATTTCTCCATGGCCAAGAGCTTTGGTATGCCGGGATGGGAGTCAGCCAAATTCCAGATTCGGATGGACGCGGAAAACATCTTCAACCATCCAGCCTTCCAGAATCCTTACAACGTTCTCAGTCATGTCGCTCTGAGCACCGGAACACCCGATGTCAGCGTCGGCAACATCACCGGAACCGACGGCAATTACGGTCGAACGATTCAGCTCTCGGGTCGATTCTCCTTCTGAGATGAAGAAGGTGGATTTTCCGTAGTCAACGAAAGGGCGGTGGCCGAGGCCCCGCCCTTTCTTTGTGGACGAACCCACGGAAGGAGACGGCTTTGGGTTCCCAGCGTGATGAGCATAGACGGGGCGCAGGACTGCAGGGTGGGGCCCGGCGCAATGTCACTTCCGTAGAAGTGCACCGCCATGTATGATGTGGCTGCTATGTGGGGCAAACTACTTTTATGCACATGCTTGGCCGTTCCGGTTCTCGCCGCGCCCGCTGGTCAAGCGCCCGCTGGCGCGTCCGGGCAAGGCGTGGAAGAGCATCTTAACCTCGCGAGACAATACCTTGCGGAACAGAAAACCGACCTGGCGATCGCCGAGCTGAAGCAGGTGGTCGCACTCGATCCCGCCAATATCGAAGCCCACGCCAATCTGGGAGTGATGCTCTATTTCCGTGGCGATTACGGGGGAGCGATTCCCGAACTGCGGGCGGCCACGAAAGCGCGGTCCGATCTCTGGAAAATTCAGGCGTTGCTCGGGATGGCGGAAGACCAGACAGGAGACCGCGAGACAAGCCGGAACGATCTCGAGACCGCCTTTCCTCACCTGGAGACTGATGCTAAAGTGCAGCTCGAGGCCGGGGAAGTCCTGATCGATCTCTACTCGAACAACGGCGAACTGGAGAAGGCCACAGGCGTCGTCTCCACCCTGCTCGCCGTGCGGCCCACAGACGCTTCACTGCTTTATCTCTCGTATCGACTTCACTCCGACCTGGCGAATCGGGCCCTGCTGACGATGGCCATGGCCGATCCCGAGAGCGCCGAGCTCGAGGAGGCCACGGCCCGGGAACTTGCGAAACAGGGAGCGACCGACCCAGCCATCGCCGCTTATCGTGAGGCTCTCCACATCGATCCACGGCTTCCTGGGGCGCATACCGACCTCGGCGATCTCCTCTACCACTCCCAGGATGAACAACTGAAGGCCTCGGCCCCGACCGAATTTCACAAAGCTTTGGACGTGAACCCAAAAGATGAGAAGGCGGAGCTGGGACTGGGAGTGATCGCCGCCGAGGACGGCGATATGAAGACCGCCTATGCCGACGATTCGCACGCGCTCCAACTGGATCCGCATGACGACGACGCCTGCACCGAACTGGCCAAGGTGCTGATCCAGATGGGCAAGAACGACGAAGCGCGGCAGTTGCTGGAGCGCGCCATCGAAATCGACCCTTCTAATTATGTGGCTCACTACCGTCTCAGCACCCTGTATCGCCGCCAGGGCAAGATCGATGAAGCCAAGCAGCAGGTGACGCTCTATCTCCACTACAAGGGGATGCACGATAAGCTCGAGAAGATCGTCCACGATATGCGCGTGTCCTCCTCCCAAGATGCAACCGATCTTGAGACAGGCGCCAAGCGGTGAACAAGATGGCCGGCCGAACCAAGCGCAAGCGGCCGTGGCTCAGATGATTCGAGCGAAGCTGACATCTGAAAGGACATGAAGAAATTTTTCTTGCGAGCTGCTTTCGCCTGACGAACGCCACTGGGTAAAATCTCGCCGTGATATCTATAAGCAGACCGAAGGGATCGACCAATCGCATCAGGGTCGCCGCGGTTGCGTGCGTCGCAGCGTGCGGTTGCGCCGGTTTATTTTTTTTCGCATGTCTTTTCGCGCAACCGAGCGCACGGGATGCAACATCGCATTCATCCACGCAAAGTGGGCGCGTGACCGCGAAAGCGGGTCGCGCTGAATCCAAAGCAGTTCCTACGATGTATTTCCGCGACATCAGCCGTGAGGCAGGATTGACCACCGTTCCGCATTCGGCGACAGACAGGCGTTACGTGATCGAGACCATGGGTGGCGGCGGAATCGCGCTTTTTGACTGCGACAATGACGGAAAGCTCGACATTGCCGTGGTCAACGACACCACCATCAATCGCTATCTGGCGGGCGGCGACCCGATGTTGACTCTCTATCACCAGGACGGAACCGGAGGGCGCATTCACTTCACCGACATTACGAAGGCGGCCGGGCTCACGACGCGCGGCTGGGGAATGGCAATTGCCGTCGGTGATTACGACAATGACGGTCTGCCGGATCTGTACGTGACCGGTTACGGGCACAACGTTCTGTATCACAACCTGGGTGGTTGCCGGTTCGAGGATGTGACCGACCATGCCGGCGTCAAGTTGGGCGGTTTCAGCACGGGCGCCGCGTGGGCCGATTACGATCGCGACGGTTACATCGATCTGTTCGTGGCGCGCTATGTAGAAGCGGACCTTCATCATTTGCCGACTCTGACGCCTATATTGAAAGCGAACGGCTTCGACATCATTCAAACCCCAGACAAATTAGCGGGCGAGACAGATTTTCTGCTTCGGAACCGCGGGGACGGCACGTTTGAAGACGTCTCGGTGAAAGCCGGAGTGAGCAATGCGGCGGGACTCCATGGCATGGGCGTGGTTTGGGGAGATTATGACAACGACGGGTGGCCTGATCTTTTTGTCGCCAACGACGGGGGCGCGAATTATCTCTATCGTAATCTCGGCAATGGCGCTTTTGAGGAAAGCGGCGTCAGTATGGGAACAGCATTCGGCCCGAACGGGGAGACCTTCGGAAACATGGGAGGCGATTTCGGAGATTTCAACCACGATGGCCGGCTCGATCTTGTGACAACTCGCTACCGCAGACAGCCCGTCAGCCTGTATCGGAACGACCAAAACCTCTTTACCGATGTCGCCGCAGAAGTGGGGCTGGCCCGCGACACTGCGGCGCCCGTGAAATGGGGAGTCGGCTTCGGCGATTTCGATAACGATGGATGGCCCGATATCCTGATCGCAAACGGCAATTTCTCCTCGTTGATGGACCGGCTGGAAACCGAAGTGAAATTTCGTGAGCCCCTGCAACTCTTTCGAAACATCGAGGGGCAATCTTTCGAAGACGTCGCCGCTCAAGCCGGCTTGAACGCAGGCCCTCTCGAATCGCGCCGCGGGATCGCATTCGGAGACATCAACAACGACGGCAACCTTGATTTCGTCGTATTCAATGTTGACGGCCCTCCCTCTCTTTTCCTCAACGAAACCCGGAATGCGAACCATCGTGTGCTCTTCCGCCTGGTGGGGAGCAAAAGCAATCGCATGGCCCTTGGAGCGCGCGTGACTGTTTCTGCCGCAGGCATGACGCAGATGGATGAGGTGCGCGGGGGAGGGGGATACAACTCGAGCAACGATACGCGTCTGCACTTCGGTTTGGGAGGGGCAGCAACGATGTCCAGGATTGAGGTGCGTTGGCCGAGCGGCCTGAGCCAGGATTTCCAGAATGTTCCCGCCGACGCAATCTATGAAATCGATGAAGGACAGGAAATTCGCAAGCTCAAAGATCTCCCGCGCATCGCCGGCAAATGACTGGTGAAAGCCGGAACCGGGCCCAACGAACGTGTTGCGCCGTTTTTTTCGTCATAATCGCTTGTGAGTCGTCGGAAAAAGGGCAAGGGAATTGACCTAACCCGGCGTAGCCGGAACCAAAACCTGGCATTTTCCCGAAAGTTGGAGCCTTTGAAAAAATGCCGAAATCCCGCATGAATACTGACCGAAACGTACATCGCCAGAAATATTCTGCGCAAAATGTGCAGGATTCAAATGGATAGGTACTAAAGGACGCCGGTTTGAAGAAAGACCATCTCGGCGGATGCGCCTTCTTCGAGCATGCGGCGAGCCGTCTTTTCCTTCCGCACCTGCTCGAGCGCTGTGCTGACCACATCGCCTTCAACTGCGCGCGGAAGAATGACAACTCCGTCGATGTCGCCGAAAACGATGTCTCCCGGCGAAACGGTGACCGCGCCCACCTTGAGCGGAATTCTGAAGTCCGCCACCTTTCCTCGTCCGCGCTGATCCTGCGCGTAACTTCCGTAGCAGAAGGTGGGAAAATTCAAGGCCAGAATGCCGTTGGTGTCTCTCGCCGGACCGGCCAATACGGCGCCCGCCGCTCCTCGCGCCCGCGCCGCCGTGCTCATCAGTTCCCCCCAATACGCATACCGCGACGAGCCTCCAGCCGCCAGATAGACCTCGTCCTGTTGCAATGAATCCAGCGCTCGCAGCATCAGCCCAAAAGGAGGATCGGAGCCTTCAGCCACGTCCATTTCATGTACGGTCATGGCGCGCCCGCAGACAACCATCGACGGATGCAGCGGACGGCATTCCGGGGGAAGAAACTGATGATGGTAGCCATTCCGGTCGAGCATATCGCCGATAATAGCTGTGAAGAGATGCGCGCGCATGAGCTCGAACAATTCGCTGTCGCTTGTCCACTCCATGTGATTCCTCAGGGTTCGTTTGTATCGAGAATATCGAAGCCGCGGGGCTTGAGCGCTTATTTTCAATCCCAGTTTGTGCACCGGTCCTATCTCAAGCGGCATGATTCCGGCCCTCCGGCTCATGGCTGAAGACGGATTCGCGCGTAGCGGCGTCGCGCCGCGCGCTACAGCATTGAAGGAGAAGGTATGGAAAAGAAACGATTCCGGTCCGCTGACTGGTTCGGCAAAGCATCCAAGGACGGCTTTATCCATCGTAGCTGGATGCGCAACCAGGGCCTGCCCGACCACGTATTCGATGGCCGGCCGGTGATCGGCGTCTGTAACACTTGGTCCGAATTAACTCCGTGCAACGCTCACCTGCGCGACCTGGCCGAACGGGTAAAGCGTGGAATTTGGGAAGCCGGCGGCCTTCCGCTGGAGTTTCCCGTGATGTCGACCGGGGAAAGCAATATGCGCCCCACTGCCATGCTGTTTCGCAACCTGGTCAGCATGGATGTGGAGGAGTCGATCCGGGCAAACCCGGTGGACGGCGTCGTCCTGATGACGGGCTGCGACAAGACCACGCCTGCTCTGATCATGGGCGCGGCGAGTTGCGATCTTCCTGCTTTGGTGATGCCGGGCGGTCCCATGCTGAGCGGGAAATTTCACGGCCATGACGTGGGCTCTGGAACCGATACCTGGCGGCTCAACGACGATTTGCGCGCCGGACGCATCCCGTTTGAGATCTTCCAGGAAGCGGAGAGCTGCATGTCGCGGTCGATCGGGCATTGCAACACCATGGGCACCGCTTCGACCATGGCGGCGATGGCCGAGTCGATCGGCCTCACCTTGCCCATGGGCAGCTCGATCCCCGCCGCCGATTCGCGCCGATGGGCGTTGGCGCACATGGCGGGCCGAACCATCGTCGAAATGGTCCTCGCCGATCGCAAATTATCGAAGATTCTAACCCGGGAAGCATTCGAAAACGCGATCCGCGTCAACGCCGCGCTGGGGGGCTCGACCAATGCGGTCATTCACTTGATTGCCATTGCCGGCCGCATCGGAACGCCTCTTACCCTGGATGACTGGGATCGCCTAGGGCGCGAAGTCAAAACCATCGCGAATCTCGCGCCTTCCGGCCAATATCTGATGGAGGATTACTACTACGCCGGCGGTCTGCCGGCGGTGATTCGATCCCTTGGAGAACACGATCATCTTGCCAAGGACGCTCTCACCGTCAACGGGAAGACCATATGGGAAAACTGCCGGGAAGCGCCGAACTGGAACACGGAAGTCATTCGCGGTTTCGATCGCCCTCTTGCGCACAGCGGCGGCATTGCCGTGCTGCGCGGGAATCTGGCGCCCCAGGGAGCCGTGTTGAAGCCTTCGGCCGCCTCGGCCCAACTGATGCGCCACCGCGGCCGTGCCGTGGCTTTTGAAAACATCGAAGACTACCACTGCCGGATGGACGATCCCGCTCTGGATGTCGACGCGTCGTCGATCCTCGTGCTCAAGAATTGCGGCCCGAAAGGCTATCCCGGCATGGCGGAAGTAGGCAACATGGCGGTGCCGCTTAAACTTCTCAAAAAGGGCGTCACCGACATGGTTCGCATCTCCGATGCGAGGATGAGCGGCACGGCGTTCGGAACCGTGGTGTTGCACGTGAGCCCTGAGGCGGCCATCGGCGGTCCGCTTGCCCTGGTGCGCGATGGTGACTTCATTGAGCTGGATGTGGAGGAAAGAAAACTTCACCTCGATGTATGCGATGAGGAACTCGAACGGCGGCGCAGCGCCTGGAAGCCGCCCGAATCCCCTTGTTGCGGAGGCTACCAGAGCCTGTATGTGCAACACGTTCTGCAAGCGGATCGAGGGGCTGACCTGGATTTCCTGGTGGGACAGCGCGGGTTGCTGGTGTTGCGCGAATCTCATTGAGTTGCGCCGCGGGCGGCTCGGGTTCGCCGGGCCACCGCTGGAAACTTTTCGCAAGGCAGCAGCCTAATCCATAACCTCCGCAAGTTGGGCGATAGGTCTTGTCCACTCGAGCATGGCGAATTTTTTGCTTCAGTTCGCTTCCGTTTCATTCAATTCCGCAATTTTGATCCACGAGATTCCTTGAGTTGGGCAAGACTCCCGCAACACCTGAGCCATCCGTTTCTGTGGATTCCATGGAATTGGGTGACTACAAAGCGGCATCTGGCAAATCTGCCCATTCAGGCGGGCGCTTCAGTGAACTGGGCTGAACCAGCTCATATTTTCAGTCTCGATCGTCCCATGGCCGAACATGGATACGACAAAGGTAGATTGCCCCGCTTTGGCCACATTCCTCGGTTCAAATTTGCGCTTCTGCCTTTGGCCCTGAAATTTGCTAATAAGAGATCGATTGCGCTTGTGACAGAGGGTTTTGTTAGACGCCCCTTTCATGGGCGGATCGCGATTCTGGTGAACGAGCACTCGACCGGCGCCGCTGAGATGCTGGCGCAGTTTGCGAAGGAGAACCGGCCGGCGATCATTGTCGGGTCCAAGACTGCGGGCCGGCTCGTGTCGCGTTCCGGAGTCAAAATTGGCAACGGATACACGCTGGTGCTTCTTGTGGCCGCCTACATGAGCTGGAATGGCGACAGGATCGAAGGCAAAGGCATTACCCCGGACGTTCCTGTCGACTGGTCGTATGAAGCCGCGCTTAAGGGTCGTGATCCGCAGTTCGACGCAGCGTTGGCAACGCTCAACGCGGCATAGAGACATTTGCGTGAAATCTCGAACCATGCTCTGATCCTCTGAGCGAGGATACGTATGTCCCGCAAGCTGATTGCGGCCACGGAACTGGCGGAATTCGTCTACTGCGCGAAGGCCTGGGAGTTGAAATATGTCCGCGGCGTGGAGCCATCTAGCGAAACACAGCAGCTGCGGGTTGAAGGCGACGGGGATCATAGGCGATGAACTCGCCGGATTCCTTCTGGACGGTCAATTGATTTTGCGACGCATCGAGGGCAGTGACAGTGGCGTAGGAGCCGGCTTCGATCCCGGCAGCTTTGCTGCCGCGCGAGTAGCGCACCACGTCGCCGATGTCGTAGTCGTTGGCCCAGGAGCGGTCCGCGCCGGTCATATCCTGCCGCTGAACGAGAACGCGGAATGGATGGTCTTTTTGGGTTAGGGAACCATTGGTCCGCAACTCGCTCCGAACCGCAATATTCAGTTCGCGACGCGACGCATTGTCCGGCGAAACAATTAGAGATCGATCAGGCGATTCGGCGTAGGCGCGTGCGACGACCTGGATGTGCTCCTCCCGGCCAGGAATTTCTTGAACGCGCCCCTGTTGCCTAAGTTCGATGATCGCTCCTGCGCTTTGGCCCCGAGCCAGCATTTCCACGGCGGATTTAAGTGCTGGGTCTTTTTGCCTCACAATTTCATCCAGCTTCGCAGTTTGCATTCCGGCTTGATGCAATTGCTCAAACGGACGGTCCGCTTCGACGCTCTGATGTTGCCGCGCATCACCGATGAGGAGCACTCGATCGCTCGGACCGAGACGCGAGAGGAATTCCTGCATCTGGCGCGTGCTCGCGAGGCTCGATTCGTCAATAAAGTAGTGTCGCTTCTCTCTGCTGTCCTCAGTGACATGGCTGGAAGAAACGAGAAAGCCTTGTAACGTTCCTGTTGAAATCCCGGCCTCGCTGAGCTGGCGCGCGGCTCGGGACGTCGGAGCGAGTCCACGTACCTCGTATCCTTGCGCTTCGATGGTTTCCCGCAGCATTGAGAGCACCGTGGTTTTCCCCGCACCGGCGTACCCCTGGATACCTTGGATACGGTCGGTGGAACCGAGAATTTCTTCGACTGATGTTCGCTGTGCCCGATTCAGAAACCGATGTTGTTCCGAAATTGCTGCCGCTTCTTGCTTCGGCATTAGCGGCTCGATCCGGCTTTTCCCTTCCAACATCCGAAGGATCACATCCTTCTCGGCCTCGATTACACGAGCAGTTGTGAATCGTCGTCCTGGAAGATCCTGTGGCTGGTCTATCTGGCGGAATTCTCCGGAGGCGAGCCGCGCGGCAAAGCTGCTGCGCACCTGGGCGTAGGTGATCTCCCCATGGCGCGGCGCAGGACGTCACGAACCAAAATCCGCTCATCCACCACGGCCTCGCGCTCGAAGTTGCGGTCGCGTGCAAAGCTGACGGCCTCGCGCGCCTTTTGCTGTGAATCAGGTATTCGTTCCTGCTGCTGCGCCCGTTCGTGCGCCGCCCGGACCACGGCTTCCGCCTGGTTGCCGTACTCGGCGGCGATTTTGTGATGAGCGGCCATTGCGTCACGGAGCGACTGGATTTCTTTTCCGTCGCGCGTTGAATGAGCCGCAATCTCGGCGGCTTCCTTGCCGTTTCTTCCATTGCGTTCCAGGTACTCCCGAATCTGCTGGCTGCGCGGACTGGAGGCATCGAGATATTCCTGTGTGTATCCCTTGATCTCAGGCACCCCGCTGCGTCCGACGGTGATTTCGTAGCCAAGCGGGCGCAGGCGATACGTCAGTTCCGATTGGTAGATTGCGGTGGCGAATTGCTGCGAGGCGAAGAGGCTATGCGGCTGGATGGCGCGGCTTTCGCCATTCGCCCGCTCGGTGACATTAAAGATGACGGAGTGGGTGTAAAGCTGCGGCGCAACGTAACCATCGACGGGGCGGGCCGTGTCGTGTTCGAACTTTGCGGCGGCAAATTGGCCGGTCATCTCCGGCGGATGTTTGCCGCCGATCCGCGCCTGCGCGTAGCCTTCAAGCGCATCGAGCGCGGCGGTAACTGCCTCGCGGTGTGCCTCGCGCACGCGAAAGTCGCCGCCGACAAGAGCGGTAGCTTTCGGGAGAAAGCCTGGAGAGATCGATGCGATACACACGCTGTGAAGCTGTCAGAACAAGCAGCGGCTTACGTTCCAGGACGAAGCCCGTGGCGATCGTGGAACCGGTCAATTGGAAGTAAGAAGGCGTTCGGATCCGCCGTCGAGAAAATGACTGCGATTCCGAGTTCGCCGGGCTTCGAAAATAGGGGCAAGCCGATCATCATCGATTGGCGGCAGATTTCGCCGGCCCCCTCGAACGCTGAAGCCGAGATCCTGCCAAGATTTGATTCCGACAGCGTCGCGTTCAACGAGGCGTTCAAGCCGATCACATGCCTGCAAATCGAGTGGCGACACATTGACGAAGGCGGTCAATTGCGTATAACCCATTGAAAACACAGTTGCTTATGACATGAGGAAACGTCATTTAAAAAAGCATTTGCCTTTTTTTGAATTTCGCCCTAAGCTGAGTGTCACATTGCTGATGATCGTTTCCCGGCATTCTAATCAGCAATGCGCTCTATTGGAACGCAAGCGGTCATCAGTGCTGACGGCGTCCAGCAGCAGTACACGGCGAGCGTGTGTTCCTTAGCTTTCTTTGCTTTTGTGCTCGGTTACGTCTGGACACAATTGTCCCGCATTCGTTCTGGAATCAGGCGAGTGTAAGTCAAGAAGCACAAGAAAGTGCAGGCATTTGCGCAGTTCAATTTTTCAGGAGGGTCATGGAGATGAATAAGAGGGCACTCTCGTTATTCGGTTCCCTGTTGGCTATTTTGACTGTTCTGGTCCCTTCGGCATTGACTCAGGAAGTCACCGCAACCATCGTCGGTACTATCACTGACCAAAGCGGCGCAACTGTTGCCGGGGCTACGGTCAAAGCAAATTCAGTGGATCGGGGCGTCAGTTATAGCGCCGTGTCCAACGACGCCGGTCTCTATCGCATCTCGGAGCTGCCGGCAGGCACATACACTCTCACCATTGAGAAGTCCGGTTTTGCCACCGTCTCCCGCGCCTCATTTGTCCTTACAGTCAATCAGGTGGCGCGCATCGACGTTGCCCTCAAGGTCGGGCAAGTAACTCAGACGCTGGAGGTGACCGGCGCGCCGCCAGTTCTGGAAACGGACGCCACGCAGGTCAGCACGGTCATCAACGCGGCAACCAACGACAACCTTCCGCTGGCTTCGCGCAATTATGTCCAACTTACTCTCCTCGCTCCGGGCGCGGTCACAACCGATCCCAGCAGCTTCAACAATGGCAACAATACCGCTGGATTAGGGGGCCGACCGCTGATCAACGGCAACCGCGAGCAGGCGAACAACTTCCTGCTGGACGGCATGGACAATAACCAGGTTTCGGACAACGAGCTGGGTTATACGCCGGCGCCGGATGCGATCGAGGAGTTCAACCTGATCACGAACAACGCTCCGGCGGAGTTCGGCAATTTTGAGGGCGGGATCATCAACGCCACCCTCAAGTCGGGAACCAACAACTTCCACGGCGATGTTTGGGAGTATCTCCGCAACGATGTCCTGAATGCGAACAGTTGGCAGAACGATGTGTCTGGCCTGGCGAAGAGCGCAATCCGCTGGAACATGTTTGGCTTTACCGCCGGCGGCCCGGTCCTTAAGAACAGGCTCTTCTTCTTTGCCGACTATCAGGGACAGCGCTTCGATATACCCACCTCACAAGTTTCCGAGTCCGTATTCACAGCGGCCGAGCGAACAGGTAACTTCGGCGCACTTTGCGCCGCGGGCTTTGACGGTTCAGGAGTCTGCAAAGGGTCGGGGCAGCTATACAACCCCTGCGCATCCTTCACCGCGCCCTGCACTCCTGGGTCCACTCCGGCCTCGCCGCGCAGCCCTTTCCCATATAACCAGATTCCTGCGGCCATGATCAGCCCGGTAGCGTCGGCGCTGTTCTCTTCAAGCCTCTACCCTGCCACGGTCAACGGTAACTTACAGAACAATGCGATCAACACCACAAATTCCGCTTATGACGTGGACCAAGGCGATCTAAAGATCGACTATAAAGCCACGTCAAAGGACAACATTTCCTATCGCTTCACCAAGGCGTTCCAGAACAACCCATCCACAAACTCAGATGCGGTGCTTGGCAACAGCATTGGAACGACGCCGATTCAAAGCACCGTGGGCGACTGGACCAGAACACTGACCAGCAATCTGCTGAATGACGTTCGCTTTGGCTGGAACCATGTCATCGTCGATAGCGGAACGAGTTGGAATTCGGGCGTGGGTCAGTTAGGCAACACTCTGGGCATCGGAAACGGCAACCCGGGAAGCCTGCCCGGGCTGCTGGCGCTGAACTTTTCGAACTCCGATGTCGGCAGCATCGGAAATGCGGAATCGATCGAGAATTTTAATGACCAGGTTTGGCAGGCTGAGGATGGGTTGACCTGGACACATGGACGACACAGCTTCAAATTTGGCGGCCAATACTGGCACGAGATTATCAACACGTTCTATGCCGGCAATAACGGTGAGCTGGGCCTGCTGGATTTCGATGGAAGGTTTACCGCCGTCAATTCCACTTCTGCGGGAAACGGGACGGGCGACGGTGGAGCGGATTTTGTGCTCGGCCTCCCGTATCAGTTCGGTCGCGGAGTCAGCACGGGGAAAACATGGCAGCAGTCGACGAACGTGATCGGCATTTACGCCGAGGACACGTGGCGGACGACCGATCAACTCACCTTGAACCTTGGCCTCCGCTACGAAGCGCACACGCCGTGGGTTGAACAAAATAATCAACAGGCCAATTACAACCTCGACACCGACCAAATCCAATTCGCCGGCCAGGATGGAGCCAGCCGCGCGCTGTATAAAGGCTTCTACGGCGGCAGGGACTTCCAGCCGCGCGTCGGTTTTGCGTGGACTCCCTCCATGCTGAAGAACCGCACTGTCGTCCGCGGCGCATTCACACAGTCTTCCTACCTTGAAGGCACGGGCACCAACCTCCGCCTGCCTTTGAACCCGCCTTTCACTCCGGCAGAAATCAATGCCATTTACAACGACATTGACTTGCCCCTAACCGATACGACCGATGGAATTACAGGCAGCGCGCCTAACCCGTCATGCGACGCGCCGGCTTACACTTGTTATAATCAGGCGTTGCTGCGGGTATGGGATCAGAACGTGCAGCCGGCGATCGCGTATGAATGGAACTTTACCATTCAGCAGCAAATTGCGCAGGGCACAACCTTCCAGGCTGGGTATGTCGGTCAAAAGGGCATTCACCTGATGGTGCCGTTCGACTATGGCCAAAGGGTGCTGCTAGCCGACGGCTCCACCGCAAACAGCCCTTATTTTGCCAATAATTTGGCGCTTTATAACGCTCTGGGCAACCCAGCTCTGACAGACGCTAGCGGAAACCTTCTGTCGGCGGATAATAATGGAATCAACGAAGGGGCAACGGTCTCGGGCACCAAATCGAACGGGAATATGGAATACAATTCCCTGCAAGCTATCCTGCAGAAGGAAATGTCTCGCGGGCTTCAGGGACAAGTCTCCTATACCTACTCGAAGTGCATGTCCGACAGCACTGGATATTACGGCGCATGGAATAACGCCCTGAGCGCTTCGGCGTATTGGCAGAATGTCTACGATCAGAGAGCGGAGTGGGCGCCTTGCTACTACGACGCCACTCATGTACTGTCCGCGTACGCCGTCTATCAACTGCCTTTTGGAAAGGGCAGGCAATTCGACAGCGGCGCCAGCAAGTCCGTCGATGAAGTGATCGGCGGATGGGAGGTGAGTCCCATCGTGTCGGTCCGTACCGGCTGGCCAATGCCCATCCCTGCATCGGATGCCTCCGGCACCTTCTCGCGTGGCCCACGTGCAGACTGCAGCTCCATGCCGCCAATCCAAAACACGCCGATCCCAGGCGTAGGCACGCAGTGGTTCAGCAACAACGGCAACTTCACTCAGCCGGCTGCGGGCACGTTCGGAAACTGCGCACCGCAGCTCGCAGGTCTGCGGACGCCGCGTTACACCGATGTCGATGCCAGTGTGCACAAGGATTTCTCGCTAACGGAACGGTTCCGGCTGCAGTTCCGGACCGACTTCATCAATGCCTTCAATCACGTGCAATACAATGCCCCGGCCAACGGTCTTGGACCGACGATAGGGCAAATTACCAGCGCTCAACCACCGAGGAACATTCAGTTCGCTTTAAAGGTTTACTATTAACAAATCAAGACAACCCGCATATCGTTGTTACAGGCGCCGATTGCGCCTGTAGCAGCGATTTGCTATCTTAGATTGATAGTCCTTCGAAAAGCAGATTGCGCAGAAATGGGTAGCTACTGGGTCAAATCATCGGCCGTTTTTTTCTCAGCAGTTGCCGCGCTTTTTGGATTCAGCTCCAGCGCCCAGCACACCGGATCTGCTTTACCGGCAACCCATATTCCACCGCAACAGGCCATCGCCTTGGCCAACCAAGGCCACTGTCGTGAGTCGATTTCCGCCCTCGAGCGGGCAATGGCGGCTCAGGTTCCTGCGGAAACTCGAAAGCTCGCTGGCGTAATAGGAATTCGCTGCTCTCTCGCTATAGACGATCGGCCTGCCACCCTGGACTTCATCCGCTCGCTGAGCAGGGATTTTGGTCGCGACCCCGATGTGCTGTACGTCATCGTTCATGCCTATTCCGACTTATCGACACGCACAGCCCTGGATCTCGCTCGGACTGCGCCACAATCCGCGGCCGCTCACAAATTGAACGCGGAAGCGCTGGAAGAACAGGGCAAGTGGGAACCGGCAGAGCTCGAATATGAGGAGATCCTTAAGAAAGACCCTAATGCCCGTGGTATTCATTTTCTGCTGGGCAGGTTGTTGCTGTCGCGGCCCGATGCCGGGCCGGACGCCCCAGCCCGCGCCAAAGAGGAGTTCCTAAAAGAACTTCAAATCGATCCCGGTAACGCCGACGCAGAGTACATTCTGGGAGTACTTGCGCAGCGCGCCCAGAACTTTGACGAAGCGATTGCCCGCTTTTCGCAGGCAGCAAAACTCGATCAGAATTTTGCCGAAGCTTACCTCGGATGGGGAGTTTCCCTGCTGGGCGACAAGAAATACGAAGAGGCGATCGCCCCTTTGAAGCAAGCCGAGCGTCTGACACCGAGAAATCCCGACATCCACAACGCGCTGGCGACAGCCTTGGTGAGAACCGGGAACAAGGCCGAAGCAGAAAAGGAATTTGCGATTCTCCGGAGCCTCAATTCTACAAATCAATCCGGCGCACCTGCTGGAGATCGACCGCAGTAACTCTATTATTATATTCTCTAGGGTACTCCGTCTCAGACTCAGAGGGCCGCACCGAAACGATGAATCGGATTTGGACAGGGCGATTGACTCGGCGGCAATTTGTGTCACAGACGATCGCAAACGCCTTCCTGATTTCGCAGCGCCCACTATTCGCCTTGACTAGCGCAACACAGTTTCCTTTTGTTGTCGTTCCTCCTGAAGCAAGCGGCATCAAGTGGACGCACACCTCGGGAAAATCCCCTCAAAAGTATCTTCCGGAGAGTTCAGGACCGGGTTGCGCTTTTCTCGACTACGACAATGATGGCTGGATGGACATTTATCTTGTGAACAGCGGCAAATGCGATTTCTATAACCCCAACCCGCCGCTCCGGAACGCGCTATATCGCAATAATCGGGATGGAACCTTCACAGAGGTAACGGAAAAAGCAGGTGTTGCGGCCGGTGGATACGGCCAGGGCGTCGCGGTCGGCGACTATGACAACGACGGTTTGCCCGATCTATACGTTACGCAGTACGGAAAAAGCATCCTCTACCACAACAACGGCGATGGAACCTTTACCGATGTGACGGAGAAAGCTGGGGTTGCGGCTCCGGGATGGTCATCGAGCGCGGTATGGTTTGACTATGACAACGATGGATTGCTCGATCTTTTTGTCTGCCGGTTTGTCGATTTCAGCAAAGAGTTGAACAAGCCCTGCGGCATCCATGAGGATGGCCTGCGGCACTACTGCATTCCCACGGTCTACACGCCCATGCCGAGCTGGCTTTTTCGCAACAATGGCGACGGTACATTCACAGACGTAAGTACAGAGTCAGGCATTGCCAGTCAACTGGGAAAAGCGTGGGGAGTGGTTGCGACCGACATCAACAACGACGGCTTGATGGATCTCTTCGTGAGCAACGACACCGTTCGAAATTTCCTTTTCCTCAATCGTGGAAATGGGAAGTTTGAAGAAATCGGAGAAATCGCTGGTGTAGCCTACAGCGCTGACGGACGCACTCGGTCAGGAATGGGCGTGGACTCCGCGGATTATGATCAGGACGGCTTCATGGATCTTTTCGTCGCCAACCTTGATCGCCAATCGTACTCGATTTACCGCAACAATCATGACGAAACCTTCGACGATAATGGCGGTCAGACCGGCATTGCCGCTGCTACCTATCTGATGAGTGGCTGGGGACTCAAGTTCTTCGACTTCGATAACGATGGAAATCTGGATTTATTTTTGGCGAACGGAAACCCCGACGATTTAATCGACCGTATCCACTCACAGGTGACATATGAAGAGCGCCCCCTCCTGTTCCAGGGCGCCGGTAAGGGGCTGCGCAATCTAAGTCAGCAGAGCGGGCCAATCTTCGAGCAGCCAATTTCGGCGCGCGGATTGGCGATCGGTGATTTCAATAACGACGGCGCGATTGACGTTCTCATTGGGGTCAATGACGGCGCTCCGCTCCTGCTGCGCAACACGGCCGGCGCTCAGAATCACTGGCTCGGAATCAAGCTCGTTGGGACCAGATCGAATCGGGACGCGATTGGGACGCGGATTACTTATCAGGTGCAGGACTTGAAACAGAGCCGGATGAAAGTAGGGGGTGGCAGTTATCTTTCGAGCCACGATCTCCGCATGGTCCTTGGTATCGGCAAACGCCCAAAGTTGGATTGGGTTGAAATCAAGTGGCCGCTGCCTGGCGGTAAAACCGAGCGCTTTACGGATTTGCCCATCGACCGTTACATCACGATTATCGAAGGCCAGGGCAAATGGACGTAAGCTCGACCCAAAAGATCCACGCTCCCGACTTAGGACGACGATAGCGCGAAAATGCCACTTAACAGCAGATAGTCGAACTCTCCCCGTTCCAGCAGTTCGTGGTTTTCGACTTGCTCTCTGAGCTGCAGATGGAAGGATTCGCTAGGATCAATGACGCGCTTGCCGGCAGTCCGGCAACCTAGTACCTACTTGCATAAATCAGAGTAACATGATTTGGGTCGCGGAGGGTGGACTTGGGTTTTGGTCCATTCGAAGGGAATGGCAGTTTCCTTGTATGCGCGGACGAACTGATCGATGGCCTCGCGGAGTTGGCGGGCGTGGGTACAACTGAGTCCGCGCAGTGCTTGGCGGCTGAGGATGCTGAACCAGACCTCCACCAGGTTGAGCCACGAGGCGTGGGTGGGGATAAAGTGCAGATGCACGCCGGGGTGGCGTTGAAGCCAGCGGTCGTGCTTGGGTTTGTGGGTATTGAGATTGTCCACGATGACGTGCAGTTCCCGGCGCGGATGAGCGGCCACGACATCGTTCATAAAATCCAGAAACTCCCGCCGCCGCCGGCGCGCATAATGACCCACTTGCACATCTCCGTTGGCCACCTCCAAAGCGGCGAACAACGTAGTCGTGCCGTGGCGCTTGTAACAATGGTTGAATCCGTTCAGCGCCCGCCCGTCGGGCAGCCGAATCCAACCTTGCGCCCGTTCCAAGACCTGAATGTGCGGCTTCTCGTCCACGCACAAGACCACCGCATTTTCCGGCGGGTTCAGATACAACCCCACCACGTCCGCCGCCTTTTGCGCAAACTCCGGGTCAGTGGAGATGCACCAACTGCGCCGCCGTTGCAGTTGGATCTTGTGTTGGCGCAACACCCGCCAAATCTGGTCGTCGCTGATATCCGGCAAGGCGCGCGCCAGCAGTGGTCCTGACCACTGGCTGTAGCCCAGCGGCGGTGTTCGATCCAGTTGCGCCAGAATGCGTCTTTCGGTCTCTCGTCCATAGCGCGCAGGTTTGCCCGCCCGCGACCGATCCAGCAATCCCGCCAGGCGGTGGCGGGCAAAGCGCTGACGCCATTTGGAAACTCGCGCCGCCCGGGTACGCAACTGCTGGGCAATCGAGCGTGTGCCCAGCCCGTCACTGGCCAGAAGTATGATGCGCGCTCGTTCCACCTGACGGTGCTCGCCGGAACCGGCGCGGCACCACTGCAAAAGCGTTCCCCGTTCCTCGGAAGTCAGCTGGATGCAGGCGGCTGTGGGCATGCATCGAGTATGCTCCTGTTACTCTTATTAATGCAAGTAAATACTAGCTACTTTCCGGCGCAAAAGTGAGGCGGTTGTCCTGCTGCAATTCACTGCTCATCCAAGGTAAAAAGTCTCGAAACGCACAAGCGCTAAGAAAGTGCTTGCTTTTTTGTTTGCGGTATGTGTCATTTATACACATGAAACAGAGCGCGGCGGAGAAGCGCAGTCGGTTGGTCCGGGATCCGCCCGATGCGGCCGATATTCTGCGCGGCTCTCTGCTGCGTCGCATCATCCGG
>JASHOC010000120.1 GCA_030041305.1 Acidobacteriaceae bacterium
GTTTTGAAAGGGCACGGCTTTAGCCGTGCCGCAAAGGAATCGAAATGATCACGGGCTTTAGCCCCTGAGGGAAGGTTCTGATCGGCAACGAGGCGGCGCGAATGCAAGACCAATGGTACGGAGACAATCGGGATCTGGTGCAGTGGGGGACGTTGCTTGAATTAGCGCGCCAATATCAAGCAAAGCACATTCTCCAGGTACTCTATTACCGACCGAATGAATGGAATCGGACTGAGAGAAGACACGAATGGGAGAGGATTGAGATTCACAAGGAAAAGTTCGAAGTAAAAAAGGTTGATATTGCGAAGGAGATACTACCACATTTTCGCGACGTTGGTTTGATCCGCAATTTGAAACCTTCTGTTCCAATTGAAGTCTTGGATGAGCAATTCACTTGGCGGGGACGGCGCCTGTACCAAAACTCCGTGATCGATGCCATCGGCGCTAGGCGCAGTCCCCCTGGTATCGTTTTTCTCGATCCTGACACAGGGCTAGAACCGCCGTATGGAAAATGTAGCGCTCAACACGTGCTTGAAACCGAGCTGAAAGCCATTTGGGACGCACTGAATGTTGGTGATGTCTTAGTCTTTTATCAGCACCGGACAAACAGAAACGGTGATCCGTTCATCGAACCAAAGATTCAGTTTGTTGAGGCGATAGGCATCCCGCGGAAACAGGCAAGGTTTGCGTTTGCGCCTAAAATCGCGCGCGACGTAGGTTTCTTTTTCGCACAGAAGTCGCAATGATTGGATAAGGCGCCGCGGTTGCGGGTTTCCAGTCCCTAGTCCCTAGTCCCTTAGTCCCTTGCTGAGGTTTTGCAATCATGTCCGTCATCCTCGAATCCCTCCCCGTCGGTCACAAAGTCGGCATCGCCTTCTCCGGCGGGCTCGACACCTCCGCCGCTCTGCACTGGATGCGGCAGAAGGGCGCCATCCCGTACGCCTATACCGCCAATCTCGGCCAGCCCGACGAAGCCGACTACGACGCCATCCCGCGCAAGGCTCTCGAATACGGCGCCGAGAAGGCCCGCCTCATCGACTGCCGCGGCCCGCTGGTGCGCGAAGGCGTCGCCGCGCTGCAGGCCGGCGCTTTTCACATCACCACCGCCGGCGTCCCCTACCTCAACACCACCCCCATCGGCCGCGCCGTCACGGGCACCATGCTCGTGGCTGCTATGAAGGAGGACGATGTCCACATCTGGGGCGACGGCTCCACGTTCAAAGGCAACGACATCGAGCGCTTCTACCGCTATGGCCTGCTCGTCAATCCCAATCTCCAGGTCTACAAGCCCTGGCTTGACGCCGCGTTCATCGACGAATTAGGCGGCCGCGCCGAGATGTCTGCCTTTATGCAGCGCTCCGTCTTCGCCTACAAAATGCCGGCTGAGAAGGCCTACTCCACCGACTCCAATATGCTTGGCGCCACCCACGAGGCCAAGGACCTGGAGCTTCTTTCATCCTCCATCCGGATCGTCGTTCCCATCATGGGCGTGGCCTTCTGGCGCGACGACGTCGAAATTCAGCGCGAAGAGGTCGTCGTCCGTTTCGAAGAAGGTTCGCCCGTCGCCCTCAACGGCCGGCAATTCGACTCGCCCGTCGCCCTCCTGCTCGAAGCCAACCGCATCGGTGGCCGCCACGGCCTCGGCATGTCCGATCAAATTGAAAACCGCATCATCGAAGCCAAGTCCCGCGGCATCTACGAGGCCCCTGGCCTCGCCCTGCTCTTTATCGCCTACGAGCGCCTCATCACCGGCATCCACAACGAGGACACCATCGAGCAGTACCGCGACAATGGCCGCAAGCTGGGCCGTCTGCTCTATCAGGGCCGCTGGTTCGACTCCCAGGCCATCATGCTCCGCGAATCCGCCCAGCGCTGGGTCGCCAAACCCATCACCGGCGAGGTCACACTCGAGTTGCGCCGCGGCAACGACTACTCCATCCTCAACACCGAATCGCCCAACCTCACTTTCCATCCCGAGCGCCTCAGCATGGAGAAGACTGAATCCGCCTTCTCCCCCCGCGATCGCATCGGACAACTCACCATGCGCAACCTCGACATCGCCGACACCCGCGAGAAGCTCCTCACCTACGCCAAAGCCGGCCTCCTCACGCTCAGCAAAGGCAGCGAAATGCCCCAGCTCAACAACGGCCCCCAAAATCATGAGCCCCCAATCATGAGCAAAGTGAAGGAATAGCGTGAGGTGCGCCTAACACAATGAGCAACGAACAACAATCCGGCAAGATGTGGTCCGGCCGCTTTCGCGAGCCGCTCGATCCGGAATTCGAAGCCTGGCAGCGCTCCATCATCTTCGACTGGCGGCTTCTCGATGAGGAGGTTGCCGCCAGCAAAGCGCATGCATCGGCACTTGGCGCCGCCGGAATCTTGTCTAAGAGTGAAACAGCGGAGCTCCGCGAAGCTCTGGACGCGATTGCGGCCGAGCACGCATCGGAAGGCGGCAAGGCGTTGGTGCGCGACCACGTAACGGCCGAGGACATTCATCACTTTGTCGAGCTCAAGCTGGTGGAGCGTCTCGGCTCGTTGGGACTGAAGCTCCACACGGGCCGCAGCCGCAACGAGCAGATCGCCACCGACCTGCGCCTCTACGTCCGCGATTGCATTGAGCAGACCACCTGCGGCATAGCGGGCTGGGCGCGGGCGCTCGTCGAGCAGGCCCGCGCGGCCGGCCAGGCCGCCATGCCCAGCTACACCCATTTGCAGCGCGCCGAACCCGTGCTGGTCGCGCACTGGCTGCTGGCCTACGTGGAAATGGCGTTGCGCGACGCCTCGCGTCTCGCCGCGTGCGCGACCCGGCTGAACCTTTGTCCGCTTGGCTCCGGAGCCGTCGCCGGAGCTACCCTCGCGCTCGACCGCTCCATCGCCGCGCGTGAATTGGGGTTTGCGGCGCCCACAGCAAACTCCATCGACGCCGTCAGCGATCGCGACTTCGTCCTCGAATATCTGCACGCTCTCACCATCCTTGGCCTGCATTTGAGCCGCTTCGCCGAGGAGATCACGCTGTTTGCCACGGCGGAATTCGGTTTCGTGCTTTTGCCTGAAGCTTTTTCGACCGGATCCAGCGCCATGCCGCAGAAAAAGAATCCTGACCTTACCGAACTCATCAGAGCAAAAGTGGGACGCATCGACGGTGCGGCGCAAGCAATAGCGATGCAGCTGAAAGGGCTGCCCTTGGCCTACAATAAAGACATGCAGGAGACCCAGGAACCGGTCTTCGCTGTCGATTTTGTACCCGGGATGCTCAAGCTGATGGCGCGTTTCACCGCCGCACTTCAATTCAATTACGAGCGCATGAACCGTGCGGCTCAATCCGGCTGCTTGAACGCGATGGCCGCGGCCACTTACCTGGTTCACAAGGGCCTACCCTTCCGCACCGCACATGAAAAAATCGGCCATGCCGTGCGCTTCGCCATCGAGAAGGGTGTAGAGCTCGGCGGCCTCACCCTCGACGAACTGCGCCAATTCGGCCCCGAATTCGGCGAGGATTTTTACAATGCGATTACGCTGAACGCCACGCTCGATTGCCACGATGTATCGGGCGGCACAGCGCGCGACGAGGTGCGGCAGGCGCTCGATTTCGCATCGGAACGCATTGCCGCGCTGACCAGGTCCAGCATGAAGGAGGCCGTTCATGCTGGTGCGTAAGGCCCTCCTCCAGGACGCCTCGAACGTCTATGACCTGGTCAACTCGCTTTCGGCAGATGGAACGCTGCTCAGACGCCCCTTCGCCGAAATCTGTGAAAACATCCGCGACTTCACGGTCGCTGAGTCCGACGGCGGCGTGTTTCTCGGTTGCGGCGCGCTGCATCTCTACGGTCCGCATCTTTCCGAGGTGCGATCGATCGTGGTCAAGCCCGAAGCCAAGGGCCAGGGCGCCGGCGGGCGCATCCTGAGCGCGCTGATTGAAGAAGCCGAGATACACGGCATTCAGTCCGTGTGCCTCTTTACGCGCATTCCCGATTTCTTCTTCAAATACGGCTTTCGCACCGTGGAAGACAAAGCTGAATTGCCCGACAAGATCTTCAAAGACTGTCAGATTTGCCCCCGCCTGCATCGCTGCGACGAGGTCGCCATGGTGCGCGGACGCATTCCCCGCATTTCCATCCTTGGCCCGCGTCATGAAGCCCAGGAACTGGTCCGCCTCTCCGGCTGATCGTCGCTTGTTTTTGTATCAATGTGGGTGCCCCATCTGGGAGCCCTCTGGGCACGGGGTATTTGCTTTTGCCGCATGGGTGGGAGGCGCAAATTCAGCGATCACAGACCCAGCGCTTAACCGCGCCCGATAAACGGCATCTTCGTCGCCATCACGGTGATGAACTGCACGTTGGCGTCCAGGGGCAGGCTGGCCATGTAAACGACTGCGTCGGCAACGTGCTTTGCATCGATTCTTGGCTCCCGCACCACATCGCCATTTGCCTGTAGCGCTCCAAGCGCCAACCGGTCGCTCATTTCACTGATGGCGTTGCCGATATCAATCTGGCCGCAAGCAATGTCGTAGCCCCGGCAATCCAGCGATATGCATTTTGTCAGTCCCGTGATGGCATGCTTGGTGGCCGTGTAAGGCGCCGAATGCGGCCGCGGGACATGAGCGGAAAGTGACCCGTTGTTGATAATGCGCCCGCCTCGCGGCGATTGCGCCTTCATCAGGCGGATGGCTTCCTGGGCGCAAAGAAAGGCGCCGGTAAGATTCACATTCACCACTTCCGTCCATTGGGCGTACGTCAGGTCCTCGATCGCGATTCCCGGAGCAGTGCCGCCGGCGTTGTTGAAGAGAACATCCAGCCGGCCGCATTCGTTCCAGGTCTTCGCAAACAGTTCCTTGACCTCATCGGGACGGCTCACATCCGTCGCCACGGCAACAATTCCGGCTCCTCCACGATCTGCCATCGCGGCGGTTTCTTCGAGCCTTGCCATGCGGCGGCCCGCCAGCACGATGGAGTAGCCTGCAGCGTGCATGGCGAGCGCAGCCGCGCGCCCTACTCCGCTGCCTGCGCCGGTAATCATCGCCACCTTGCTTTCACCGCCAGGTGCGCTGCTTCTGTCCATGCTCTCTCCTGTCTCCGGCGTCTGCCGCGCGATAACCATTATTGCATCTGCTCGATGACTTCTATGGACCCCTGGTGTCTCGGCTAGGCCAACAGCGTCGAATTTTGACCGGAAACCGATAATCCCTCGTTCTTGTCTGAAAGTGGTAGCCTGATCCAATCCTCGAGAAAGCCGCCAGGATCTCCGATGCTCACGGGGGCGGGCGGCCAGACTGAGACAACATCAAAATCGTGCCAAGGAGAGCGAAGATGGACAACAATGCGGCCTTGCGGGAACATTTGCTGAGTCTGTTGAAGGGAGGGAACGCGCATGCCGGTTTCGACCAGGCGGTGAAGAACTTTCCCGTGGAACTGCGCGGCAAGCGCCCGCGCGGGGCAGAACACTCGGCATGGGACGTGCTCGAGCATCTGCGCATCGCGCAGTGGGACATCTTGGAATTTTCGCGCAATCCGGCGCACAAATCGCCGGAGTGGCCGGGCGGCTACTGGCCCGCTGCGCATGCGCCGGCAGACGAGAAGGTCTGGGACAAGAGCGTCCGCGCCTTTCGCAGAGACTTGAAGGCCATATGCGACCTGGTGGCCAACGAAGCCACCGACCTCTACGCGCCGATTCCCCATGGAAACGGTCAGACGATTCTGCGCGAGGCGTTGCTGGTGGCCGATCACAACGCCTATCACCTGGGCGAGCTGGTCCTGCTGCGCAGGCTGCTGGGCGCGTGGAATTAAGGACGGAGTGAAGTTCTCAGTTCACAGTTCTCAGTTCTGTACTCGCTCGCTTTTCGTCCGGCAGTCGGCCGAGAGACTCCACATTTCCACACCCTATAGCGGTTCTCCAATTGGTGTGGAGCAGAACCTCGAACATTGAGTGGCGTTTTTCCCAAGAAAACGCCACCTGGCACGCCCCTCAAAACTCCACGGGAATTGGAGAACCGCCCTAAGCCGAAAGCTGAGAGCTGAAAGCTGAAAGCTCACTTCATCACCGCTGCCAGCAACAGCGTGCATCCCAATCCAGAGATGGAGACGACCGTTTCGACGATGGACCAGGTGGCGAACGTGCCTTTGACTTCGAGCTTGAAGAGCGACTGGATCAGCCAGAAGCCGGAGTCGTTGACGTGCGAGAGCAGCACCGAGCCGGAGCCGGTGGCGAGCACCAGCATCTCCGGGTTGACGCCCATGTGGCCGGCAAGCGGGGCCAGAACGCCGGAGGCGACGGCCATGGCCACGGTGGCTGAACCCATGGTCACGCGCACCACGGCCGCCAGCACCCAGGCCAATACCAAAGGCGGCATGTGCGCTCCCAGCGCCAGCCCCACCGTGGCCTGCGCGGCTCCGGAATCGCGGAGAACCCCGCTTAACCCTCCCGCGGCAGAGAGAATCACGAGCACGCTGGCGATGGGACCGAAGGAGTCGGCCGTAAGGCGGCGCAAGCCTCCGCGCACCCGATAGGCCTCGTCTTGCACATGCGGACCGAGCATGGCCAAAGCGACCAGCGCGCCAATGAGCATCGCGGCGTCAGGATAACCGGCAAGATGGAGAATCTGGTTGATCCAGCTTCCCGGCGGCGCGACGGAATCGGCCCAACTCCCGGCGAAAATCATCGCTACGGGAAGCAGAATGGCCACCACGGCGCGCACGGCGCCCGCAGGCGAGGGTGCGCCGGGTGCGCTTTCGTCTGAGGCGGTTTCGAACTCCGCTCCGCCCACGGCCGGCGGCGCGAATCCCTCGACGACGGAGTGGCCTTGGTGGCGCCGCCAGCGCTGGGTCAAGATCCCTTCGAGCACGGGTCCGGCAAGCGCAGCGGCGGGAATGCCCACTACCAGACCCCACAGAATCGTGCGGCCCACATCGGCGTGGTATGCCGTGGCGGCCAACATCGCTCCCGGATGGGGAGGAACCAGCCCGTGCATGATGGAAAGTCCGGCCAGCACCGGCAGCCCCACCAGCGCCGGAGGCTTTTCACTGCGGCGGGCCGCGTCCACAATGATCGGCATCAGCAGAACCAGGCCCACCTCGAAGAACACTGGCAATCCCACCAAAATGCCCAGCGCGAGCAGCGCCCAGGGCACGCCTTTCGGGCCAAATCCTTCCACCAGGGCCTTGCCCAGCGCGGCTCCCGCGCCCGAGCTCGCCAGCAGTTGCCCGAGCATGGCGCCCATCGCAAGAATGATGGCGATATGGCCCATCATGTTCCCCACCCCGGCGCTGAACGACAACGGAACCTGCTTGAGCGGCATGCCCGCGGCGATGCCGAGAGCGAAGGCCACCACCGCCAGCGCCACCGCCGCGTGCAAGCGAATCCGTATGACCAGAAATAGGAGCAGCAGCACCGTGCCGGCAACGCATGCCAGCAGGAACCAGGGATGGGCAGAAGCGGCAGGGTTCACCCGGCGATTATTCCATACCGGCAGGGGCGTGACTCAAAATTGGCAGTCGGTCAGTCGGAAAGTACAGGCTCCAGCCCCAACAATAAATCCGGAATCAGCGGGACTTTAACCCCTGAGGGATTCCAAATTCAAACTGACCCGCGACCAGGGAATAGATCGCAAAGGTAAGAGTTGCCGACTAACGGCTGAAATCACATATGCCCCCTAACAGAAACGGCTTTCTGAGTGATTGGGCCTTCCGGCGTAGAATCCTCCAATGAAGGAACAAGCGATTATCCTTCTTTCGTGCAGCCCGGACAAAGGGCAGGACAGGCTCCACCAGCTCAACACCGGCCTTTTGCGTGACAGCTTTTTCGCTCTGAAGCGTGAGGCTTCACTGGGAGTGGATGCCGTGCGATGGGTGGAGTATGAATCCGGACTGGAAGACCGGCTTAAGACTATAGCGGTTCTCCAATTGGTGTAGAGCAGAACCTCGAACGTTGAGTGGCGTTTTTCCCAGGAAAACGCCACCTGGCACGCCCCTCAAAACTCCACGGGAATTGGAGAACCGCCGTAAGCGCGTACCGAGAAGAGAGGAACTCACATGATGAATCGAAGAGAGTGGATGATGCTCACGACCGCAGCGGCGGGGGCAGCCCTCGGTGGAAGATGGGGATATGCGCAGCAGCCTGCGATTGGATCGAACATGAACCCGTCGTACGAGAACCCCATCGACAAAGGTCCGTTCCAAGAATTGCCGAATGAGCTCTTGTTGTATGACTTTCAACCTATATCGATCTTCAAGGTCCCAACCACCAAAATCGAGAAGGCCAAGTACCCTGTCATCGATTTGCACCAGCATGGAGTTCGCTCGGCTGAAGCGGCTCAAGAGATGGTGAGAACGATGGACGCAGTAGGAGTGGAGCGGTCGGTCATCTTTGCCGGCGCTGGAATCCCCCAGGAGTTTGCTGAAGTTAGTAAGATTTATGCCGCACATTCAGAACGTTTTGACTTATGGTGTTCCTTTGACCTTACTGGACTCAATGATCCAGGCTTTGGCCCCAATGCTCTTAACTCGCTCGAGCAATGCCATAAATTGGGCGCAAAAGGTATTGGAGAACTCACCGACAAGGGCTATGGGTTGGGTTCGCATCGCTCTGGAACATCGATGGAGCCAGGCGCTCACGCTGATGACCCACGCCTGGCCTCCCTCTGGGACAAGGCGAGCCAACTCGGTATGCCGATTAGTATCCACGTTTCTGACCCAATCTGGGCCTATCAACCGATGGATAATCATAACGACTGGCTTCCGGCCGCGTGGACGTGGAGAATTCCAGAAGCGCCCGGCCTATTGGCGCAAGACGGCTTGATCGAGAGCCTCGAACGTGCCGTACAAAATCACCCCAAGACGATTTTTAGCGCTTGTCACCTCATTCAACAGGATTACAACCTAACCCGTTTGGGCGAAATCTTCGACCGCCATCCTAACCTCTATGCCGATCTCTCGGCTCGCGTTCAGGAGATCTCAACAATCCCGCGTTTTGCCAGCGAATTTATCCAGAAATATCAGGACCGCATAGTGTACGGGACTGATTTCCTCTACAACGATGAGGCGATCCGCTGCGAAATTCGAACGCTGGAAACATTTGACGAGCACTTCTACATCGTTTACCCGGGATACAACCATTCCTTTTGGCCTATGTACGGGCTTGGCTTGCCGGACACCGTGCTCAAGAAGGTCTATCGAGACAATGCTCTCCAGGTTTATCAACGGGCCCGCGACAACTCGGTCTGAAAATTTTACGTAAGAACGAGGATTCTGAGAAGAACAGAGGCTCGAGGGCGACCTTGCCGTGGGTCCCATCTCTCAAGTGACGGCAAGAAGGCATGGAGGGGTCCACATTGAGCACACGACACGACACAACACGATAGAGCACTGCTTTCCAAATTATAGCGGTTCTCCAATTGGTGTAGAGCAGAACCTCGAACGTTGAGCGGCGTTTTTCCCAAGAAAACGCCACCCGGCACGCCCCTCAAAACTTCACGGGAATTGGAGAACCGCCGTAGCCGCGCATTCATGGTCCCAGTCTACTCGCGAGCGTGTCACCGCATACGCGGAGATTACTCCTTGATGAACACTCCGGCCGGACCTCGGCGCGGAGGATGGTTTCTCCACCTCTCAAAACGCCAGTGACACAACTCAAGGCGCCGGTTGCCGGCAATGCCGTCAACGCATCGACAGGACCGAGCGTTATCGGCGCCGCAACTCCACGGCAATCGCATAAAGGGCTTCTATTGCTCAAGCGGGTTCTCTCGACCGCCCAAAACAGCCGGCCAACCGCGGTCTTCCCGGAGGGATGCCGCGAAAATAGCCCAGGATGAAGTCCGCCATCCGCGGACGAAATCCTGGGATAGCATCCCCCAGGAGCCCCCGCACCCCATAGGGGTGCGACGAGCGCATCGATTGGCGCGGATTTCCGCGCATGCGTTCGCGCCGTCAACCCGTTACTAAAGTTTTCCCCCTCATTCCCAAGCACTTCCACCCCACAACCCCTTGCCGGTCATTTCCCCGTTCTCCGCTACGCTGAAAAGCGTCAAAGGAGCACTCCATGGAATCTCGCTGTCGCTACACCCGCATCAACGGCGCCC
>JASHOC010000121.1 GCA_030041305.1 Acidobacteriaceae bacterium
TGGTCAGCATCGGGACATGTACCTGCGCCGTGGCTACCGGGAGAAGGAAGGCAAGCGACACGCCTACTGGGCGCTGGTGGAGAGTTACCGTACGGTGCGAGGACCGCGGCAGTGGGTGGTGGCATGGTTGGGGGCCGTGGACGAGGCCGGGCGGCTGGGAGTCAAGCGCTGCGCCTGCGGGGAGGATTCCGAGCAAGCCGATTTGTTTGTCGATCCGGTCGCGCCGGAGTGGGTGGAAGTCGATCTGCGGGGAGTACGGGTGGAGCGGACGCGGCGTTTCGGAGGCCCATGGTTAGGCCGAGAGTTGTTGCGGCAACTGGAACTGGACCGGGTGTTGGAAGAGCTTGTGGGTCGCGGGCGGGAACAGATTCCCTGGCCGCTGATGGCCATGGTGCTGGTGTTGGGGCGGCTGTCGGATCCGTCCAGCGAGTTGCGCCTAGCCGAGCATGTCTATGAGCACAGCGCGCTGCCGGAGGTGTTGGGTGTGCCCGCCGGCAAGGTCAATGAGGACCGGCTGTATCGGGCGTTGGATGCGTTGTTGCCGCACAAGGCGGAATTGGAAAGGCATCTGCGCCAGAGGCTGGGCGAGTTGTTTGCTCGGGACTACGACCTGCTGCTCTACGACGTGACCAGCACATATTTCGAAGGCGAAGCCAAGGCCAACCCGCTGGCGCAGCGCGGCTACTCGCGCGATCATCGTCCCGATTGCAAACAGGTGAACCTGACCCTGGTGGTAAGCCGCAGCGGCATGCCGGTGGGCTACGAGGTCTTCGCCGGCAACCGCCACGACTCAACCACACTGGAAGAGATCGTCGCGCATATCGAAAAGCTGCATGGACGCGCGGCGCGCATCTGGGTGCTGGATCGCGGCATGGTGAGCGAAGAGAACATGGCGTTTCTCAAGCAGGGCGGGCGGCGTTATATCGTGGGCACGCCGAAGAGCATGCTGAAGCGCTTTGAGCGGGAGTTGCCGGCCCAGGATTGGCGGCAGGTGCATGAAGGGCTGGAGGTGCGCCTATGCCCGGCGCCCAATAGCGCCGAGGTGTTCATCCTCTGCCGCAGCGCCGAGCGGCAGCAGAAGGAGCAAGCCATCCACGCGCGCTTTGAGAAACGCATCGAAGAAGGACTGCGCAAGATCGAAGCCGCCTGCCAAAAGCACAAACAGAATCCGCTCTTGATCGCTCAGCGCGTGGGCCGCCTGCTGAGCCGCAACACCCGCGCCGCCGGACTGTTTCAAGTCCAGGTAGAATCCGATAGCCAGGGCGCGGCCCGCTTGCGCTGGACCAGGTCCGCAGCCTGGCGCGACTGGGCGCGGTTGAGCGAAGGATGTTATCTGCTGCGCAGCAACGTCACCGATTGGACGCCGGAAGAACTGTGGCGCGCCTACATGCAACTGACCCAGGCCGAGGACGCCTTCCACATGCACAAATCCGATCTCCGGATTCGTCCCGTCTGGCGCCAGAAAGCCGAGCGCGTCGAGGCGCACATCCTGGTTTGCTTCCTGGCCTATGTGCTCTGGAAAACCCTGGAGGCACAATGCCGCCAGGCCGGCCTGGGCGACGAGCCGCGCAAGGTCTTCGCCGAATTATCAGAGATTGCTTTGGTCGATGTGCTTCTACCCACCCGCAACGGGGTCACTTTGCCCAAGCGCTGCATCAGCCAACCCAATCCGCACCAGTTGATCCTTCTCCAACGCCTCGGCCTGCGTCTGCCCGCCGTGCCGGAATTCGCACTGATGTAGTGGAAACTCCGCACTGCCCGCATTGAAAATACAAGACTTATCGCGCAAACTGCGGAAGCTCGGCTAGCTTTTCAAATGCCGGCATCGCGCTGTGCACAAGATCAGCGGCGTCGGCGGACAAAGGATCGTCTGTGGCAGACACTACAAAAATCTTGCGTGGCGCAATGCAGCGGAGCAGATCGTCGAAGTCGAAGTGCTCGCAAAAACCGGGAATAATGAGGGACATTTCCAGGGCAGTTCGGTCCGCGAGCTTGCGTCGGTAGGAGCAGGCCGATCCGCTTGCGCAGCAATAAGCGACGCGCTTATCGAGCGCGGCAAGGAAGAGCGCGACGCTGCCGCCGAAGGAATGGCCCACCACGCCAAGGCGCGTCGATTCCGAGAGGCGGTGCAGGACAGAAAGCGCGGCCGCGCAATCTTCGATGACTTTCCGCATCAGCAGATCGCCGGTGACGAGGCGGTGAGCCATCTGATTGTAGTACTGCAGCCAGCCCTCAGAAGTGCTGTGTGCCTTCCGCAGCGAAGGCGCGAGCGATGTTCCCCAGCCCGCGGTTTTCGTGCGCGATTCAAACCCGATTGCGTCGGGGGCAAGAACCATTGCACCGTGGCGCGCCAGTGCCGACCCGAAGGCCTGAAGTGGATCTCCGCAAAGGCCGGCGACTTCGCTCTTGCCGATCTCCCATTGGCTATTGTGCTGGTGCAAAGCGAGGATCGCGCCGGTGGCCTCAACGCCCACGGGCAAAAAAAGAAATGCCTCGATCGGCTCTCCGTCTCGGGCCGCGTAGCGAATCAAGCTTCTCGTATACCCATCTTCCGCCTCCTGACCGGCGAATTGAACCTCAGGTGGAGGATGGGTAAGTGGCAACCGCAGAAAAGAGCGAATGCGCGCGCGAAGAGAATTTACGGCGATTCCGGAACCTCGGGTTGTTGGCACGCCGCCTCCCGCTACGCAGGCCAGGAATAATTCGTGTACTTCTCAACGAACTCCTCTGCGCCCATCTTGCGAAAATCGGGCAGCGCGATCTCGAGTTTCTCGCGCGGCCAATCCCACCAGGCGAGGTTCATCAGGTCTTCCTGCACCTTCTCTGGAAAGCGGAATCGAATCAGTTTTGCCGGAACTCCGCCGACGATAGCGAAGGGCGGCACATCCTTTGAAACCACGGCTCCCGCTCCGATACCGGCGCCTGTGCCGATCTTCACTCCAGGAAGAATGGTGGAGGCATGACCGATCCACACGTCATTGCCGAGCACGACGCGGTGATCGGCTCGCCATTCAAAGAACTCGGCGTCGTCTTCGACGCTGAAGCCGTATGACTTGCTCCGGTAAGTGAAATGGTGCAACGCCGCCCGCCACATGGGATGGTTGCCGGGATTGATCCGGGTGCTAGAGGCGATGGAGCAGAATTTGCCGATGTCCGCCCATACGATGCTGCATCCATCGACCACGTAGGAGTAGTCGCCAAAGGTGGATGCGCTCATCGAGGTTCGCGGGCCAATCGATGTATATGGCCCAAGCACGCAGTTGCGCACACGGGCGGTGGAGTCAATGCGCGGCTCGAGTCCCAACGGCTGCCTTCGCCGTTGTTCCAATTGTTCTGGCTGCTGTGGTTGTTCGGACTGTTGCGCCTGCTCGGGCTGTTCTGGCTGCCCGATCTGTTCTCCAGGCGTGGTATCAATTCCGTGCCGGTATGTTGTCGCCATGGGACTTCTCCTTTGAAGCGTTTTCATCGATAGCGGGCTTAAGTGGTAATCCGTTGCAGCTCGCCACGAACCAGCGGAACTGCTTCGGGAAGGGATGTTAGACACTGCGATAAGATGCGCCGATGAGCGGCGGCATTAAAGCCCTCCACATGGAGAGAGAGCACCGGCTCGGTTCCGGATTCGCGGATCAGTACGACTCCGTCGTTCAGGGCAAAACGGAGACCGTCGATCTCAGAGATGACGGCGCCGGGAAATGCCATCGATAACGCCTCTGCTGCATTTGCGTAGGAGAGCAAGACGGCGGGAATGCGGAACTCCGGAGAGCTGAACATTTGTGGAAGGGTGCGCCGAGCCTCCGCCAGAGTTTCGGCTCGTTTCCGCAGCACATCGAGAAGGAAAAGGGCGGCAAACAATCCATCGTCGCCACCATACAATTCCTGAAAAAAGTAGTGGCCGCAGGCGTCGAGGCCCAGTAACGCCTGCTCGGCCACCATCCGCCCACGCATGAAGGCATGGCCGGTCTTTTCGAGCAGCGCAGTCCCTCCCCGCTGCTCAATCGCGCGCCGCACCACATCGGAACACTTAATGTCGACGACAAACTTGCCCCCTGGCGCGTAGCTGTTTTCCTGAGTTCGAAGCACAGCATCCACCATTAGAAGGGCGATCTCATCGGGAGTAACAAATTCTCCATCTTCATCTACAAAAGCTATCCGATCGCCATCGCCGTCCCATGCAATCCCTATCGAGCCTGGGTGGCGGCTCACTTCTGTGCAAAGTCGAATTAGATTCGACGCGACTGCGCAATCCGGCGAACGGTCGGGAAAGCTGCCGTCGGCGATGCACGATATGCAGATAACCTGAAAGCCCAAATCCTGAAGGATCGCTGGAGCAATTCCAGACCAGGCCCCGTTCCCGGCGTCGAGAACAATTTGCATCCGACAGCTCCCACGGAGGTGGTCCCACCTTTCCAGCGTGGTTCGCGCATATTCGGGAATCGGGTCGAAAGCCTCTAACCGGCCGTTTCCCTGACGGAATTCGCGCCTGCCGGTCAGTTCCCTGATCTCAGCAAGCTGTTCCGGCGTGATGGGCGAGGAGCCGAGCATCAACTTGAGCCCGTTGTACGTGGCGGGATTATGAGAAGCAGTCACGATCAGCCCGGCCCTGGCGTTCACCTGGCGGGCCGCAAAGTATGCGATTGGCGTCGGGATCTGTCCAGCGTCCACCACATCGATTCCTGTGCTTAGCAATCCAACCGAAAGAGCCGTCTTCAGCTGAGGAGTGCCATGCCTGAAGTCGCCTGCCACCAGCACGCGCCCGCCCATTGAAAGGATCGTCCCAATGGCTTTGCCTATTTCGTTAAACAGCTCTGAGGAAACACAATCCGGATAAATGCCCCGCAAATCGCAGGGCTTCCATGGATCTCGCGCTTTGGCAAGGCTTTCTGTCATAACGACCTCAGGCTGGCACAATCCAGAAGTTGAAACCGGCCGCCAGGACAAGGTTCTCGAAAGAGGCAGATGGAATCGACGAGAAAGGGTGATTCACAAACGGGCTCAAAGCGGCGGCCAAGGTACCGCTCAAAAAATTGAAGTGACTCCGGCGCAAGCGAGCAGGTAAGTGTCATGTGGAACTTCCAGGTATCGAATACATATGGATAGCCCCACCGCAGAACATGCTCACGTTCCCGCTCCGTGCGCGCGCCTGCTAGCCGCTCCGCCTGCTCATGGCCGCCGGCCGCAGCCCTGAAGCGGTCAAATTCGCCCACACAATCTGCGGCCAGGCTGTCAAACTCTTCGCTTCGTTTTGAGAGCGTGAGCGCCAGGAACCTTCCCAGCCTCGCCAGGTGAAGCCGGGGAGCCTCAAAGCCGCGGTGACGATCTGCAAATTTGTGAAGGGCTGCCTGCAGATCCTCGCATTGACTGCCTTCAGCGAGCCGAAACAGCGGTTTGAGGGTCGCGTGGAATCCATACCGGCGGGGGCTCTCTGTCACGCGCAGCCAATCCTCCTGCCCGATGTAATCGGGTAAGCCGGGGTCCAGCGGTGCATCAAAGACGGCATCGCGCCCAAGCCATTTGCTTCCCATAGAGAAAAGGAGAGAGTCGCGGCGTGGCGAAAAATATATTCCGTATCGCGATGAATGATCGTTCGGCATGGGCATGGTTGTGGATAATCCATGAGCTTGTGGCTACTTCTACTGCGCGGATTGCAGCGCGTATCCGTTGCCCGGAACTTGCGATGGAGCAACGTGCAAATCGTCCCCTGCGCCTTGACGAACTGGCGATTTCTCTTCGGGGTTGAGCTGATGGCCAAACTGGATCTGAAACAATCGCCAGTATAATCCGCGCCTTGCCAGCAGTTCCTCATGACCGCCAGTCTCGGCAACCCTTCCTTTGTGCATAACCAGAATGCGGTCGGCCTGGAGCACGGTGGAGAGACGATGAGCAATCACAACGGTAGTTCTGTTTTCGAGCAGCCGGCTCATCGCGCCGCGAATGCGAGCTTCGGTCTCGACATCGATACTTGACGTAGCCTCATCCAGAAGAAGGAACTTCGGATTATGAGCAAGCGCTCGGGCAAAGGCAATTAGCTGCTTCTGTCCGGTGGAGAGGTTGTCACCACGCTCCTGCACCCAGGTTTCAAGACCATCCGGAAGGCTCGCAAGCAGGGTATCCAGTCCGATGATTTGCGCGGCGCGCAGCGCATCTTCATCGGTAACCGTCTCTGACCCAAAACGTATGTTATCCAGGATCGTTCCTTCGCGGACGTAGGTGTCCTGAAGGACTACGCCGAACTGACGGCGGAGTTCGGAAGGAGGCATCTCCCAGATGTCGGCGCCGCCAATGCGAATTGTGCCCCGCTGTGGCTTGTAGAAGCGAAGCAGAAGATTGCTCATCGTGGTTTTGCCGGCGCCGGTGTGGCCGACTATAGCCAGCATCTCCCCATCGCGTATGTGAAAGCTGACATCGTTCAGTACCCAGCGCTCCGGTTTGTAAGCGAACCATACATTATGGAAGGCGATGTCGGCGCCTCTGGGTTTGGCGTTGCTGTGCTGCTCCATCTCCTGCGGAATCTCGGTGTCGAGCAGCGCAAAAACCTTCTCCGCTGAAACAATGCTGGTCTGCAACACGCTGTAGCGGTCGCTAATGTCCTGAATGGGGCGAAGGAACTTGCTCCCATATTGCAGGAAAGCAACCAAAATGCCTATGCTGAGCAAGCCGGCTTGCAGCAGAATGGTGCCGGTGATGAGGATCCCCGCCTGGGAGATGGTGTTAAGCAGGCCGATAGACGGCATGAACCATGCATTGGCGGTCACCCATTGCTTCGATGCATTCATGTGCTCATGGTTAATGATGTCGAATGTCTGAAGACTCGGCTGTTGGCGATTGAAGAGATGCACCACATAGATGCCGTTCGCGTGCTCGGCAATAAAGGCGTTGATGCGTGCTATCAGAATGCGGACCTTTTGCTGACTGCGCGTAATAAGCCCGCGAAAGAACTTGATGAGAAGAAGGAAGACAGGAATGACAGCGGCCACAACGATTGCCAGGTGCCATTCAACCCAGAACAAAGCAACCAGGAAGAACAGAGCGGTGATGGCGTCGGCCAGCAGCGCAACCACTCCGTTGGCGAAGAGATCGTTTAAGGCTTCAATGTCGGTGGTAAGACGCGTCACCAGGCGGCCGGCCGGGGTTACGTCGTAAAAGCTGATCGGCAGGCGGTGCAGATGCCGAAGCAGCCGGCGGCGAAGCTCGGCCATCGCCATTTGCCCGGTCCACTGGGCCAGAAAGTTCTGTGTGCTGTCGATAAGCAAGGTAAGCGTCAGTACGATCCCGTACAAGAGGGAAAGCAGAGCGATGCCTTTTGCGGAGTTGTGCGGCAATATACCGGCAAGAAACGCCGACCTTGGCGCGTGTTTCATGAAATAAACGTCAATGGCCACGGAGAGGATCAGCGGATTGACGATTTGCAATAAAGTGGAGGCCAGAGAGCAAAACAACGAAAACAGCACACAGAACCAATAGGGCAACAAAAGCTTCAAAAGGCGCGAGAGAAGGTACCAGTCGCGCACCTTGGCAGAGATCTCCTCAATGTTGGCGCTGCCATCGCCGAAGCCTCTGCCGCCGCCACCGCCCCATCCGCCGCCATATCCGAATGCGCTCACAAAACCTCCAGTTCTTCTTCCAGCGCCTGTAAACGCGCCAAGCGTGCATAACGGCCGTTTTGCTTAACCAGGGCGTCATGGGTGCCCCGCTCAACGATTTGTCCCTGCTTGAGAACAACGATGGTATCGGCTTGCATGGCGGTTGCCACGCGGTGCGTCACAAGAATGGTCGTTCGTTCCGCCATGATGTCCTTGAGGTGGCGAAGGATCCGCTCTTCGGTGACCGAATCGACACTAGACAACGCATCGTCGAGAATGAGGATGCGAGGATTCTTCAGGACCGCGCGCGCAATGGCAACGCGCTGCTTCTGGCCTCCGGAAAGCATGATCCCGCGCTCGCCGACGATCGTTTCGAAGCCTGCAGGTAGCGCAGCCAGATCTGGATCGAGGCCGGCAATGGAGGCCGCGTGCCTGATCTCATCCTCAGTTGTGTTTTCCACGCCGAGCGCGATGTTCTCTGCCAGCGTAAGGCTGAACAAGAACGTCTCCTGGGGCACGACGCCCACCTGGGAGCGAATGGCGGTGAGAGGAAGGTCACGGCAATCGATGCCGTCGAGCGAGACGGTGCCGTGGCTGGGATCGATGACGCGCGTGATCAGCTTAACCAGAGTGCTCTTGCCTGACCCGGTCTCACCGAGAACAGCCACTGTGGCGCCGGGAGGAATTTCAAGGTCGACCGACTTCAGCGCCGCATGCGATCCGAAAAATACGCTCACCTGGCGAAGCGAAAGTCCTCTGGCTCCCTGAAGATCCGGCTCGTCTGAAGGGGTTCCCGGGTTGAGCCACACACCGGGCTCGATGGCCGGCGCTTCACGGAAGAGCAACTGGAGGCGTGCCAGCGAGGCCATCCCTCGCTGCATCATGTTGACGACCCTTCCCAAAGAAGAAATCGGCTGCGCAAGCAGCGCCATGTACGTGGTGAACATGACGAAATTGCCCACCGTCAATTTGTGCGCCAAAGTCAGCGCGCCGCCGTACCAAAAAACGATAAGCACCGAGAGGCCGGTAACATACGTCAGCAAGGGGTCGAATGTGCTGGAGTAAACACCGAGGATGCAGTTGGATCGCACATAAGACCGGTTCATGGTTTCGAAGCGGTGTTGCTCGGCCTCTTCGCAAACAAAGGACCGAACCACGCGGGCTCCCGCGATCGTCTGCTGGACTGCTGCGCTCATGGTGGAAAACTGCGCCTGAATCAGGCCAAAGCGCCGGCGGATGATCTTGCCGAAAGTGACCATGAGCACCACTGCGATCGGGGCGGGCAGCAGGGCGGCGAGCGTCAGCCGCCAATTGGAGTACCCAAGGACGACGATTGCCACGGGAAGCTGCACCATCGACTCGAAAAAAGAAATCAGTCCCGGTCCGAGCATCATGCGGACGGCATTCAAATCGTTGGTGGCCAAGGCCATGACGTCGCCGGTACGCGTGCGCCCCCAAAACGAGGCGTCGAGCCGGAAGAGATGGGTGAGAAAATCCTTCCGCATGGCATATTCGACATGTCTCGACATGCCAACCACGTTCAGCCGCGAAAGAGTCTGAAACGCTGAGCGAAGGAAGGCCACGCCAACCAGGGCTAGGCCGATCCACGCAATGCTTGCCAAGATGTGGCTCCGCCCGCTAGTCAATGTATTGATTCCAGACCGGATCAGCAGCGGGATTGCCGGGGCCACTCCGTTGAGTGCAATCAGGCTGGCGATGCCCACGAAAAGCGATTTGGGATGGACTTTCAAATATTTCCAAACGAAGGCGTAGCGCTCGCGCAGCGAGACCGCGCACTCGTCCTGGACAAAAGGTTGCGAATCAATCATCGGCACGGTTCTATAATAGTGCGTACACGAAATAATCAAATGTGAATTTTCCGTTTAGACTACGGCCTGTTCTCTGCAGATGTGAACAATTCTGAGGAAGAATTACAAATAATTTCATAGCCTTTAAACACTCCCTGCCCGGCCGGTGTGCCATGATCATCTCGTTCGTATACGCAGCAGTTGCTTCCCCGCCCCACGCCGGATCGTCTTAGATGCGGCTGCAATACCGGGGGTTGGCAGATCGCAGGTTCGGCCCTCCGGCCGGGAAAAAGGCGGAATTTAAGCATGAACGATGCTCCCCTCAACGGCAATTCGAATGGAAAAGGAAAAGCCGGCTTCGGCCCGGACTACACCCTGTGCGAATGCGAACTGGAGCCGCTTCGGCAGCTTGTTACGAAGCTAGAGGAATCTTACCCGGTTTCTGTTGTTAGAAGTCCATCAGTCTGCCTGGCGATGATTCCGGCCGAGGATTCACTCGAAGGGCAAAAGTTCTACCTGGGCGAGGCCCTCACTACGGAATGCGAAGTGAAGGTGGATGGAAAGCCCGGATTTGGGCTTTGCCTCGGGGACGAGCCCGTGCGGGCTTACTGCATTGCTGTCGTCGATGCGCTCTTGCACGCGGATGGATCGGCACCGGCGGATATTGAGTCTTTCCTTCGCCAACAGGAGAAGGCTGTTGCCAGGAGAGACCAGGATGAATTCGATCTCATCCTCCAGTCGCAGGTCGACTTCAAGCTGATGGAGGAAGAATGAGCACACTCGTCGCAGCCAAGCCTTACAATCAGGTCTTCGATGGACAAGAACACTATCGCACTTTGCTGCAGGCAACGGCCAGGCCGGGGATGATCGGGCAGCTCGACGATGCGTTGCTGGATGTGCCTCGGGAACTGAACCGGGCCACGGCTCTGATTGCCATGGCGCTCTTCAGTGCAGACACCTCATTCCATATCGCGCCCGGCAAAGCAGAGGCCGCTGAGTTTATACAGCAGCAGACCGCCGCTACCCGGAGCGGCCCCGAGCAGGTGGATTTCCTGATCGTCCCCGATGCCATGCAGGCAGATGCGCTGCGGGAGCTGGACCAAGCCAGGGTGGGGAGTCTTGCTTTTCCTGATATGGGTGCAACCGTGATCGTCCAGGTTGCTGCGCTCTCCCCAGCTCCGATGGCGGACTGTCTGCGGTTGAGCCTAACCGGCCCCGGAATCGAATCCGAGACAGTGGTCTTTGTGTCAGGGGCGCCGGAGTTATTGTTTGAAACTTTACGATCCAAAAACATCGAGTTTCCCCTGGGCGTGGATGTCTTCCTGACCTGCGACAGCTTGTCGGCGGGCCCGTGCGCAATGGCGCTGCCACGCACCACTCGCGTGAAGTGGGCGCGGGTATAAAGCGGATTTATCGATCGAGCCAAAAATGGAGGCGGCATGGGATATGTAGCGGTCAAAGGCGGGCAAGACGCGATTGAATGCGCGAACAAGCTGGTGGACTACTTCCGCTGGAAGGGCCGGACTAAGCCCATCGAACTGGATCAGGCGCGCACGCAGATGCGTCTTGCCGTCGACAGAGCCATGGGAGAAGGATCGCTCTACGCGCCTGCGCATGCGGCGCTGGCCTTGATTCAAGTGGAAGGAGATTCCTTTGAAGCGGCGTTTCATTTGCGCGCTTACCGCGCGACCTTGGAGCGGCGTTACTACGCTGAAGTTCTGAACACCAGAGAGATGTTCGTACACCGGCGCATCTCTTCCACCTTCCGGGAAATACCAGGCGGGCAGATTCTCGGTCCCACGCGGGATTACTCTTTCCGTCTTCTCAATCCCGCCCTGGTCAATGCCACCCTCGGATCGATCGAGAAGTTCATCGGCAATCTGCGCGACGAGATCGATTCCGCCAAGATTCATGAGATGACCTCTTACAAGAAAGTGATCGACATCTTTCTCAAAGAGGGCCTGATGAGCAGGCAGGCCCGGCCCGGCGAAGACCGCCGCGTCTTCGATGTCACCAAAGAGGCAATCAAGTTCCCGGTACCGCGTTCGGCGGCGCTGCAGATGCTGGCCAGAGCCGAGACCGGGGCGCTGATGTGCATGGCGTACAGCACCATGCGCGGTTTTGGTATGTCGCACCAGACAGTTGGCGAGCTGCGCGTGGGCGACGTGCCGGTGCGGATCGTGGACAGGCGCGGCCGCACGCGCTACGTAGGCAAGATCAAGGTGAGCGAGGCCGAAATGGTGGGCGGCGGCGGCAGCGGGCGCGGCGCGCGCCCGGCGGCTGAAGGCGGCCGTCAATCGAGGAACTCGGCTGCGCCCCGGTTTTCGATCGGCTACGGACTGTGCTTTGGGCAGAACGAAACCAAGGCGATCTGCATGGGAATGGTGGAGAGCGCGCTTCGCACTCCCAACCCGGATAATCCGGCCAACAACCAGGAGTTTGTCCTCTATCACACCGAGGTGATTGAAGCCTATGGCTTCACCAACCACCTCAAGCTGCCGCACTATGTAACCTTCCAGGCGGGCATGGAGAGTTATCGCAGAGCCATGAGAGCCGCCGAGGAGGCGAAGACAGAAGAAGTCGCGGTGAGCGCGGGCGCCGAGGAGGACGACAATGATTGAGAATCTGAAGTTCCAGGATAGCTTCAACTACGCTTACATCGACGAGTTTACCAAGAAGGAGATTCGCCGCAAGACCCTCAAAGCGGTTTGCATTCCCGGCTATCAAGTTCCATACTCTTCGCCGGAAATGCCGATCTCGCGCGGCTGGGGAACCGGCGGCCTGCATCTCACACTCTCGCTGGTGGGTCCCGACGATGTGCTGAAGGTGATCGACCAGGGTAGCGATGCCAGCGTGAACGCCTGCAACCTGCGCCTCTTCGTCAAGGAGATGGCTCAATGCGCCCTTACATTCGACACGGCGGCGGCAACCATTATTCAGAGCCGCCATCGCGTGCCGGAAGAGATCCTGACCGAAAATCAAATCCTGGTTCTGCAGGTTCCGCAGCCCGAGATTCTTCGCGGCGTGGAGCGGCATGAAGCCAAGACGCGCATGATGCATGCGGAGGCGGACTACGCCAAGATTTGGGTCACCCTGTACGAGGCTTATGTGAGGAACGGCCACCTGCGCAGCGGAGCCGGGCATCCCATTATGGTCAACGGACGGTATGTGGCCACGCCTTCCCCCATTCCCGGTTGGGATGTGCCCAACCTGAGCATGGCGCGCTGCCTCTATCTGTTCGGCGCCGGGCGCGAAAAGCGCATCCATTGCATCCCTCCCTTCACCCCCGTCAAGCCCCTTGAGTTTGAAGATATCCGCTTCAAGGTGGAGGAGTTTGTCGGCATCAAGTGCCAGATGTCGGGCCAAGACAAGGCCTTCATGGATCAGATCTACGCCGAGGACTTCAGCAGGTACTTCGTGATCAACGACAGCAATTTCCTCGATAAGGTGCGGCAAGGTCCACGGCCTCCGCAGAAACTGTTTACCAATCCCGAATAGGAATAAAGGCGGCGATGGACAACAACTGGCTGTTGCGTGCACGGAACCTGACCAAGATCTATGGCGAGGCGGCGCCCGGAGTACTCGAACGCACGGGTCCGAAATTCGATTCCAATATGGACCCCAAGACGGGGGCGGTAGCAGCCGTTAACAACATCAGCTTCGACCTGTATCCGGGCGAGGTGCTGGGCATCGTCGGAGAAAGCGGCTCGGGGAAGAGCACCCTGGTGCAGTTGCTCTATTTCGATCAGGATGCGACCGCGGGAGAAGTGCATTTCAAGCCCTTCGAGGATGGAGCGGTCAATCTGTTCGAGCTCTCCAACCAGAAAAAGCGCTTTGTGCGCAATCACCTGATGGGCATGGTTTATCAGAATCCGCGCGATGGGCTGAACTTCCGCTTTTCGGCGGGCGGCAATATAGCGGAAAAGTTGTTGATGGCCGGCGTATTTCATGTCGGTAAAATTCGCATTCGCGGCTCCGACCTTTTGACGCACACCGAGGTTCCGGTGAAGCGCATGGATGAGTCGCCCGCAAGGTTCAGCGGCGGCATGCAACAGCGGGTGCAGATTGCCAAGGCCATCGCCAACAATCCGCCCCTGCTTCTGCTGGACGAAGTAACCAGCGGGCTCGATGTCTCGGTGCAGGCTAAGGTGCTGGACCTGATTCGCAGTCTGCAGCAAGACCTCGGGATTTCCATGATTGTGGTTTCACACGATCTCGGAGTGATCCGGATGCTGACCGATCGCACGCTGGTGCTCAAGCACGGGCAAATTGTGGAGCACGGCCTGACCGATCAGATCCTGCAGGATCCGCAGCACGGATACACACAGCTTTTGGTTAGCTCGCTGCTCTAGCCGGCGCGGAGCGAGAACGATCGAATCTGAATAAAGGGGCGCAGATGGGGAAGCTGCTTGAGGTCGTGAACCTGCGGAAGCGGTTTGAAATGCACATTCTCAACGAGAAGGAAATCCACGCTTTGGAGCAGGTCTCGTTCAATGTGGATGAGGGCGAGATTGTCGGCCTCACCGGTAAAACAGGCTCGGGGAAATCGACCCTGATGAAGTGTATTCATCGCACTTACCTGGCGTCCAGCGGCCAGATCCTTTACACGAATGGGCAAGGGCAGACCATCGATTTGGCAGCAGCGTCAGAACACGAGGTCATTCGCCTGCGCAGGTCGGAGATGACTTATTGCTCCCAGTTCCTGGAGGTGATTCCGCGCGTGCCCGCTGTGGACGTGGTGGCCTCGGGGCTGGTTGCACGGGGCCGCTCGATCGAGGAAGGACGGAGCGACGCCAGCAGTTGCTTCGAGCGCCTGAGTTTGCCCAAAGAGCTTTGGGATGCTTACCCGTCGACCTTCAGCGGAGGCGAGCAGCAGCGCGTCAATATCGCGCGGGCCATGATCTCCCGCCCCCGCTTCCTACTGGTGGATGAACCGACTGCCTCTCTGGATATAAGAACCAAGGACGCGGTGATTGACATGCTGATCGAGCTGAAGAACACGGGAACGTCGATCATACTCATTACCCACGATGGACATACTCTGAGAAGAATGGCGGACCGGTCGCTTCATCTCGAGGATGGGCGTCTTAAGGAAGTTGTCTACGCATAGCGAGGGACGATGAATAGCCTTCGATACGCTTCTCTTGCGCTATGTGTTGCGCTCACGATTCCGCTCAGCGGATGCAAGGTGGTCAATGCAAGCGACAACTGGCCCAGGGTTCTGCACTACGCCTATTCCCCGCAGGCCGACCAGCTCCAAACCGCAATGAGCGGCAGCCAGTCGAAGTTGATGGCCCAATACCTTCAAAGCCAACTCCATATCCCCGTGGACCTGGTGCAGGTACAGGGATACGCTCCCTCGATCGAGGCGATGCGGGCCGAAAAAATCGATAAGTGGGGTAGCTCCCTTAATACAGTAGACTCAAGATATTGTGGTTCGCGCGTCTGAAGTTTCAAAACAGCTTGATTATCCAGGCACTTGGCAGCAGTTTCGCGCGTGGTTTCCCGACGAGCAATCGTGCGTTGCCTATCTGGAGCGGCTGCGTTGGCCGACGGGTTTTCGCTGTCCAGGATGCGCTGGCGAG
>JASHOC010000122.1 GCA_030041305.1 Acidobacteriaceae bacterium
AACGGTGGCTTGCGCCGGTTCCGGTTCTCTCGTCGGCATCGTCGCCGGCGTTGCCGTTGCCGGCATGGTCATCTTCCGCTCGATGAACTTCTCTGCGGGTTCGTCCAGCGTCAAATACGGCATGCGCATCCGCACTACCAGGTTGCCGTGCTTCAAGTACCCGTGCAGTGGCTCAAGGCCGCCGATCTCCGACGCCATGACTAGCGGCTCCCGTGTAATCTCCCGTTGTTCGTTCTCCCGCTGCTGTGGGAACACGCCGCGCGTCCGGCTCTCCCGGAAGCGTTCCACTTCTATCTCGCCGATGGATTTCGAGATCCATTCCGAGGCATGAGGTTCGCTCGTCTTGAAGAAAAGCTTCGTCGCGGGCTGCGACAGCATCGCCTCGGCGATATGCCCGTACAGCGTCTCAACTTGCGCCTTGCCCTGAAAGCCAAGGACCATTGGGCAGTTCGATTTCCGGCTCTCCGTGATGGCCGTCGTAAGCTGCGGCAACCGTTGCAGCGTCGCTACCTCGTCCAGCACGAACCACGTCTTTCGCGCGCCGCTTCCGCCCTCGTTCATCAGCCGTAGCACTAACAGGTCGAGCCACAGGCTCAGCAGCGGCTGCAGGCGCTCCCTCATCGTTGGTTTCGACGTAAGAAAGAGCCAACCGCGCCGCTCCTGGCTCCACTGATGCGCGCTCCAACGCCGCTTCGTTTCCCGCTCCGGTGGCAGCAGTCTAAACGCATCGGCAACCATATTGAGCGAACCCATCACCCCTGATCTCTGGTTCGGTGCTGTCGAGTGGATCATGGCCCACATTTCCGTACCCTGCACGCGGGCGTCGATCTCCTGCTCGTGGCACATCCAATGCGTTAACTGCTCCGGCGTCGGCTTCAGGTTCACAAGGTGCGCAAAGATTTTCCTCGGCGCGTCCACGAAGAAACGGTTCTCCCAACCGCGCTCCGGGAACAGCGAAGCTGCCACCGTCAACGCCTCTGCCTCATGCGGCGCTTCGTCGCTGGGCATCCAGAACGGACACCGCGCGTCCAAGGGATTCAGCACCACATCGCCACGCGACTCGCGGTAGAACTGTGGCAGGTATTCGAGCGCCGGGTCGTACACGATTGCCGACTCGCCACGGTCTGCGATCTGTGAGAGTACCTGGCGGATGGCCGCACTCTTGCCGGTGCCGCTGTCTCCCACGATGAGGAAGTGCATCGCCTCGCGCTCCTTCGGGACGCAAACCCAGCGGCCACGGTCCCGTCTGAGTAGGCTGTCGTACCATGTGCGCTCAAGATTGACGAGTGCGATTCCGTCCGCGTAGTAAGTCCTCAGCCATTTCTTCCGGCCAAGCTTCTCATTGAATTCCGCCGTCGTGACCAGCTCCGGGCCGCGCAGCCGTCGCCCAAACTTCCAGACCATCCGCCGCGCACGATCCTTGGGCACAACGATGAACAAGAGCGCCACGAAGAAAGCCGCTGTCCAGTACGTGGGCCGCTTCACGAAGTCCCATAGCGTTTGGTTTTGGTAGACGTAGCTTCCCATCAGCCCGTGCAGTCCACGGTCGTTGTATACCGCCGTCGTCCACTGCAACCGCGTCAGTCCGTCCTTGATGCCGTCGTCAGTCAGCACGTATCCGTAGCGCCCGTCCTGCCCCTTCACCGCCTCGATTTCGTCGCCAGTCACAAGCAGTTGTTCGCCCTTGGCTGTGATCCCCAGGAGCAGCGTGTAACGCGCCTTCGCTGCCGGAAGTTTCGACCGCGCGCCGCTTTTGAGGTAGTCCGACAGGTACAGCCGCTGCGCCGCCGTCCAGTTCACCCGCCCGTCTCTCCAGACCATGAACACGAAGAACAGGCAGCTAAGGAAAAATGCTCCCCACGTCCACACGTGTGTCCGGCTCGGCCACGGTTTGCTGTACTGCTTCCGGCCCCACTCCGCCATATCAGACCTCCTCTGCCTGTGGCTCTCCAGCTTTCGGTTTTTCAGCCGGGACTCCGGCCTGCTTCCTGGCCTGGCTCCGCGCTGCCTCGATCCGCTCCCGCGCCCGATCTCCCTTCACCGCGTCGGCCCGCTCGATCAAGGTCCGCATTTCGGCTTCCGTAAGCGGACCCTGCGCCTGCCTAAACTGGAGATTCAGGAACAGCGTCCGCAATGCCAGTACCTCGGCCAACGTCACCCGTCCGGCCACCGCCGCGTCATCGTCCGGCAGTTCCACTCCTGGCGCGGCCAGCAACACAGCTCGTACCCATTCCGAAAGCGTCATGTCAGCCTGACGCGCGCACTCCTCCAGCGCCGCGAACTCCTCCTCGCTCACCTTCGTGCCGATGGACTTCGTACGCAGCGGGGCCTTCATCGCTCACCGCCGATTCGATTGGGTTGGGGATTGGAACTTGGATTTGGGCCGCACATCGTCCGCGCGCCACAACGTACAGGACACGGAGCCGTGCCGAGCCGCTTTCTTGCTAAAGGGAGGGGAGTCATTGGGTTACCCCTTCAGCAACTGCAGGTTGCTACCAGAGTAACCCGATTCCAAGATTTTTGCTTCTTCGCTTGCTAGTGACACGCTTGCCGCAGCGCCAGGGAATTCAAATCTTCGCTCGCTGGGTTGCACCGGGGACTAGAATTTGAAGCGTGCCACATCCTTATCGCAATAAGATTGTGCTTGCCGCAGCAGTGGTGTTGGCAATGAGCTTTATTCCGCTGCCGCAGACAGTCGCCCCAGACTGGACGGTCACAACCTTGGACGCGACCCGAAAGCCGCTGACCGGTATCACCGTCCGCGAAGTATGGCAGCCGTACAGTCTCGAGCAATCTTCGCACGAGGAAGATCGTTTGACCGGAGTCATGGGCGAAGTCCACTTTCCTCGACGCACCGAGCGCAGCAGCATCGCGGGCCGACTCTTTAGCTGCATGGGGCAAATTGCTGGGACGGGAGTTCACGCAAGCTGCGGCCCGCACTCCTACCTAGTGGCATTTGGCAGGGGGATTGACACAATCGATTGGACAGACCCGGAACAAGAGGATGGAACAAAGCTGCCGTGGCAGCGGTCGGTGCTGGTCTTGAAACACTGAAAAAAGATGGTCATTAGCGGTGTTGCCCGCAGACGCCGAAGATCGGAGCCGTGGCACTTGTCATGTGGAACATGAGAAGAAGACATTCTTCTCATAGCTGCCAACCAGCCGCAGCGGAGGCCGTCAGTCAAGGCCGACCAACGGGAGCCGCGCGAGCGGTCAGAGCGAAGCGGAGAGCCTTTACGGACGGCGGAGCGGAGGCTAAACGCGCGTGAGCGCGCCGGGATGCCGGTTCTGGACTCTTGCCTCGTGCTTTCAACAGGTTCCCAGATTGGATGCCGCACGTTACTGCCGCAGTAACCATGAGCAGCCCGTTTTGCCGAGAATCGCTGCGCTCTCAACAGGTTCCCGCCGCAGGAACCTCCAGCAACCTTGCAGCACCCGACACGGGGTGACGTGTCGCCACTCCCGCCGATGCCAAAGGCAGCGCCGCTTTTGGGATGCTCCTACTGACACGGAACTCCGGCTCTGATAACCGATCTGCTCCCGCATACCTCAGAGGGATAGCCTGCGAAACAGCCGCTCATCGTCGCCGGTGTCGGCGTCGGCATTCGCAGGCAGGATGGAGGCCAGCCGGTCCTCCACATCCAGCTTGAA
>JASHOC010000123.1 GCA_030041305.1 Acidobacteriaceae bacterium
AGGAATGCGAAAGTTGCTTCGAAGTTGAAGGTTCCTGTAAAGTCCTGCGGCGCATCTGCCGATCCGCCTGCATTTCCATTTGCCATACGATGCCTCGCTTTCTTCAACTAGGTTGGACAACTGATCGACCGCTGGAGTCCCTGACGCCGGCCGTAACTCGTCGATGACCTCGTCCGCTTTGCCGACGTCAGAGCGGCTCCGGGGTCGCGGGGAACTGGGAGTCCAGTACGAGCCATGAACCTAAGCGGCCCGGATAACTCAATTAGCGAAAAATGGAAGAAGTCGGGGACATCGGGTTAATAGTTGTCGAATTCAAGAGACTTGTCGACCAGAATTTTCGTCGCTTGCGGATAGAGGGAACCATTTGTCTCAACAAGACGAGGAACGGCTACGCATCCCTCTCCCCTTGGCGGAAGGCCTGCAGGGCGACATCCAACCTGCTTCACCGTGATTCTGGCCTCGTTTCGACGGAAGACCGGTCCCTGACTTGCTTCGATTTGGGCGGCGGATGAACCGTGCCATTTCGACTAAAGCTTAACGTCGCGTGAAATATTAGCGTGTATGCGACGAGCCGGTAATAATCTCAAAGGCACCGAAATTAGTCTTATCACACATGAAGACATCCTTGGCCAACAGCGTCCCAACGGCCAGTCACGATGAATTCCTTGTCTCCCTTTTGAATGCGGAGAAAGTAGAATAGTACGGATCCATCCCAAATGCTCTTTTCCCCGGATGGCCAGGAAAGGTTCCGCGAGGAAGCGGGAGCGATTGGCCAGCCGGAGTGCGTGTACGAAGAGCTCGAGAAAACGCGAAGCCTGTGCTCCGGGCCCCAATAGGCCACGGCCAATTCACTGACCGTCATCGATTCCGGCGAAGCGTTGCAGACTCGAAATACGCCGCTTGCGAGCGTGCCGGCGGGCTGCGAACTTTCGACCAGCGCTTCCTGCCGGGTTAACTGTCCAATTCGTGATTGTAGGAACCAATCCGTAATGCCGAGGCCGGTGGCCAGAAGAGAAAGTACTATAGCGGTGGTCCACCACCTGAGGCCGGATTTCTGTGCTCGCGATTGGAGGCCCGCCGCCGCATTTTCATGACCCGCGCCAGCGGTGGGCGTTCTATCTTCCCAGCGATCGGACTCAGCATAATCCAGACGTGTTTCGCTGTCGTTGCGAAGAGGCGTCGCCTGCTCGAGTTGCTGCACAAACGCCGAGCAAGAGTCGAACCGCTCTGCGGGATCAACCGAGAAAACGCGATGGAAGATTACCTGGGCTGCAAAATGGATCTCTCCCCCCGGATCGAGATCGGGAATTCCGTAGCGAATGCGAAAGAGTGATTCTGCCAGGCCGGCGCCGGGGAACGGAGTGGCTCCTGCGAGCAATTGGAACGCGATGACGCCGAGAGCGAATTGATCGAATCGATCTGGGCCCGCATCCGCCGCTGCCTGGGCGAAAATCTCCGGGGCCAGATACTCGGCAGCGTGAGCGCGATCGCGGAGCGGCAAGTTCTGCCAAAGAATCATCCAATCCACAATGCGGACCTGCGCATTTTCCCCCACGAGAATGGACCACGGACTGAGCGCTCCGTGTATCCGGCCTGCGGCATGGAGTTGGTCGAGCGCGCGGGCGATTGACCGCAGGATCGCATAGGAGAATTCGGCGGTGAACTTGCGTCCGGCGAAGATCGAGGCCAGACTAGCGCCTGCGAAGTCCTGAAGTTCGATGACTGGGAATTCGCCGGAAATGATGCGCTGGATGGCGGGCAATTCGGGACAGCCGGAGACGCTCGGATTCTGTTCGGGAACGGAAGGAAACCGAAGCGCCAGTTGGAGACATTCTGTCTCGGAGTCACCGGGCGCGACGCGGCTCAGTTGGAATGCGCCGGTTGAGGCGATCTCGCTGGCTGCGGATTGTGTCTCCAGATTCACGGCCTGTTCCTTCCTGCGTTCTCAATTGCGAATTTCTTCCGCGGCGATGTGAAGACATCCTTTGGCGAGATCGTTGGAGGTCCCGGAAAACATGTGTGGGGTGCCACCACTGGCCAGTTCGATCGCATAGAACACCGCCGAGCCATCCCATCCTGTGCGCTGAACAGCGCCCGCGTCCACGAATCTCTTCATGCTGTGCGGAGGAATCGTCCAAGATCGCCAATCGTCGCTGGCGCTGTTATAGCTTAGGAATGTTGCTCCAGGGCCCAGATAGAGAGCGGTGACCACAGGCACGTTGAGTTGCGTCGAAGTGTCGTTGCACACCGAGAGCGGACGCGCCGGAGGCAACGAGAGGCGATTGACGGCCGACGCGGCGGCGGCAAGCCGCTGTTCGGCAAGGTGCGCCATCTCGTTGTGCAACTCGGCTTGAAGCTCGAGAGCGCGGAGGGCAAGGATGGCGAGCGCGATGGCAGCGCAGACGGCGAGGCCAATGGCCGTGCGGCGATTTGTGCCCGGGCTCATGGTTCGCTCTCCCAAAGAAGAGACTCTTGACGATGCTGGGCGGCGAGTAATTGAAAGACCGGAGAGCCCGGACAAAGGAGCGCCATCTGTCGCAGCGCATCGCGGTGCGCGGCGTCGGCTTGCGCGCGCGCGGCGCCGACCAGTTGGAGCCAGGTGCGCAACTCCTCTCGGCCACCATCGTTTGAGGACTTGGAGATCTCGCACGCGCTCGAGATCACAGTATGATATTGACGCAGCGAAGCCTCGTGCGTGCGCCGCGCGAGCTCGCTGCGGAGCAACCGCTCTGCGGAATCGAGATTTCCGGCAGCGATCTGGCGAGCCACTTCCGCAAAGCAGCGCTTTTCGTCGAATGGCTCGGCAGCGCAAGAGCGTGCGCGGTTCACCAGAGCCTGCAATTCCGTCAACGCATCGCTTGCGGCGCCGAGGGTGCCGAGATCCTCCGCCATGGCTGTGCAAGTTGGGTATCGCCCAGCAGGATCTTTCTTCATGGCGCGAAAGACCACCTCGTCGAGTTGCGCTGGAACGTCGACGATTGAGGAAAGCAAAGGCGGGTGCTGTTCGATCTGGCATCGCAGCAGTTCGAATTCGCTGTCGGTATGGAAGGGCAACCGGCCGCTCACCAACTCGAACAGCAGGATGCCGAGCGAATAAATGTCGCTCCTTCCATCCATGGACCGGCCCTGGATCCGTTCGGGCGACATGTATTCGAGCGTACCTACGATACTTTTCTCACGCGTCATTCTCTCCGAACCCAGCGCGTAGGCGATGCCGAAATCCATCACCTTCACCGTGCCGCGCCGGTCGACCAGGATGTTCTCGGGCTTGATATCGCGGTGCAGAACGCCGAGGTTGTGCGCGTATCCGATCGCGTCGAGCGTCTGGTGAATTACAGCCAAGGCTGCCTGCCAGGGCAGCGGCAGCAGGTTCCTCGCCATGGCGCCATCGACGAGCTCCATCACGATGCCAAACGCGTCGTCGGTCTGCACCACCGAGTAGAGCTGGGCGATGTTGGGATGGTTGAGCCGGCCCTGCAATTTCGCTTCGTTGCGGAAACGCTCGAGCACCCTGGCCGATGCGGCGACCTCGGGACGCAGCCGCTTCAGCGCCACCTCGCGCCGCAGTTCGATGTCAAAGGCGCGATAGACAATGCCCATGCCGCCTGCGCCGAGCTCCTCGACGATCCGGTATTGGCCGATATATTGGGTCATGCGATCACCTGCTCGCGCGTCTTTCTTGGCTGCCGCTTGAGGAGTGGCTGGCAGCTTGCCGCAATCAGAATGAGCGAGATGTTGTCGTGACCGCCGCGCTCCAGGGCGAGCGAGACCAGTCGGTTAGCGGCGTCCGCGGCCGAGCCCTCGGCACACGCCGCGACCAGCTCTTCGTCTTCTACGAGGTCGTGCAGGCCGTCGGAGCAGAGCAGCAGCCGGTCACCTGGCTCAATGCGCATAGGGTCGCCGCCCAAGCTGGGCCGAATGCTTTGGCGCGTGCCCATGGCCTGCGCCAGCACGCTGCGATCGCGATGATGGCGAGCCTCCTCGGGAGTGATCAGACCGTCGCGCACCATCTTCTGCACTACGGTGTGATCTTCCGACAAGCGGTAGGCACGGCCCTCGTGCAGCAGGTAGAGGCGACTGTCCCCGATCCAGGCCCAGGATGCGCGTTCCTCAGAGAGAACGCTCGCCACGCACGTGGTGCCCATGCCCTTCAGCCTCGCATTCAAGCGCGCAGCGCGATAGATTGCCCGATTGGCCTCGACAAAGGCCGAATGGAGCGCGGCGTTGGGCGCGCGAGTCGATTCGAGCCAAGCGTGTTCGATGGTTTCGACAGCCATGCGGCTGGCCAGTTCGCCGCCCTCGTGACCGCCCATACCGTCGGCGACTATAGCCAGCAGACTACGCGGCTTCTGTGAGTCGCTATTCCGCGGCCACACCAGGGTCACCGAATCCTCGTTGTTGGTTCGCACCTTGCCGCAGTGCGTGATCACGGATGTATCGAAATCCAGCATTTGGCCGACCTTTCCGAATCTCACTGGCACGCGAAAAAAAAGGAGAGTCGCGGCCAGGAGATACACGATTTGCAATTGAAAGCACTAAAACCGATCCTTTCGCCCTCCGCCGCATGACCCGACGACCGTCCGCAATGAATGGTCAAGCCTTCCCAGGCCCTGTAAGATTTTCTGGATTTGAAGCATCGTGCCGGTAACTGCGGGGCCGCTGAGGGTCACGGGCTTTGCAGCCGGCGGGGTGTTGAAAAGCGTGAGCTCTGCGCTGCTCAAGTTCCCGGTGCGAATTGCAGCCGAACCCCCGCAGAGCTCGAGCGCGCGCAACAGTGGCGGCGCAATTCGGCCCCTCATCGAGGCATCGGTGAATGTGAACTCGAACGGCGTTCTCCGCACGGCAGGCCCTGCCAGCTCTAACCGGAAGATTTGAGGAAACGTAGTAGCACGATAGTAAGCGATGCCGGAGCCCCTCTCCTCATTTCCCGGCTGCACATCAATTGCCTTGACATCGCGAAGCTCGAACATGAAGTCGTCATCATACACACCGCCGCTCTTCGTCCATACCGAATGATAGAAAACCTTGCATGGCCCAGCATCAGAGAATGAAGTTACTTCTTTGCTGGAGGAGTCGCTACTCCACAGATCGCCGACTTGTGCTGAAGTTCGCCAGCAGATTTTGCCCTTCTCGACCTGCCTGGCTCTTATGAAGACCAGCGTGTCGGACATGAATGGTGTGCTGCTTCCATCCGGCATACTGTCTTGAGCTGGTGCGGTCGAAGGCGCAACGGCTATAACGAGCAGGATGAGAATCGACGCGGCGGACCGAGACATGCAATGCCTCCATTTGTATGCTTGCCAGCGATTTCCTTTGCGCCGGCCGAGTAGATTGCGCCGGCCGGCGCGGTTACCGTCGAATCAGTTCGCTTGCGCGGACTGGCCCTGCAGGGCATTGATGCGCGCCGCGATCATCGGCTTCTGATCGTCGGGTGCGACCTTCGATGCGTCCTGAAACGCAGCGAGCGCGGCGTCTGACTGGCCCATCCTTTCGGCCGCAAGCCCAGCGTTGTAATAGCCTTCCCAGCGGCTCTGGTCCATTCCGATAACCTGCGCACATTCCGCGTAGGCGTCTTGGTAATCGCCGGAGTTGTAATACGTGGCTATCTGATTGAGGCCGGCTTCGTAGCTGGCGGGCGGAGCGACGGAGGCGTTTGCCTGAGCCGTATCTGCGGCATCGCCGCGTTGTTGTGCGTCGGCACCGCCATGCTGGGCAATCTGGCTTTGCGCGGCAAGGCGCTTCAGCTCGGTGGTGAGTCTGTCCATCTGCGTGTGCACCACGGCTTCGTCCTTCGGCTGCTGATTGACCACGCCGGCCATTTTCACAAGCAATTCCCGTTGGCCCTCGAGGTGCGCGGTGCTCTCGGCCACGGCGTGGCGCGCGTAGATCCAGGCGCCGAGTCCGCCCACCATCAGCAAAATGACGGCGGCAATGCCAACCCACAGCGTCTTTCCCGATTCGCGCTTAACGCGGCCGAAAGTGTCGTCGAGCATGCGCTCCACCGTGGCTCTGCCAATGGGCCGCGGCGCGCCATCCGGAGCTGCCGCAACACGCGTGACCCGGGAGTTGGCGCCGGCGAGGATGGCCGAGCCGCTCGAGCCCAGGACGCGGGTGGGCCTGCTGGCAACAGGAGGCGGATCCAGCTCCCACCGAAACTCCGGACCGCTCGAGCCGAGCTGGACCACGTCGCCGTGATGGATGCGGCTCGGCGCGCTGATTCTCTGCCGGTTCAGGAACGTGCCGTTGTGGCTTTGCAGATCGGCAATGTAGTAGGAGCCGGAGCCAGGTGGCTCAGCGTAGATACGCGCGTGCGTGCGGCTCACCAAGTCCTCGCGATCGGGAAAGCAGATGCCCGTTCCCTCTTCGCGGCCCGCCACGATCTCGCCAAAACCCTCTGCCGGAATCTCGTCGATTTGGTTGGCGCGTGCACCCGAAACATGCCGAACAACAATGCGAATTGACATAGCTCCTCCTTATCTCTCTTGCGTTTCTCAAAATCTTGCGCCATGGCCGAAGCGGCTACTGCGCCGATCCGGCGCAAACTTCCCCGTCGGGACATGGGGGTGCTGGCGAAGCATCCGCGGGCGGCGTTGCAGGCTGATGCGCAGGCGGTGTGGAATTGCCCTGTGTAGCGGCATTCGGCTGCGGATTGCCGGAGCCACCGGCGCCAGGCGAACTCACCGCCGCGCCTTTGCAGTCAACCATCTGGCTCCATACGAGATGACAGGATTGCTGGCCGCAGTTGGCAACCGCGCTGCCTTCTGCCTCCGTTTGCGAAGTGCTGCCAATGGCCTCTCCGTCAGACCAGGCGCTGAGGTTGGTGTTGACGGCCAGGGCAACCCATCTGCTCACTCCGTCGGACTTGCAGATCGCAAACGATCCGCCGTTGCCGGAACCGCACCAATTGGGCTGAGTGGAGTTGGCTGCGCAGTAGATCCCTGACTGATTGATGGCAGTCTGCTCGTCACTGGAGATAAAGGCTCCCCAGGCGCCGTCGCCGCCAAAACCATCGTCGAATCCCGTAGGGGTGGAAAAGCCAAACGAAACATACATCTGTTTCAAGACTGGAGCTGAGCTCCAGGTCGCTTTCAAAGGGAAAGTCGATTCGCTACCCGAAGCTGCGACCGGCTGCTGACCTCCGGCCCTGGCAGCGGTGGTGGTGGGCTGGGGTGATGTCGCTTGCGTCGGCTGCGCCTGCATTGCCCGCGTTCCGAGTACTGCCCGTCCGGGTTGACCGGATGCCGTCTGCGGCGCGCCGCCGTTGCCGCCCGAAGTTGCGGGCTGCGTTGGGGTTCCCGATGCGAGCGCTTGCGATGCTGCGGGCTGCGTCGCTGTCTGAGTTGCGGCAAGCTGCTGCTGCGCGGCGGCCAGTTGTGATTGGCAGTTGATCTCAAGCTGATTGGCCTGATTCTGCAACTGCTGGTCGAGCGCGTCGTTGATTGGGTTCGGCTGATTCACCGAATCCAACAGCGCATTTTGCAAGTTGGGATCCGATGTGGCGCCGGCCAGCGTTTGCAGAATCTGATTGACGCCATCGCTTGTGATGTTCTGCTGGTTCATTAACTGGTTCACATAGTTCTGGTAGGCACCAGCCTGAGCACAGTAGGATTCCGCCTGGGCCACCTGCAATTGCGCGGCGCTGGTGGCCTGTTGCGGCACAACTGCCAACCCCTGAACTGGAACTGTAACCACGACACCCGCAGGACGCGGTGGCGGTAGCGCGAGAACCACCGTGGGGCGCGGCGGTGTAACCACAACCTTCGTCACCGGTGATCCTGCCACAATTGCCGGTGGGAGCGGCGGTCTCACGAAAATCGGACGCGGTTTCGGCGGAGGCAAAGCAATCAGAACCGGAGGAGTAACCGGCTCGGCCGGAAGCACAGGATGAACCGGCACGGAATGTGAAACCGGGCGCGGCAACGCCGGCAGAGGATGATCGACCCGGTGCGATTCCACGGAAGGATCGACCGAAGGATGGTCCGCCGGGCGAATTGCGGCCGGCTGATCGGGCAGAGGCGCGAGTGGAGGCCGCGCTTCGCTGCGGCCTGACGATTGAACCGGATGCTCGGGGGCACCCGTAAGTTGTGGAGGCGGAACGGGCTTGGGATTCACTGGGCGCGTGGTCAGCGTCGGCTCGTCCGGCTGTTGGCGCTGTTGCTGTTCACGTTGCTGCCCCTGAATCTGTTGCTGCCTTTGCTGTTCCTGTTGCTGCTGTTGCCTTTGCTGTTCTTCGCGCTGCTGTTCCTGCTGGCGATCCTCTTCTTGCCGGCGCTGCTGTTCCTCGCGCTGTTGTTCCTGCTGGCGCTGTTGTTCCTGCTGGCGCTGTTGTTCTTGCTGGCGCTGTTGTTCCTGCTGGCGATCCTCTTCTTGCTGGCGCTGCTGTTCCTCGCGCTGTTGTTCTTGCTGGCGCTCCTGTTCCTGCTGGCGCTGCTCTTCCTCGCGCTGTTGTTCCTGTTGGCGCTGCTGTTCCTGCTGGCGCTCCTGTTCCTGCTGCCGTTCGCGCTCGCGCTCCAATTCCTGCTGCAGCTGCTGCTGCGCATTCTGGGCGAGCAACTGCGGGCGCAAGACAGCGGTCGCGGCCAGCAACAGGGCCACAGCCCAGGCGAAGAGAATGCGGCGACTGCTTAGCCTTATGGGGCGGCTCAATTTCGTTTCAAGTTTCATCACTACACTCCCTTCCTCTGGGCGATTGGGTGAATCGTCATCTTTGGACTACTGCCGTGCTGCGGGCGAGGGCTGCGGAGCGGGGTCCACAGATGGGCTCGTCTGCTGCTGCGCTGCTTCAGCGGACGCCGTGTGAGCAGCCGTCGCGGCCTCGTTCGCCGCCTCCAGCTTGCGAACATCGTCGGCGTTCACATCCTTGTCCGTGCCCTTGCTCGTCACCGCGAGCGTGAAGTGGGTTCCCGGAAAGAACTCGATGTTGTGCGACGAAGCGGTGACATCGAGCGAAACGGCGTATCCCAGGGCGCCACCGGCTAGTCCGCCGGCGAGGCTGCCTATTCCGCCGCCCAGCATGCCGCCGGCAAACGAGCCCAGTCCGGCGCCGCCCGCTCCGAAGAGCGCACGCTTAGCTACGTTGCCCCGCCCGATCACCTGGCCTTCCTCATCCACCTTGGCCACTCCCTTGGAGTTCACCACGTCTTTCAGGTCGGCCTGGATCTTGTAGGTGGTGTTGTCGCTCAGCGTCAGCGTTTCGAAGGCGAACGTGATGCGCGATTTGGGCGCTTCCATATTCTGCGCCGGCTCCACCTTGCGGATGTGCCCTTCGACGACGCCGCCCTGAAACTCGGCCGGCTGCATGACAACCGCAGTAAACGTGTCGCCCGGTTTCGAGCTCTTGGTGCTGATCGGCGAAGTCAGGTTCACGACAAACGTCTTGTCTCTTCCCACTTTGTCGCCCGCCACTGCCGCGCGCGCCGTCACCGCGAGAAGGCACATCGTTGCCAGCCAGTAAATTCTGCTCGTTTTCATCTCCGTCTCTCCTTTTCCCGTTTGCGGTGCGAACCGTGCGGCTCACGGAATCGACCAGTGAACGACTTCCTGCATCGCGCCTTTGCCCTGTACGCGCAGCATCAGCCGCCTGTAGCCGTTGCTGGGCGCTGGCGCACTCGCCACTCCCACGTGCTTTGCGTCCGCCGGCTGGACCACGACCAGAACCCCCGGCAATGCTCCTGAAATCACCTGGCCCGTATCGCTGGAGTTGCCCTCGATCGTGACCAGGGTCGTGCCATTCACGTCACCCTGCCAGACGATGGATCCCGAACTCGGGCCGTCGAACGCCGGCTGCTTCCTTAGCCGTTCCGCTTCTTGAGCGGCGGCGATGCGTTGCCTTTCGGCTTCCGCTGCTGCCGCGCCGGCCTGCTGTTTCTCCGCCTCAATACGCTGCCGGTCTTCCTCCAACTGCTTCTCCCTGGCTGCCTGTTCGGCGGCTTGCAATTGGAGTTGGCGTTGCTCCTCCGCGAGCGCCGCTTGCTGTACGGCGACCGCCTGCTGTTGTTTCTCGGCGGCTTGCTTTTCCGCCCGCGCTTTCTCTTCCGCTTCTCGATTCACTTCCCGGTTCACGACGCCGGGTTGAGCCTGCGCGCCAGCCCGACCCTTTGCCGTCCGGCCGCTCGAGAAAACCGCTAGCGAATCTTGATCCCCCGGCTTGGTCTGAGCATGGCGCGAAGAGCGCGCCGCGCTTCGATAAAGTCCCGACGCCAGTGCCGCGATTAGCAACCCACCCACGGTTGCGGCGGCGGCCATCGCGCGCCAGTCTCCTTTGGAGCGCACCGCTTGCCGCGTCTTCTTATGCGCCTGCTCGCTCACTTCGAGCTCCTGTCGCGCTGCGTCGCCGCCGGTATATTCGCGATGTGCCTACGTAGCGGCGCATTGCGCAACGCGGGCCTTCCCGCCGGCACAAACGAGCGAACGCACACCGCCCGCATGACGGGAGCCCAACCCGCCGGTATAAATGCGCTTTCCGGAAAGCGAAGTTGCAGAGCCCGTCAATCTCCCTCGGCCTCGCGGCGCCGGTTATGCGCCGCTAAGAGCCGAGCTTGCGGAGATCAATTTCGTGTTGCTGCCTAGATATGCGAAGCCTGGGCATGAAAAGGGACAAAAGCGCTGGATCGGCTTGCAGAATCCTCGTGGCGAACGTGATCAAATCTGGCTGTCAGCGTTCGCATTTACTGAGTCATCTGCGATCGCTAATTGGCTGGTCGGCATGGGCGCCGAATAGCGCCGAATCAATGATAAGTTAAAGTGTGATTCAAAATATGCGCGCTCTCCAGTCGGGGAAGTGAGTAGCGCGGGAGCCTAGATTATACGAGGCCGCGTTATGGTTGCCCACCGCATTGATTTGGGACAGATCGTGAAGTTCGCCGATCATCGCGGAGGGTGTCTGCGGGAGCAGGAGACAGCCCATCAATATTGACCCAGACATCACGACCGAAGGAAAGCGAAACTTACTTTACATCGAGCTGCTGAGGTGCCGCAGTTGGATCTTGGTTGGTGACGATGCTGAATAGGCGGGATGTCTTAAGAATGCACGGCGCATCCGCCTGGTTCGGCCCTGTTAGGAGCGGGCATGGCACCGTGTGGCTCGTAGCTGAAGTTGCGACTTTGCCCGTAGAATGCTGTTTGCAAGTTGGCTT
>JASHOC010000124.1 GCA_030041305.1 Acidobacteriaceae bacterium
AAAAAGGCGCCCCACCTCGTTGCGTTTCAGCTTGCGCCGAAATACAGTCCGGCCCGCCTTGTCTGCCCCATGTACCTGAAAAACCTGCTTCGCAATGTCCAGCCCAATGGTCGATACCTTCATCGTCCTCCATCCTCCTTGTGGCGAGCTTACTAACTCGCCTTCACGAGGCGGGCCCATCCCACCCCGCGTCAAGCGGAAATTCTGCATCGAGCGCGAAACAAAGCACTTCCATTTGCCGGTGTTTCGCGTTGCGTCGTCATAATAGCAATCATCAAGCCGGAAAAGCAGATCCTTTCACGGGAATTAGTCGTCTCTGACCCCTGACCACTGAGAACTTCGAACTGACCGCTGAGAACTTCGAACCGAGAACTGACCTGATGGAAGATGATCATAACTTGTCTGTTTTCCTACAATTGTGAAGGATGCCTTTTGTTTTCAAACACTTGTCGTAACTGTTCAAGCAACTCGTCTGGAATGAAGCACTTGATCAAGCGAAAAAGAAAAAAGCACAAGAGGAGGGGTCGGAGTCGGGCGCGCGCCCGGGCAGAGCCACTCCCGAGAGATGGAAGCCCGAAAACAGGCCAGACAGCCAAATCAATCGCCCGTAAACCCTTTGTTCTGTCGTTTCGGCAAAAACTCCTTTGTTTGCAGGATGATGCGCCGATATCGAACGCCTAACCCGCTGAAAATGCTCGAGTTATTGTCAAATGGGAGGAGGTGGTGGCTATGTTCCCCTAACAGCTACTTTGAAGGTCGGGTGCCGCTTACCCGTCCCCTTAGCGAAGCGTTTGCCAGTCCACCGATTTCTCCCGGCAAGGCACGCGATCCGGAATTCCGGAACCGGCCGCTTCGGATCAAGCCGTGGACGCGGCAGTTTCCAGTTCCGCCCATTCGTTCGCGGCGAGCTTCAATCCGGCTGCGGCGATGTTCTCCTCAAGGTGAGCGATGCTGGAGGTGCCCGGAATGGGTAGCATTACCGGCGAGCGCTGCAAGAGCCAAGCTAGCGCAAGCTGCGCAATGGTCACCTGGTGAAGTCCAGCGATGCGGGCGAGCGCTTGCGCTGCAGGGTGTTCCGGCTTGAGCAGCTTGCCCGCCGCGATGGGATACCAAGGCAAAAAGCCGATGCCGTGCTGTTCGCAATAAGTGAGGGTTTGCGCGTGCCGCCGGTCGGCCAAACTGTACCGATTCTGGACGGTCACGATCGGCACGATCTTTTCCGCTTCCTCAATCTGAGCGGGCGTGACTTCGCTCAACCCGATGTGGAGAATTTTGCCCTGCTCCTGCATGCGGTGAAGCGCGCCCAGCGACTCTTCGAGCGGGGTGCGCGGGTCGATGCGGTGAAGCTGATAGAGATCGATGCGCTCCAGTCGAAGCCGGCGCAGGCTCATCTCGACGCATTGAATCAGATAGCCGGCGCGGCCGACGAACTCTGTCTTGGCCGGCCCCTGCCGCGTGACGCCGCCCTTTGTAGCGACGACCAGGCCGGCCGGGTAAGGCGCAAGCGCTTCGCCGATAAGGCGCTCGGCAATCTCGGGGCCGTAAGCGTCAGCGGTGTCGATGAGCGTGACACCCAGTTCGACGGCGCGACGCAACACGCGGCGAGCTTCGGTGGGATCGGCGGGCTCGCCCCACGCGCCCTCGCCTACCAGGCGCATGGTTCCGTAGCCGAGGCGGCGCACGGGGAGATCGCCGCCGATGCGGAGGCTTCCGCTGAGAGCCGCATTCGGCGCCGCATGACTCGCCGTTCCAGCGGTGGTCGATAGAGACTCTCTGCTCATAGCCAAGTTCGATGCTAAAGCATTTTCATCGACAGCGGATAGATGACAGAGTCTCGGAAAATCCTGCGCCTCCGCGCTCTCGTATGCGAGAATGCAAGAGCAAAGCGATGCCCGGCATTTTGAGGGAGCGCTAATCCGGCCGCCAGTAGTATCCGGCGGGAACCGTGCGCCAGCCGCCTGCGTACCTTCAACCGAGCAAGGAGAACGCGCATGAGCGGCGCCCCGTATCCAAACCCGCAGGCTCTTTTCTATCAGCAGTACGAATCGGTGCGTCGCGATGAGATCGTCGGCATCCTGCTGGCGTTGTTTCTGGGCACCTTCGGCATCCATCATTTCTATTTGCGCCGCAGCGGTCTTGGCATCCTTTACTGCTGCCTTTTCTGGACGGGCATTCCTACGATCCTCGGCTTTATCGAATGTTTCTTCATGGCCGGCCGGGTGCGCGAGTTCAATGGCGTCCAAGCCGCGGGCATTGCGGCGGCGTTAGGCATTCCGGTTCCAGGGTGGGATCAGCCGTTCACTGCGAACGTTCCGCCTCCTGTGAAACCGCCGGCGCGCATCATTTGCCCGCAATGCCAGGCGACCAACCCACCCACAGCGCGATTCTGTTCCGGGTGCGGAAACGCACTATAGCAGGGTGAAACAGGCTCAATGCGCCGGACGGAGAAACTCAAGAGCTGATCAACCGAACCGGCCGCATCGATGCAATGCGAAGATCTTCATCGGTGGATCCGGAATGCGACTGCTTCACGAAGGTTCGCCACTGTTACAGCCAAAGAGCTGCTCCGGTCTTATCCATAGACATTCACAGCTTGCAAGTTCACTCGATCGTTGCCGGCGTTGACGATGCGTAACCGGTGTTGCGAACGCTCGAGGTCGAGTTTCCGGTAAAGGGAAACGCAGGAGATCTCAGGAAAGTTATGTGTGCCCAACGCAACCGTGGTTTCAGCTTTGCCGTCAAGCAAGATAGAGACGTCTCCGTAACTCGCGCCTTTGCGCGCGAGGTATTCGATTCCTGTTCCCTCAAACGAAATCTCCAGCGCATCGCCGCGTTGGCGGCTTTCGAGGGCGGCATTGTCACGCCCGGGCCATGCAGGCAACGCGCTCCAGCTTCCCTCTTTGCGGATGGAGGTCGAGTCGAAACGCAGCCTTGAGTAAGCCGGCACGGGCGCAGTTCGCAACCGCACCGGGATCATCCAACACTTGTAGACACCGGAGGGCACGTCCGCGAATTGGCAACCCGAGGTAAACATCGGGACCACCACCTCGTCGCGCTCTGCCGTCTGATATTTTGGGCAGAGGGAGGGGCCATACATGTTGTTTCCGGGGGCGAGAAAGCCGTCGGTGAACGAGGCGAGTGGCGACCACGGCCCCCAAGGGTGCTCGGCCACGTAGAAGTCGTGACACATCTCTGTGGGTTGAAACCACTTCTGCAGTGTCTGGGGATTGTACCAGGAGATGAGTAAGTAGCGCCGAAGCGCCGGGACCCAGGTAATCGGGGTTTGTCCGCAGCGAGTCGGACGCGCGAGGATCGGCGAAGCTTCATAGACGTTGCGGGTCCAACTAGCGTTCTCCATCCCGTCGCCGTCGCGGTAATAGGTCCAGGCCGAAGGGTCCAAACGGGCGAGATCGCGCCGGGGCACGCGCCCCAAGGTCAAATAATCGCCATCGTTCCAGAAACCATTGGTGGCCGCCGCATACACAAACTCATCCGCGCGGTCGACCTGCGCGTCGCCACCGTTCTGGCCGTAATGCAGAAAGAAGGGCGCGGCGAACCGCGCGCCGGGCCACATGGGACGCGCATAGTTTTCCTGCTCGGTTCGCATCCACGTCTTGCCACGATCCGCAGATTTGATCAGGCTAGAGTTGAAGGCGGTCTGGCGCATTAATGGGTCATGGCTTTCGCCGCCGTACACGTTGCGGGCCACAAACGCGTAGAAAATTCCGTCGATGCACTCCTGCCCGCAGGCTTTCCAGGTGGCGTGATCGGGACCGCGGTAGCCGGAAGCTCCATATTCCGCCATGGGGTTGATGGGGCGGCCTACGAGAGTATCGAGCGTTTCTCCACTGAAGCCATTGAAGGCAAGATTCTCTCGCTTCTCGCCGAAGCCCCGGCCATCGCAGTTGAATGCGTATAACTGACCATCGTCGGCCCAGAAGGGATCCCAGGTGTCGCCGTTCGAGTCATCCCACTTGTGGATCTGATTCAAGTCGAGCCGAACTTCGGTGATCGCTCCGTTCGGGCTTGGCACAGGCTGAGAATCGAGAATGGCGGAAAACAGGCCTCCGCCAGCCGCCATGATACTTGCATTGCGGAGAAACTCCCGCCTGCTGAGATTGTCGAAACTTGCCTGCAAAACCCCCATGTCTTCGGCCTCTATTCATCGTCGCCGCGGTATTGATCGCCACTGCGGCATCAACAGCAACGGCGACAGGGATGTAACTACGTTTTGCTACGCGCGAGGCGTTTACGACCGCGGTTTGGCGGCGACGAAGTCATCCCTGCGGACCAGGGCCGTTGCCTGGCGCAACGCTTCCACCATGCTCCTTTCGTCCACCGTGCCCGTTCCGGCAATGTCGAAAGCCGTTCCATGATCCACGGAAGTTCGAATGACCGGCAGCCCCAGCGTGATATTGACGCCGGCTTCCAATCCTAGCACCTTCACCGGTCCATGGCCCTGGTCGTGATACATTGCGATCACCATGTCGTAATCGCCGCGCTGGGCCAGGAAGAACAAGGTGTCGGCCGGCAGCGGTCCCGCCACGTTCCAGCCTTTGCGCCGGCAGGCCTCGATCGCCGGCGCGATCTTTTCCGCTTCCTCGCCGTGGCCAAAGAGGCCGTTCTCTCCCGCATGGGGATTGATGCCGCACACGCCGATTTTCGGATCCGCGGTTCCCGCGCTTTGCATGGCCGCGCGCGCCCGCCCAATGGTGCGCTCTACGAGACCCGGTTCGATCTTCGCAACGGCGTCAAGGAGGCCGATGTGCGTGGTCACGTGGGTCACTTTCAGTTTCGGCGTACTCAGCATCATGGACACCTCCGGAGTTTCCGTCAATTCCGCCAGGAGTTCCGTATGCCCGGGATAATTGCGCCCCGCAGCATGCAGCGCAGCTTTGTTCAGTGGCGCAGTGCAAATGGCTGCAATCTTTCCATTCATCGCCAGCTCACACGCCTTCCTAACAAATTGAAACGCGCCTTCCCCGGCTGCCGGTGAAAGCCTTCCCCACGGCAGATCTCTGGGAATCAGGTGCAGGTCGAGGCAATCCACCGCGCCGTTCGTGTCGCACACACGATGAATCTCGTCAGGCGCCAGGCTCCTCACGCTGAGTCTGCTCTTGACGATGCGTCCGGCCTCTCTTAACCGCTCCGCGTCGCCCACCACCATAGGCCGGCATTGATCGTATACTGTCGGGTGCGCAAGGCTCTTCATGATGATTTCAGGCCCGACGCCGGCCGCGTCGCCCATGGTAATTGCAATGATCGGAAGCTTCATCCATCAACCTCTCTTTATGTCCGCGGCACAAGAGCCTGGTGCGCCGGGCGTAGAACCTGACGGCACTTCAGCAACGCTTCGCGGGTTCCAAAGTCCCCCGCTTTGGTGATGATCGGCAAATGCCGGTTCCCATGCTCTGCTATCGAAAGCGGAATGCCCTTTTCCACTTCGGCGATCAAGCGCATCCTCGTCACTCCCCAGGCGTCGAACACCATACGCGCAGTTTCGCCCCCAGACGCAATCAGGGCGCCGATCTTTCCGCTAACCGAAGTCGTGATTTGTGCGAGCGCCGCCGAGAGGAGCGGCCTCTGCACAATCGTTACTTGAGGCTCGGGCGCGATTGCGAGCACCGCATCCTGATTGATCCGCACCAGAAGCTCCAGTTCTTCGATCAGGCCATGCCAGCGCGCCGTCTGTTCACCGGCAAGCAGAATCTCCGGCGGCGCCGCAATGCATGGTATGCGCGACGAATCAATCAGCAATTGCACCTGATCCATTGTCTTATGTGCGATGCTCCCCACGATGAAGAGCAACGAACCTGAAACCGGGGGCCGCGCGCAGGCCGCGCCCTCGGATGTTCGGGGCAAACCTGCAGCTTCCGGCAGGTGGTAAGCCAGCCCCGCGGAGCCCACCCAGATGAATCTCCGGCGCGACTCGATCGACGCTGCGGCGATCGCGTGAAGGTCGGCATCCGTCTCCGCATCGCAAACCAGCACGTCCGCCTCATTTGCCGCAGAAGTCAGCGCGCGGCGCAATGCACTTTCGCCGGCCCGCACCGCATCCAGACTCAACAATGCGCTGTTCAAAGCAGAGCCGCGCAGCATGTCTGGAATGTACGACGGCCCGGTCAAACTCTCTATCCGCCAGGTTTCCGTATCGTGAAGCGGCCGGCCATACACGCGTTGAACTCCGTTTACGGTGGTTCGACCGTGGGCCGGAAACGCCGGGGCCATCAACGCTACAGCCTGACCGGCGCCAGGATGCAGGCTGCGATACGCTGCGAGCGCGGCCGCAATCTCCGCCGCCACATGACCGCGCAACGTGGAATCAATCTTCTTGAAGAGAAGCAGGCCCTCGCCGAAGGCACACGTGCGAACCAACCTATCGATCTGCTGTGCAGCCTTTTCCGGGGTCATACGGCGGGTATCAGCGTCCACAGAGAGGACCTCGGAATCCGCGTTGCACGCATGCTCGTTGAGCGCCAATAGCGTCTCAAGACCGGCGCAGGCGCAGGCGACTCCACAGTCTGCGGCGCCCGTCAGGTCATCGGCAAGAATCAGCATCCGGCGCATTCAGTGCGCTCCTTGCAGGATGGATTTATCGTACGTTCCCGCCACGGTCTGACGCCGCGGGCGGTTCACTGGCGAATGGACAAGCGGGCTCGTTTTCCAATGGACGGGTTTGCAGGCGGCATGGGGCAAGGGGTCGGAACGGCTGGTTTGCCCCGGAATCGATTTCGCGCGGCGGTCCAGGCTACCCCCCACCCCCCATTCTGTGAATAAGCGGCCTCTTTTCAAGTGCATGCGGCGCGCGCGTCGACGCAAATATAAGAAAACAGGCCAATTATTGACAGATTAAGGAAAACAAAGGGTTTACGGGCGTTTTTGACGGGTTTTCGCCCGAGAGCCAGGTGAAAGGGCGGGACCGCTCCACTGCGCTGGCACGATCCATGGAATTAACCATGGATTTATTGTGCGCCAATCGGCGAAATAACAGGTATCCGAGAAATCATCTGTTTTCTTGGAGATGCAACTCTTCGCGCTTGACTTAAGTGGAGATCGAGGACGGTGCACGCGAAAAACTGGGGTGAAGGAAACGCCGCATCCGGTTCAGCGGACGGGAGGCCGCGCCCAGCCTCGATTCAGCAGCGACCCGACAGTCCATTACGGCGGTTCTCCAATTCCCGTGGAGTTTTGAGGGGCGTGCCAGGTGGCGTTTTCTTGGGAAAAACGCCACTCAACGTTCGAGGTTCTGCTCTTCACCAATTGGAGAACCGCTATAGGAGCGGATTAAGACTCGCAATTCTTTCGAGTGCGCCTATTCCGGAAGGTGCATCGCGCAGGAAGGATCCATCTCTTTAAAGAGCTTCTTGTTGAAAAGGGGAAAGTCCATCTCCTTCTGGCGAGGCTCGAATGGATCGTTGTAATACACGGTGGTGTCGGTTACCCGGTAGACGACCACAACATGGCCAGCGCCGGCGACCCCGGGTTGATATTCGCCCATGCAAACCAGCGGACACTTCACGCTCAGCATCAGGCACCCGAACATCTCGGCGTCAAAATGCGGCAACTTGAGCGTTTCTTTTTCAATCGCCTTGAAGCCGAATTGTTGGACGAGGATGTCCATGGCCAGGAAAGACCACATGCCTTCGTCGCCGGCGTCGCCGGCCGGCATTTTCGGGGCGGGTTTGCCGCGAAAACCGTAAACCATGCACGCTGAGGCATACCAGCACTGGGCTTTATTGGCCTGCTTGACGAGAGGCACGCCGTCGATGCGAATATCCATGGGGAATCCTCCGGAGAGCGGAGACGTGGCGCAGTATAGCAGCGCGCAAGGCGGGGTGCAATCCAGTTTGGGTTGCGAAGCTCTTCGCCGTCTGGCTGAGAAGCCGCGAACAGCGTAGAGAGTAGCTGGCGTCCCGAATCCGTCGTGCGACAGCGACTCGAAATGGAGCGGACTCGTTCGAACACCTCTCTTTCCCATAGAGCAGCTGCAATTCCAATTGAACGCGGCGATTCTTTGAGGGAATCGATTCTTGAATTCCCGGGTTCGGCGTAGAGCGGAAGGAGAAGTGCTGTAGTGATGGATTGCCGAGCGCGGTCAGTAGTTACAGGAACATCTGCCACGGTTCGCAAGCACTCCATCGACATTTATCCATAAGTGCAATTCTACTCAGAGTAAGAGATAGAAAAAGGGCATAGATAGATTTCACATGCAAACGCTGTCAGATTCTAACAAGCGAAATAGGTTTGACATAAGTCGACCGAAAACCAAGTTCCACTTTACTGCCTGGTTCGGCCGTGCCTGGAGAAGCGCATCAGCGGATACAAGGCGCCGAACCGCGGCGCATGATGCGTAATTTTCCGCAGAATTGTTGGGTTAATTCGCACGGTTGCAGAGGAATCTTGTTTGCGCTTCTCTGTAACGAACTGGGGCCGGCTTTCACTAATTGGACAGAACCCTGACGGCCGTAAGAGTTAGCTCCCCAAGGAAGGAATCGAAAACAATGAAAAATCTGTCCTCAGCCCTCATGGGGTTGGTCGTTCTTGCTGCGCCTCTTGCGACCGTAGCGCAGAATAGTCCGGCAACTCCGCGCCCATTACAAGCCAACGAGCACGCACTCAACCTACCCGGCGCCACCACCATTGATGCGCCTCCCGCCGGATTCGATCCCATCGCGGCCTCTGACGAAGAGCTCGCGTATTATGGATTTGCGCCCCGGCCGAACGAAAACGCTGATCCGAAGACCTATGCTGCTTGGGAAGAGGCGATGCGGCACTCTCAGACTCGCGTTTTCCCGAAGCTGGAACAGACCGCGATTTATCATGGTCCCGCACAGATCAAGAAGAACGTGAATCCAACTGCTGTGGAGGGCAACGCCAGCCTGGCGCTGCAGCCCAGCAACACCCTGTACTCGTCGAACTGGAGCGGCTATGTCGACTTCAGCGGCGCCGGCAGCTACGGCTCCTCCTCGTACTATTTTCTGGTCAACAAAATGGTGATTCCGATTGCGCAACAGTCGGGCTGCACGGGCGGCTGGGCGTACGGATCGGGGTGGAATGGCATTGACGGGTGGGGATCGGGCGACGTTCTGCAGGCAGGCGTTGAATTTGACGCCTATTGCAGTGGTTCCACTCGCTCGGCCTATTATTCGGCGTGGTATGAATGGTATCCGTATGGCGAAGTCCGGATCAGCAGCCTGCCCGTGGCCCCCGGTGACGATATGTTTGTCGAAGTGTGGCACACCTCCTCCACGCAGGGCTATGCCTATCTCGTCAACTACGACACCAATCAATATGTGGAGGTGGGCTTTACCGCACCTTCAGGAACAACGTTGATCGGCAACTCGGCTGAGTGGATTGTTGAGGCCCCGACGGTGGGCGGCGCAATTGCCACGATCGTCGACTACACAATGATGCCCTTCTGGGATGCCTATGCGTATACCGAGTCCAGCGCGTTTTATGACGTGGCGTCGGCAGACCCGATCGACCTGGAAGTGGGTAGCTCGATCGTTTCGTACCCGGAGTATGAGGGTGTGGAAACGTTCGTGATGAATTACCAGTGAGCGGCTTGATTCAGCCAATCCTGTAAACACGAGTCAATGGCGGGGCCAACCAGCCCTCGCCATTGATTCTTGTTTCAGCGAAGCTTTCGCCTCTGAGATACACTTCCTCTGGTCTCGCTCCTGGTCCGCGCACTGCAACTGCGGATTTAGCTAAAGCAGCTAATCCTGGCCCCTCCCCCTCCTCTTTTTCCAGGTAAGCAGCCCTATAGGCTCGGGTGTTTTTCCGCGGACGAGAAGGCGGCTCGCTGGGATGAGGCATTACCAGGGCAAGGTGGCGAAGGTGTTTTCAACGGTCACGGCGAAAAACGCGTGACCGAATTCCGTAGGATGATAGACATCCCAAAAGAAGGTATGGTCGGGATCGGCGCAGACGGTGGTCGCGCCGGGCGCGAGGCAAGGGGTGGTGATGTTGGTGAAGCCGAAATGGGTTGGGTCGGTTTGAATGGCATTGGCCAGATCGAACACATCGAGACGGACGATGTGAACCCCCTCGAGAAAGCCCTCCAGAGCCAGCAATCGATTGAGCCACTGGTTGACGGCGGTCGTGGCCGCAGCGGCAAAAGCGGCATTGGCTTGGGCGGCGGGCAACAAGCCAACGTTGAAGAGATCGGGTATGAGAAAGTGGCGCGCGCCGGCATGGCGGAGCAGCGATTCACTTTGGGCAATACCGAGCGCGATCTGATAACCGAGCTCCTGGGGCGACCCGGAGGTAGCGTCCAGGATGTCGTTGCCACCGCCTTCGAGAATGAAGAGGGCATTGGGGTCGGCTTTGCCGCCGGTGGCCTGGAGGTATAGATCCACCTGCTGCGGCACGCTGGGAATCGTTCCAGCCGCAGTGACGGCCGGCGTGGTGACCTCGGCGCCGGCGAAGGCGAAGTCGGTTCCACCCGCCAGCGAAGGCTTGAGAGCCGGCAGGCCGAGAAAACCGGCAACGTGATCGACCCACAGAGGGCCGTTGGAGAAGCGGCCGTTGTAGTAGGGCGGAGCGGGGTCGGCGCCCTTGGTGGCAAGGAAGAGGTTGCCCACGTCACAGTAACTGTCGCCAAAGATATAGAGCTGGGTGAAAGCGGGGCTCGCGGCCCGCGCGGCGAGGGACGCGAAGCCAAGGAAGGCCGCCAAGGACAGATTGCGGAGGTTTCTGCGCATGGTGTGTCTCCATTCTCGTTTCTGGGGCGCAATAGGCGCCGGTTTCCAGGCAGTGGCGTGGCGAGGAATTGCTCTGCGCTTGGGACAGTAGACCCCGGACTTTCAAAGGGAGGGTCGAAGACGACATTGTTTTTACGACACCGGAGGGGGCGAGGGCAAGAAAATGTTCTTGAGGGAGGGGATTGGACCTTCGTCCCGGGGTGGTTGGGGAGGCGCAGCGGCGGTTGCGGCAGATTCGTGGAGGGGCGGTGGGTCAGGCGAATTGGAGGGCGGCCTCGGTCCATTCGACGGCTTCGGCATAGCAGCGGGAAAGATTTTCATCATCGAGGCTGTAGGTTGCGACAAGCGCATCGCACGCTTGCCAGTCGCCGTATTCGTGGGCGATTGCCCAAGCCAGCAGGCTGCGTTCGGGAATTTCGTCGCCATGGAGGGCCTGGCGAATGGGTTCGCGCAGGGGCAGCAAGGGGGTTAGCTCCGCCATGGGGAGGCGCAGCATGGCGGGCAACAGGCTAAAGAGCCCGAGCAAGTACTGCTCTGCGGAGTTGAGGGCGCAGAGCGGCGCGGCCAGTTCACAGAATTGGCCGCGCACGAAGGCCATGCGCAGAATCTCGGTGGGCCGGTGAGTATTGAGCTCGCTGGTAATGGCGAGCAGCGCCATACGGCGAAAAACGTCTTCGCCCACGGCCAGCAAGGCGGCGAGGACGGAGCTGACTTCCTGGCGCATGGCGCAAACCGGGGAATTGATGAAGCGCAGCAGGCGGTAGGTGAGCGAGGCGTCGCGCTTGATGAGGTCAGCCAACCGGGGCAGATCGACGGGATCATCCTGGAGGGCGCGAAGGATGTCGATTTGGGTGAGCCGGTTCACCGGCACCTTATGGTTTTCAAGCAGTACGGGGCGACAAAAATAATAACCCTGAATGAGCGAGAAGCCTTCGTCACAGGCTTGGGCGTACTGCTCCTGGGTTTCCACTTTTTCGGCGAGCAGCGCTACATTGGCGGTGCGGAGGTGGTTGAGGAGTTCCTGGCGTTCGCGATGGCCAGTGGCGAGAAAGTCGATTTTGATGTAGTCGGCCAATTCGATGAACGGTTCGATGCCGGGTCTCCAGGTGAAGTCGTCGAGAGCGAGCCGATAGCCCATGGTTTTGAGCTGGCGGCAGACCTGCAGCAAGGGTGGCGTGGGTTCGATCGTCTCCAAAACCTCGAGAACGGTGATGGCGGAAGGGAGGACCTGGACCAGGCTTTCGAGGAGCGACTCACGGGTGCAGTTGACGAAGGCGAGCATGCCGGCTGTCAGCCGGTCGAGACCGAACATGACGGTATTGTCGAGCATGGTGCGCGTGGCCAGGTTGCCGTCGCCGCGAAAGATCTGCTCAGGGCCTTTGCGGAAAAGGAGTTCGTAGCCGTGGACGCGGTGACGGAGGTCAAGGATGGGCTGCCGGGCCACATAACGCAGCCCATCCGATGCAACCGGCGGTCGAACCGCGCAGCTACCGGCCGGTGTGGTTTGTGTCGCCATGCGCCTTCCCTCTCTGTTTATCGGACCGTGGAGGGAGAACTTGAACGGCGGCCGAGGCGGGACATTGGCGCCGCGCGTGAAGGTCAGGCGCCCATGAACATGCCGCCGTTCACGTCGAGCACATGGCCGGTGATGTACGCAGCGGCGTCGGAGGCGAGAAAGGCCACGGCCTGCGCCACTTCGAGGACGGTCCCGGCGCGGCCAAGGGGGATGGCGGCCAACATGGCCGCGCGCTGCCTTTCATCGAGGATGGCGGTCATGGGTGTTTCGATATACCCGGGAGCGACGGCGTTCACCGTAACGCCGCGGGATGCGACTTCGCGGGCCATGGCGCGCGTGAACCCGAGGATGCCCGCCTTGGAGGCGGCGTAGTTGACTTGGCCAGCTTGGCCGGTGCGCCCCACCACGCTGGACAGATTGACGATGCGTCCCCAGCGGTATTTGAGCATGGGGCCGAGGAGGGCCTGCGTCAAGAGGAACGCGCCGGTGAGGTTGGTGGCGAGCACGCTGTCCCAGTCAGCGCGCTTCATGCGCAACATTAAACCGTCGCGGGTGACGCCGGCGTTGTTGACCAGAATTTCAACCTTGCCGAAGCGCGCGAGGACGGCGGCGGCGGCCGATTTGATGGATTCTTCGCTGGCCAGATCGAGCGCGAAGGCAGCTCCGTGGCCGCCGGCGGCTTCGATTTCAGTCACGGCCTCGGACAATTTCGCCTGATTGCGGGCCGCCAGCGCCACCGTAGCCCCCGAGCGGGCCAGTTCCAATGCGCAAGCCCGGCCGATTCCCTGGGAAGCCCCGGTCACCAGAGCGATGCGTCCTGCAGAATTTGTCATTGTGCGTTCGAACCCCACGCGCGCAGCGGCGCCCGTTGCTGATTATAGGGGCTTGCATGCGGTGACTTGGGCGTAGGGGCGGCAGGATTCGTGACCGCGATGCTTTACTCTCAAATTTGCGCGCTTCTGCCGCTATTTTGACCCATTGGGGACTTTGACCTTGCGCATCGTTCTGTCGAACATTGGCACTTTCGGCGACACCAATCCGTTGATCGCGATCGCGCTCGAACTGAAGAAACGGGGACACGCGCCGGTGATGGCGTTGCCCGAGGTGTACCGGCCGAAAATCGTTCCGCTGGGACTGGAGTTTCACGCGTTGCGTCCGGACATCGATCCGACCAACACCATCCTTGTGGAGATGATCTATGACGTGAAGAAGGGCACGGAACGAGGGCTGCGTGAATTTCTGTTTCCGGCGCTGCGCCAGACGTACGACGATTTGCTGGATGCGGCTACGCGGCCCGCGCGCGCCGACCTGCTGCTTGTGGGCGAGCTGAATTACGCCGGGCCGATGGTGGCGGAGATGACGTGCATTCCCTGGGCGAGTTACGTGCTGGCGCCGTTTTCGTTTTTTTCCGGGTACGATCCGCCGGTGCTGCCGCCGTATCCTCGTCTGGCGAAGGCGGATAGAACCGTGCCGGGCATGGGTCGGGCCATCCGGCGGGTGGCGCGTTGGGTGACGCGCAAATGGCCAGAGCCGATTTACGCTTTGCGCCGCGAGTTGGGATTGCCGCCGGGAGCGAATCCGATCTTTGACGCCAAGCACTCGCCTTACCTGGTGCTGGCTTTGTTTTCGCGGGCGCTGGGCGTGGAGCAAAAAGATTGGCCTGGGCACACGCTGATTACCGGGTTTTGCTTTTATGACGCCGATGCGGGCAACTCGGAGCTGCCAGCGCATCTGAAGGAGTTCCTTGCCGCGGGCGAGCCGCCGGTGGTGTTTACGCTGGGTTCGGCGGCGGTGCTGGCGGCGGGGCCGTTCTACGAGCTTTCCGCGAAAGCCGCCCAGCGGCTGGGGGCGCGCGCAGTGCTGCTGATCGGCACGGACCCGCGCAACCGGCCGCAAGAAGAGCTTCCCGATTCGATTTGCGTGGCGGAATACGCGCCGTATTCGGGGTTGTTTCCGCGCGTGCAGATGGTGGCGCACCAGGGCGGCGTGGGAACCACGGCGCAATGCCTGCGCGCGGGCAAGCCGATGCTTATCATGCCCTTCTCGCACGATCAGCCCGACAACGCGCGGCGCATGAAGCGGCGCAAGGTGGCCCGCGTGATTCAGCGCGCGGACTATAAGCCGTGGCGGGTGGCGCGTACGTTGCGCGCCATGCTGGACGAGCCCGGTTACGCGGAACGAGCGCAGAGCCTGGCGCAAGAAGTGGCGCGCGAAGATGGCGTGCGCAATGCGTGCGATGCGCTCGAAGAGCTGCAGCAGAGAACGCGCGCTGCAACTAAGGCGCAAAGCGAATTCGCGATCGGAGAAAGCAGAGATCCTGTGGGCTAATCCATGGTTCGCGTGCACAACTCTGCGCCGCGGGCCCTCCCAGGCAACCAATTTGGAAAGCGTTGTTGGCTGTCTTCGAAAGCTTGGCGCATTTCTATTTCAACGCAACAGATCGTTCTTCCGCCAAAGCCACGCTTCTTTAGCACACTTCTATTTTGGAACAGAGGGCCGCACACTCGCAAGCGCCGCCGGCGCAAACGGATTGATTCCTCCTCCTGAATGCGAGATAGAACTTCACGCATCGCGCCTTGATGTTTGTAACTCAAGGAGTTATGCAGAAAAGCCGCGCCGCTGCTCGAAAAGATTGAAACCGAATGGGGGCGCACTTCGTCAAAGAGATGTAAGACGACCTCCGGACAGGCGCCTTGCGGAGGCGTAAGTCATCTCAGTTGAGGAGTAACTTTAAATGAAGAACAAAGCCGTGATGTCTCTATCCATTGCCGCTTGCCTTGCTTTCGTGTATCCGCAGTTAGCCCCGGCCCAGAGCACCGATCCTTCGCAGACGGCGACGATGCAGTCCGCGGCGAACCGGGAAGCGATGGTCATGACACCGGCGAGTGCAAACCTGGTGAAAACTCTGCAAGCAGACAAGGTGAAGCAGGGCGATGAATTCAAAGCCAAGCTGGATAGGCCTGTTCAACTGAAAAACGGGCCCGAGCTTCCGAGCGGTACGGTGCTAGAAGGCAGGGTGACCGCAGATCAGATGAAGCCTGGCGGTCCATCGACATTGGCGTTGCGCTTTACGCAGGCGGATCTAAAAGACGGCAAGGTCGTGCCCATCAAGGCCACCATCGTGGGCATTGCAGGGCCACGATACGACACCGGATATAACATCGCTAACCAGACTTCGCTTTGGTCTAGCAACACATTAAGGGTAGATGAGATTGGAGCGTTGTCGGGTGTGGACCTGCACAGCAACATCGCCAGCCGGAACTCGGGTGTGTTTATCGCCCAAAAGAGAGACAACATGAAGTTCGACTCGGGCAGTCAGCTTTCGCTGGCCATCGCCGAGAGGAACAGTTCGGCAAATGACAACTCGGGAAATCAGCGCAACGGCGGCATGTAATTAGCGCAAACGCGTGACCGCGCCGAACGCTGCACGCTACAACGGCCCGCTTTGGCGGGCTGTTGCTTTTTGCGGCGAAAATTGATTGGGTGAACGCGAGCAAAACTTGATTCTTCTGCGTCCGCGACCCGCCTGGAGTTATTTGCATCCAACGCGATAGAGCAACAGACGCAATGGAAGCCAAGGAGTGAAAAAACCATGAGGCGCTTGGCGGGAAAGGTCGCGATCATAACCGGGGCCGGGACTGGAATTGGGCAGGGCATTGCGAAGCGGTTTGGTTGCGAAGGCGCGAAGGTGATCGTAGACTACATCGGCGATCCGGCCGGCGCAGAGGAGACACGGCGCGCCATTGCGCAGTCGGGCGGCGAGGCAGAGACCGTGCTGGCCGACATTACGCGAAGCGACGATATTCGCAACCTTATCGATGCAGCATGGAACCGCTTCGGATCCGCCGATATCCTGGTGAACAACGCGGGCATGGAGGTGAAATCCGATTTTTGGGAGACGCCGGAAACGGAGTTCGACAAGGTGATGGCGGTGAATATGCGCGGAGCATTTTTTCTCACCCAGCTTTTTGTGCGACGGCTGCGCGACGCCAAGAAGCCGGGGCGCATTGTGAACATCAGCTCGGTGCATGAAGATATGGCGTTCCCCGGATTCACCACGTATTGCTGCAGCAAGGGCGCGTTGCGCATGTTTATGCGCAACCTTGCCGTCGAGCTGGGGCCGCTGGGGATCACAGTGAACAATGTCGCCCCCGGAGCCATTGCCACCCCCATCAACGAAGACCTGCTGGCGGACAAGCGCAAGGTCGAGGCGCTTGTCAGAAACATTCCGCTGGGCCGGATGGGGACGCCGGAGGACGTGGCCGGTTTGGCAGCCTTTTTGGCGTCCGACGAGGGAGCTTACGTTTCAGGCTCGACATTCGTGGTGGACGGTGCGTTGATGAGGAGCTATCGCGAGCAATAGCTGAGACAGCGTTCCTCATTGCCGGGACCGCGAAATCCGCGCGAAGTTGTCGCTCCGGCTCCAGAGGAAAGATCATCCTCTTTGTTGGAGGCGCCACGGTCGCGTCGAGTCAACCGCAGGGTTTGCCGGGTTTCAAGGAAACAATTGACCTATGGCCGCGAAAATTGAAGACTACGCACTGATTGGCGATATGGAGACCGCGGCGCTAGTGGATCGGAACGGCTCGATCGACTGGATGTGTTGGCCAGATTTTTCCGCCGAAGCCTGTTTTGCGTCGCTGCTGGGAACAGAAGAGAATGGGTATTGGAAAATTGCGCCGCTGGAAGGTGCATGGTCGTCCACCCGCCGCTATCGCGATCATACGCTGATTCTAGAAACGACCTTTGAGCATGCGGATGGAGTGGTGCGCCTCATTGATTTCATGCCGCCACGAGGAAAGCACTCCGATGTGGTGCGGATTGTGGAATGGGTGCGGGGACAGGTGCCCATGCGCATGGAGTTGGCTTTGCGCTTCAATTACGGCTGCACGGCGCCGTGGGTGAGGGCCACGAAAGACGGCATTCGCGCGGTTGCGGGCCCCCATTTAGCGGTTCTTCACGCCTCCGTTCCGGTGCGCGGCGAGAACCTGAAGACGGTGGCGGAGTTTACTGTGCGCAAGGGCGAGCGGGTCTGGTTCACGCTCACGTACGGGGCCTCCTATGAGGCAGACCCGAAGCAGGTCGATCATGATCGGGCGTTCAGAGACACATTGCGCATTTGGCGGGGGTGGTCTGCCCGGCTCAAGTACAAGGGTCGATATCGCGAAGCCGTGGAGCGGTCGCTGATTACGCTCAAGGCGCTGACTTTTCGCCCCAGCGGCGGCATCGTGGCCGCGGTGACCACATCGCTGCCTGAATCCATCGGAGGGGTGCGCAACTGGGATTATCGCTACTGCTGGCTGCGCGACACGACCCTCAGCTTGCTGGCGCTCATGAATGGCGGCTATTTCAACGAGGCGGAGGCGTGGCAGGATTGGTTGCTGCGCGCGCTCGCGGGAAGCCCAGACAAAGTGCAGATCATGTACGGGCTCAAGGGTGAACAGCGCCTTGGGGAATGGGAAGTTGGGGAACTGCCCGGCTACGAGAACTCGCGACCGGTGCGCGTAGGCAACGCCGCCTCGCAACAGGTGCAGCTCGATATCTACGGCGAGATGCTGGATTCGTTTTTTCATGCGCAACACAGCATGCGGCGGCACACCGAAGATGATTTTCGCGTGTTGGTGCTGTTGCTCAAACATCTCGAAATCATCTGGCAAAACCCCGACGAAGGCATCTGGGAGACGCGTGGGGGGCCGCAGCAGTTCACTTACTCGAAGATGATGGCCTGGGTGGCGTTCGACCGGGCTGTGCTGTTGGCCGAGCAATTGAAATATGAGGCGCCGCTGGAAAAATGGAAAACCATTCGCAACGCCATCCATGACGAGATTTGCACGCTTGCATTCAACAAGAAGAAGAACAGCTTTGTGCAGGCATACGGATCCGAAGAGCTGGATGCCTCGCTGCTGCTGATGCCCCTGGTGGGATTTTTGCCGGGCAGCGATCCGCGGGTAAAAGGGACGGTGAAGGCGATCGAGCGCGAGCTGATGCCGGATGGACTGGTGCTGCGCTACGACACTTCGAGGGTCGCGGACGGGTTGCCGGCGGGCGAGGGAGTCTTTCTGGCCTGCAGTTTTTGGATGGTGTCGAGCCTCAAGGCCGTGGGCCGCAAACGTGACGCCGAGACGCTTTTCGAGAAACTGATCGCGCTGCGCAACGATCTGGGACTGCTCGCGGAGGAATACGACGTGAAGGACAGGCGCATGGTGGGCAACTTTCCCCAAGCCTTTTCGCACATTGCGCTGGTGAATGCCGCATTCGAGCTGGAAGAAGGGAAGACAATGCGCGGGCGCACGCACAGGAACATCGCGCACCAACGGACGAAACAGGCTAGGCGGGCGACAGCCCGGGCGGCGCGGAGAAACGGGTAGTTTCACCAGTTTCGCGCGTCTATAGTTACAATGGAGTTAGGAGTCGTTCAATCCACATGTGCCGTTTTCTTTCCTTTGCCCGTTCCTTCGGGAACCGCTATGGCTGTTTCAGCCTCTTTTGGGGCCTTGCCGTCCTGCTGCTTGTGGGGCCTGCTGCGCGGGCGCAATTCGGGCCGCCGCCCACCACGCCGGTTCACGATCCCGCCGCGTTGAAGCCGCCGGCCGGGGCTCGGGTCGCTATTATCGAGTTCGAGGACATGGAATGTCCCGATTGCGCAGCCGCCAACCCGGTGCTGAAGGACGCCGCCTCCAAGTACGACATTCCCTGGATCCGCTATGATTTCCCGCTTCCCTTCCACCCGTGGAGCTTCCAGGCCGCGGTGTATGCGCGTTGGTTTGACCTGAAGAGCAAAGCGCTCGGCAACGCTTACCGCGACACGGTGTTCGCCGACCAGCCTTCGATTGAAACCCCGGCTGCGCTGACGCAATTTACGCAGAAATTCGCTCAGAGCCATGGCGTCGCCCTGCCGTTTTCGATCGATCCCCAGGGCAAGCTATCCGCCGAGGTGAAGGGCGATTACGCGCTCGGCCAGCGCATCGGAATCGAGCACACGCCGACGATTTGGGTGGTGACCGACGGCGGCAAGGCTCCGCCGTTTATTGAAGTGGTGGACCGCAGCAAACTGTTTCAGATCATCGATCAGGCGCTGGCGGAAACCAAGCGATAGCTGCTGGTTACAAAAACCGCTTGGGGGTCCGTCATGCTCTTGCATGGTTACCTATTCGGCAAGAGGCTCTGAGCTGCTCTGCTGCGCGCTCAATCCCCCGTTTGAATCTTGACCAGCTCCTGGCCGCCGGGCGCGATCATGCGAGTTTGCGGGGCGCGCCAGTAGTCGATATGGCTCACTTGGTGAACGCAACTGATGGTGCAGTTGGGGGCGCAGCTTTTGGCGGTGAGGAACTCGCGCTTGAGTTCGGCGCGGGTATATTCGACGACCGGCACGCCGGGGTAGCCGCGCTGCTGGGAGCAGTAGTGGACCAGGCCGTCTTCGCAGATATAGAGGTAACGCGACCCGGCGCGGCAGCGCCATTCATTCGGCAGGCCCTGGGCGATGGCTTCCTGAAACTGATTGAATCGCGAATAGTTGCGCTTGCGCATGCGACGCATCTCGAAGTAGACGCGCGCTTCGTCAGGGCGGAGCGGCTTAAGCTGACCGTCGCCGTCGTGGATGATGCCGATGGTTGAGGTAAAGCCCAGTTCGAGGGCGCGGCGGCCGATGACCAGCGCATCATTGGGGTTGCGGATGCCTCCGCCGACCACGGAGTTGATATTGACGTGGAATTCGGCGAATTGGGCGAGCATCTGGAGCTTTTTATCCAGGACCTTGAGGCTCTTTTTGGAAACTTCGTCGGGCTCCAGGTTGTCGATCGAAATCTGCATGTGATCGAGGCCGGCGCGGTTGAGGCGCTCGATACGCTCCTGGTTGAGCAGATAGCCGTTGGTGATCATGCCGGCCATAGCGCCCGTGCGGCGCATGCGGCGGATGACGTCATCCAGTTGCGGATGGGTAAGGGGTTCGCCGCCGGAGATGGTGATGATGCTTGTGCCCAGCCGGCCCAGCGCGTCGATGCGACGGACCATTTCCTCGAGCGGCACGGGTTCGGAAACCTTATCGTACTCATTGCAGTAGGCGCAGCTCAAGTTACAGTAGCGCATGGGGATAATCTGCGCCATGACGGGATGGGAAGTGGAAGCGAGCGCCCAGCCCACCAGCCTCAGTTCGCGCAGTTTGCGCGAGGCCGCCAACCAGCGGCCGCGGAGCGTGGCTCTGCGAGGAGTCGCCATGGTCTCTATTGAAACACAGTGGCAGCCGATGATGACGCGGCAGGACCCCTACCCGCGAGCTTCTGAGATTTGGCTGTTTCCGGTTGAATGTGATTTCTGTGGTTTCCCACCCTTTGCCAAAGGACGAGCAAAACGGTAGGGCGTCCCTAAGCGAAGGGTGGGAGTCCATGTCTGTCGCTATTCGGCCGGGCGGGTGTACGTGGCATACGGCTCGGGCTCGGAGCTGGTAGGCATGGCTGCCAGAGTTTGGAGGTCGGCTTGCACCTGCGCCCACCGTCTCCGGTCCTGTTTGGTGGTGATGGGCGCGTCGGGGTTGGCGTAATAGGTTTGAATGGCGATCTTGATGCCGGCGGGGATAGGCTGCGCAGGCTGACGCGTGAGGCGGTGAAGAAGCCCGGCGAAGGTAGAGTCGGTGAGAGAGTAGCCTCCAGGCTTGACGACATCGCCAGTATCGAGATCGCGATTGGGCAAGGGATGGCGCGGGTCCTGTGTTGAGGAAAGCAGATCCGAGTCATCGCCCCTGCGCGCCGGCAAGGGCAGCGGCGCCGAGGGCTGTGCGTGCGGGTCAGGGGCGGCGGGAGCATCGGGATGGACGTGCGCCGGCGGCGTGAAGCGGGCGAGGATCTCCCGCAGAGCACCGGTTGAGCGAACCACACTGTGCATGTAATCGCCTTCGGTTGCCGGGGTGGGACCCTTGATCGCGACCATCGAGAGTGGGCCGACTTTGGGCGCCACGAAAATCAATGCGGCAAGAGCGTAGGTTTCAAATCCAGCGTGGCGGCGGTAGACGCCCCAATGGTCGAGCGCCGCGGCGCCCGAGGCTTCTTTTTCGATCTCGGCGGCGTCCGCCGTGGCGGGTTCCGTTGGCTCGCCGCGGCGATGGAGAACCGTGACCGCATAGGCGATGCGGGGAATGAAGGTGTGAACGGCGAACCGGTATTCGCGGACGTTGAAGCGGTGTTGGCTATGATCGCCAAAATCGACCAGGCCGTAGGTCTGATAGAAAGCCAGCGAAAGCTCACGCACCGGAACCTTGAGGCCGATGTGGCGCTTATAGGTGAGCGGAGCGATGCGATGATGAGCGATTTCATCGATATCGAAGGCGAATTCGGCGCGGACGTGCTGGTGTTTGCCTTCGGCATAGCTGACGACGGGGCCATAGCGAGCGCGGAGTTTGGGGAACTCGACAGGAACGGCGAGGTCGGTGGCTTCGGAGTGGCCGACGGAGTCGCCCACGTAATGAGAGAGCGCGCCGACGGCGAAGGCGAGCTCGTCCGCGTTGTGCGCATTGCGAAAGAGATTGACGACGAAATCTCCCGAACGCACATAGTGGGTGAGATCCGAAAAGAAGCGGTCGCCATACGGATAATAGCCGATGTCCTGGATCACGCAGCCGCCGTAGGCGTAAGCGCGGGCGCGGCGGAGATCGGCGGGGGTGAGATGGGGATAGCGGCTGAGGAGGAGGGGAACGATCGAGTCTTGCCATGTAAGGTCGATGAGCTGTTCGTGCGTCATGAGGCCATACGGCGCGGCGAGAGGCGGACTGGAGACGAGGAGAAGAAACAGGAATGAGAGCCGCAGCGGGCGGGGGATGGACATCGTAATCCGGCGCAATGGAGAGACCTGGATTGGGGCCGGCGAGCGAGGACCCGAAGGGTTAGATGCAAGCGGCCCCGATACGAGAGGCGATCAGGCGGAGCGAGGCTCGGCGCGGAAAGTGAAAACGGTGATTTCAGGAGGGCAATCGAAGCGGAAAGGGAAGCCGACGGCGCCGAGGCCGCGATTGACATAGAGCTGCATGCCGCCGGGGTGGAACCACCCTTCGATAAAAACTTTGCCCAAGGGGGGAAGGTACAAGGGAGGGAGATACGGGACGCGGACTTGGCCGCCATGGGTATGGCCGCTGAGCATGAGGGCGACCGCCTGGCCGGCAGGATGAGCGGCGAGTTGGTTGGCGTAGTCCGGGGCGTGGCAGAGCAGGACGATGGGCTCGTGAGGAAGATGGCGGATGGAGGCGGGGATGGCGCCGTCGGGATCGGGCTGCCCGCAGACGGCGTCATCGAGGCCGGCCAGCCAGATGCGGGCGCCGTCGCGCTCCAGGGGCAGGTTGGAGTTGATGAGCATGGGAATGCCGTTGGAGGTGAAGGCGCGGGTCACCTCCTGCCCGCTCACCATCACGTCGTGGTTGCCGAGGATAGCGTACACCTGGCGGCACTGGAGAGTCTTGAGGATGCCGGCGCATTGCCAGGCGGCCCCGATGGCGAATTTGCGCGTGCCGATTTCGTGCGTGACGTAGTCGCCGGTGAGGAAAACGGCGTCGGGCGCGAGGCGATTGACCTGGGCCACGGCATCGCGCAAGAAGTAAGGCTCGGTGAATTCATCGAGATGAATATCGCTGAGCTGGGCGACGCGAAAGCCGTCAAAGGGGGCGGGAAGGCTGGGGAGAAAGGCATCCTGGTGGGTGATTTGGGTGGCATGGCGCTCGAATTCGCCGGCGTAGAGCGCCAAGGCTCCGACGGCGCATGCGCCCCCAGTTAAGAAATGTCGGCGGGAGATAACACCAGTCCTCGGCGGGGAAGCAAGCAAGGTCACAATCTGTATCTATGGTATCGGATTTTGCGGGTTGGCGGAGAGGTTTCAGCCTGCGCGGGCGAGGGAGTTTCAGCCACGCCGAAATGCAGCCACAAACGCCTATGATATATTCTCGCGCAGCCGGCGAGCTTGAACTCGTGATCGAAGTGCAGACACTGGAGCATCCGGCCATGAGGACCTGCAGCGAAGCCCGGGGTAGGGGATGGCAGCGAAGATGAGGATGGAATGAAGGTCTTTTGGATTCTAGCCGTTTTGTCGGCGTCGAGCAGTGCGATGGCATGGCAGGCGGCGTCGCCGGGGCCGATGACAGAGCATCCAATTCCACGCCTTGTGCAGCACGATGGACGTTACGCCCTGCTGGTGGACGGGGCGCCCTACCTGATGCTTGGGGCTCAATCGAACAACTCGAGCGACTGGCCGGCGACACTGCCCGAGGTATGGGCCGCGATTGAGTATCTGCACGCCAACACGCTGGAGACGCCGATCTACTGGGAACAGTTCGAGCCTAGGGAGGGGCAATTCGACTACTCGGAGGTGGACACGGTGCTGGCGCAGGCCCGCGCGCACCACGTTCATCTGGTGCTGCTTTGGTTCGGAACGTGGAAGAACGGAAGCCAGCACTATATGCCCGAATGGATGAAGCTCGATCCGCAGCGCTACTTCCACGTAATGAACAAGGAAGGCGAGTATGTCGACTCACCCTCCCCGTTTGCGACCGCGTCTCTCGAAGCAGACAAGCGCGCGTTCACGGCATTCATGCAGCACCTCAAGGAGGCCGATCAAGAGAGGACGGTGCTGATGGTGCAGGTGGAGAATGAAACCGGCACGTGGGGAACCGTGCGCGATTACTCTGCGGAGGCAAACAAGCTGTTTGAGGGTCCGGTTCCGGCTGAAGTGATGAAGGCCATGGGCAAAACGCCGTCGGCGCCGGATCCGAGTTGGGAGCAAGCATTCGGCCCCGAGGCTGAAATTTATCTCCATGCCTGGGCGGTTTCAAGGTACGTAGAGCAAGTTGCCGCGGCGGGAAAGGCGGCTTACCCATTGCCGCTCGATTGCAACGCCGCGTTGCGCGATCCGCTCAAACCGGAAACGCCCGTCACCTATGAGAGCGGCGGCCCGACGGACAACGTGATTCCCATCTGGAAGGCCGAGGCGCCAGCGATCGATATTCTGGCGCCTGATATCTACCTGCAGGGCACGGCGCAGTATTTAAAGGTTCTCGAACTCTATCATCGTCCCGACAATGCAATATTGGTTCCGGAAACCAGCGGTTCGGCGCGTTCGGCGCGGTTCTTTTTTTCCGCGCTCGGCCTACAGGCCATCGGTTACTCGCCATTCGGGCTGGATTACACGCGAGCACCGACGGTTTTGCCCGGCGAAACGGATACCTCGAAAAACGCGTTTCTGGATCCGACCGTGCAGAATTACGAGCTGATCGGTCCAATGATGCGCGATGTGGCGCGGCTGAATTACGAAGGCAAGTTGCAGGCTACGTCAGAGGTGGAAGGCGAACCTGTGCAAACGCTTCATTTTGGCGACTGGGACGCGGTGGTTTCCTACGGAGTTGGCCGGAGGGGCCCGGCAAAAGGAAACCCGGAGCCGATGGGACGCGCGCTGGTGGCGGAACTTGGGGAGAACCGGTTTCTGGTGACGGGATTTTATTGCCACGTCGATTTCCGGCCGGCCGGGACCGCGCAGCAGAGGAAGTCAGGGCAGATTGTGGTAGGAATGGGACAAACCCCTTCCGCGGAGATCGACGGCAAGTGGGTGCATCGGCAATTTCTGCGCGTCGAGGCAGGCGAGTACGAAGATGGCGCTTTCAAGTTCCTGCGCATTCTGAACGGCGATCAGACGGACTACGGGCTGCCGCTCGGTTCGCAGCCGGAGGTGCTGCGGGTGTCAGTGGCGACGTACTGACACCGGAAAGCCGGCTGAAGCGCTCGGCCAAGACGCATGTTCAGCCCAAGGAGTCAAACTGTGGCGCCGTCTTCGGCTTCGGGCGCCAGCGCCAGGCTGGGTGCATCCAGTTCGGCAGTTTCCAGCAACTTGGCGGGGAGAGCCTTGCGCGGATTGACGCCGAGCTGGCGCAGCATTTCCACCTGCTTGACAAGGTTGCCGGGTCCGGCGCCGAGTTTGCTGCGCGCGTCTTCATAAGAGCGGGTGGCGTCGCGCAGGCTCTTGCCAATGGCTTCCATGTCGGTGATGAAGCCCACGAATTTTTCGTAGAGCTTAGCGCCGCGGTCCATCACTTCCTTCACATTGCGTGCTTGCGCCTCCTGCTGCCACAGCACATTGACAATGCGGATGATATAGAGCAGAGTGGTCGGACCGACCAACAGGATCCCCTGTTGATAGGCGTCGGCCCAAAGCGGGGCGTCGTTTTGCAGTGCAAGCAGAAATGCCGGTTCGACGGGGACGAACATGACGACGAAGTCCGGCGTCTCCAATCCCGGCAGACGATCATATCCGGCTTTCGCCAGCGCCACCACGTGGCCGCGCACGCTGGCCAGGTGCAGCTTCAGCGCCGCGCTGCGCGCCGTATCTTCGGAGGCCTGCACGTAGTCGGTGTAGGCAGTCAGCGATACCTTGGAATCGATGATGAGGCTGCGCCCGCCGGGCAAGGAAACAACAACGTCGGTGCGCGCGGTCTTTGCTTTTTCGCCGTCGCTGGACTCAATCCCCGAAAAGCTTTGCTGAAAGCTGAACTGTTCGCCTTCGCGCATCCCAGCCTTTTCAAGCAGGTCGCGCAAAATGAATTCTCCCCAATCGCCCTGGGTCTTGGCCGAACCGCGCAACGCCGTGGTGAGGTTGCGAGCCTGCTCGCTGAGCTGTTGGTTCAGATTGCTCAAGCCGCCGATCAAACCCTGCAGAGTTGCCACGCCCGTCTTTGAATCGGTCTGGGCTTCTTCGACCTTTTTTCGGAATTCGTCGATTTGGGTTTTGAGCGGATTGAGGAGATTGCCGAGCTCCTTCTGGCTGCCTTCGGAGAAGCTCTGCGATTTTTTCTCTAGAATGTCGCTCGCGAGCGCCTGGAATTTGTCAGTCAAAATTTTCTCTGCCTTGTCAAGAAGCGCGATCTTATCCGAAACGCTTCTACGTTCGCCTTCGAGTTCCTTGTTGAGTTCGGCGATGGTCTTTGCAGCCTGGGTGAGTTCGTCCGCCTTTGCGCCAATCTCAGAACGCGCCTGCGCGCACTCGGCGGTGAGCTGGGCAATGATCTTCTCGCGCTCGATTGCAACGGCCTGAAAGCCGGCGCGCACGGCCGATTCTGCCCGCACCTCCGCTAATTCGTTTTTCGCGGAGCTCAACTCGGTCTTGGCCGCGCGACTCCGCAGCCAAAAACCGATCAGAATGCCCGCAATCGCCGCCACCGCGCCTACGATCAAGGCCAGCATTGCTCCCCCTGGTTGGTAGTTGCCTCTTCGCCAAATATACGCCTTTCGCGGCCGGATTTTGGGACAAAATCGGGGCCCTGCGGCAGGCGCGCTTGCCGATTTCTGGTTCCGGCGCCTTATTCGCTGTATCTTCTATTGCTTCCTCACAAGCTGCGCCTTTACGCACTTCCTTCCGCCCGGTACACTTGGAGCTTTGGGCCCATCCACATCATTTGCGCGCCACAGCCGCACGGCTCTGCACGCGGGCCCGGAATGGACGTGATTCCCCTTCAGCCGATGAACACGAGGAGACGCTTGCATGTCCGTAGAGGAAAAGGTAAAGCAGATCATCGTCGAGCAGTTGCAGGTGGATGAGGCCGAAGTCACACCCGGGGCAAGCTTTCTGGACGACCTGGGCGCCGACTCACTGGATCTGGTCGAGCTGACGATGCAGGTCGAGGAGGCGTTCGACCTGGAAATTCCCGACGAGGACGCCGAGAGAATCAGGACCGTCAAAGACGCCATCGACTATATCGAGAAGAACGCGAAAAGCATGTATCTTCAGCCGTTTCCCCACAGGCCGCGCCTTTACACACCCCCACCCACCCGGTAGACTTGAAGTTTCGGGGCCATGCGCATTTTTTGCGCGCGGCGGTAGTTTTTCTCCGCCTCGGACCGGTATGTCCGGCGCACGAGCGGGGAATCGAACGTTCGAGCCCGGAGATTTCGGTTCAGCCGTTGAACACGAGGAGAGGCACGCATGGCCGTTGAAGAGAAGGTAAAGCAGATCATCGTCGAGCAATTGCAGGTGGATGAGGCCGAAGTCACGCCGGGGGCGAGCTTCCAGGAGGACCTGGGCGCCGACTCGCTGGACGTGGTCGAGCTGGTGATGCAGTTCGAGGAGGCGTTCGACCTGGAAATTCCCGACGAGGACGCCGAAAAGATCAAGACCGTCAAAGACGCCATCGAGTATATCGAGAAGAACGCGAAAGGCGGCAAGTAGGCATTGACTCAAGCACCGAGCCAGGCTTCGCACCAGGTCGCGACCCCAGCCTCGAACCGCAGAGTTGTCATCACAGGACTGGGGCTGCTCTGCGGCGTGGGCAACACCGCGCCCGAGGTATGGCGGCAACTGCTGGCCGGGGCCAGCGGCATGGCGCCCATCCAGGGGTTCGACACGACTGGTTTCCCGGTTACCTTCGCGGCCGAGGTCAAGGATTTCGATCCTCTCCATTTCGTGGACAAGAAAGAAGCGCGCAAGATGGGGCGCTTCATCCACTTCGCGTTCGCCGCGGCGGCGGAAGCGATGGCGCAGGCGGAGCTGCGGGTTACGGAGGAAAACTGCGATCGCGTAGGCGTTTTCATCGGCTCCGGAATCGGCGGATTCGAGATTATCGAGCGCGAGCACTCGAACCTGATCCAGGGCGGGCCGCGGAAGATCTCGCCGTTTTTTATTCCCGCCGCCATTGTAAATATGGCTGCGGGCCAGTTGAGTATCCGCTACGGGGCCAAGGGCCCGATTTCCGCGACGGCAACGGCATGCGCAACGAGCGCCAACTCGATTGGCGATTCGGTGCGGATGATTCTGCACGGTGACGCGGACGCCATGATCGCCGGCGGTTCCGAAGCTGCGGTGACGCCGCTTTCGGTGGGCGGATTCGCGTCCATGCGCGCTCTTTCGACGCGTAACGACGAACCCACGCGCGCGAGCCGGCCGTTTGACAAGGACCGGGACGGGTTTGTGATTGGCGAAGGGGCGGGCATTTTGATTCTGGAAGAACTGGAATTTGCCCGCGCGCGGGGCGCGAAAATTCTGGCCGAGGTGATTGGTTACGGGATGAGCGCCGACGCGTATCACATGACCGGCATCGCTCCGGAGGGCCAAGGGGCGCAGCGCAGCATGAGGGCGGCGCTGAAGGACGCCGGCATTGAGCCGAACGAAGTCGGCTATATCAACGCGCACGCCACTTCCACACCGGCGGGCGACGGCAACGAGTCGCGCGCCATCGAGGCGGTTTTCGGCGAGCGCGCGCTGAATGGGGCGCTGAAGATCTCTGCAACCAAGTCCATGACCGGCCATCTGCTCGGCGGCGCAGGTGGTCTGGAAGCAGGCATCACGGTTCTGGCGCTCGAGAACCAGATGCTGCCGCCGACGATCAACCTCGACAACCCGGACCCCGAGTGCCGACTCGACTACGTGCCTAACGAAGCCACACGGCACTCTTTCGATGTGGCGCTGTCAAACTCCTTCGGATTCGGCGGAATCAACGCCACCTTGATCATGCGCCGCTGGAGGGAGTAAGGCGACTTCCGCGGCGCGCGGCTCCAATCCGGTTCAGCTCAGCAGGATAGGAATGGCGGGACCCTCGACCAGCGGCTTGGTTACTTCGCTTTCCTGTTTCACGTAGGCGATTTTGCCGGCGTCGATTTCTTCCTGGGCGATGCGGCAGGCTTTGTTGGAACGCGTGGGGATAAGGGCGTGGGAACCGTTCTGCAATTGGCGGGCGCGCCGAGCAGCGACCAACACCTTGCGATAGTTTGAATCGAAACTGGTCTCAATCGTCATGGGGATCATCTCCAAAGGGAAGCTGTTGCTGGCCGGAGGTCCCGAGTACGCCAAAGGCCTCCAGCACCGGTTTAAGCCGCTCCTGCGAGTTCGAGTGCAGGCAAGCCGCGGCGACCTCTAATACCCTGCGCGAGCGGTAGGCGATGGGTTCGCCATTGCGATAGAAGCGCTCGGCCAAAACAATGGCCTCCAACTGCGCGACCGCCCGGTCAAGGATGTCATTGACCAAAATATAGCCGTATTCGCGATAATTCTCAATCTCCTTGGTGGCCTCGCGCAAGCGGCGGTAAACCTCCTCTTCGTTCACGACGCCTTCGGCGCGGCTGCGATTGCGGAGGCGGGTGCGCAAAACCCTGGGGTTGGGCGGCATGACAAAGATGCCTACGGCCTCCGGCATTTTGGCGCGCACTTGGGCGGCGCCCTGCACGTCAATGTCGAGAAGGAGATCGTGGCCGGCGGCGCGCGCCTCGTCGAGCGACTGGCGGGCGGTGCCGTAGAGGTTGCCGAAGACCTCGGCGTGCTCAAGGAAGAGGCCGGCCGCCAGCATGCGCTCAAATTCCTCGCGGGTGGTGAAGCAGTACTCGCGTCCGTGCTCCTCGGAGCCGCGCGGAGCGCGCGTGGTCCAGGAGATGGCGAAGTCCACGCCGCTGACCTGTTTGCGCAGTTCGTTGACCAAGGTGCTTTTGCCCGAACCCGAGGGCGCCGAAATGATAAAAAGGATTCCTGCCAAATGGTCTCCTCAAGGAACAGTGAACAGTGACTCGTTACCAGTTTTCGGTTGTGGGCGGGCGGTCGAATCGCTGATCGGGGATAAGAAATTGTCGGGTGCGGCTTCTTGAGGCCGGGAGTAACGCGTTCAGGGGCTAAAAGCCCGCCGGTTGTTGTGGCCGCGGATCGGTGCGGCTCAAGTCGGGCTCTGATACAAAACGATGCCCCGGATCAGTTTTGCCTCCCCGATCACTGACTCTTATCTCCTAACCCGGCGTAGCCGGAACCAAAACCTGGCATTTTCCCGAAAGTTGGAGCCTTTGAAAAAATGCCGAAATCCCGCATGAATACTGACCGAAACGTACATCGCCAGAAATATTCTGCGCAAAATGTGCAGGATTCAAATGGATAGGTACTAACTCCTACTCCGACCACTAACCACTGATGACTGAACCGCCTCACTCTATGTTTTGAACCTGTTCGCGGGCTTTTTCGATCTCGGCCTTCATCACCAGGCCGAGTTCGGTCACGCGGGATCCTTTGCCGCCGATGCCGCCGGTTTTGGAGAGCAGGGTGTTGGCTTCACGGTTCATTTCCTGAAGAAGAAAATCGAGCTTCTTGCCCACTTCGCCGACGCCGTCGATCAGATCGCGAAAGTGACCGATGTGCGTGGCCATGCGCGTCAATTCTTCCGAAATGTCGCTGCGGTCGACGAGTACGGCGACTTCTTCAAGCAGACGTTGGCGATTGAACTCCGGACCAGCAGCCGCGAGCAGGCGCTGTGTGAGGCGCTCCTGATAACGTTGCTCCACTTCGGGCACAAGTTCAGCCACACCGGAGCTGGCTTCGGCCAATCGTGTGAGAATGTCGAGAAGGATGGCTTCGAGAGCCTCTCCCTCGCGGGCTCGCATGGTTTTCAATTGCTCGAGCAACGGACCGATTTGCTGGAGCACGCTGGCGGCGAGGGCCGCCTGATCCTGGTCGCCGCGATTTTCCGTTTGCAGCGCGCCAGGCAAGCGGAGGACGGCGTTGAGGTCGGGTTCGCCGGTGAGGCGATTCTCTTCGCGGGCGGCGGCGAATGCGGCGAGATAGGCGCCAACCAGCTCGCGATTGTACCCGGCTCGCGCCTGCAAGGCGCGATCGATGGAAAGAGCGAGCTCGATGTGCCCGCGCACCAGGTTCTCCTTGAGGATCTTGCGCAACTGCATTTCCATTTCGTCGAGACCGGGAGGGAGACGGAACTGCACGTCGAGAAAGCGGTGATTCACGCTTTTGAGCGTGAGCGTGTAGCTAAGTTGATCGTGAACGCGCGCCTGGATGCGGGCAAACCCGGTCATCGAAGAGATGGGCATTGGGGTTACTCCTCGGCTCCGACGGGCAGGGCTGGATCGCAAGCGGGCGTATCGGCGGCCGCGAGGGGATCGGCGGCCTGCGGCTCCGGCATGTCGACGAACTGCAACTGATAGAGCCTTTGATAGGTGGGCGAAGTGGCGAGGAGCGTGTCGTGCGAGCCGATAGCGGTGATGCGTCCGTCTTCGAGCACGGCGATGCGATTAGCGCGGCGAATGGTGGACAGGCGATGGGCGATGACGATCACCGTGCGCCCCTGCATAAGGTTGGCGAGCGCAGTCTGAACCAGGGACTCGCTTTCAGTGTCGAGAGCCGAAGTGGCTTCGTCGAGGATGAGAAGGGGCGCGTTCTTCATGAGTGCGCGGGCAATGGCGAGGCGCTGCCGCTCGCCGCCGGAAAGCCGAAAGCCCTTTTCACCGATCACGGTATCGTAGCCCTGCGGCATGCGGAGAATGAAGTCGTGCGCCAGGGCGTTGTGGGCCGCTTCCTCCACCAGCGCGCGGCTGGTATCCGGCTGGCCGTAAGCAATGTTGTTGCGCACCGTGTCGTTAAACAGGATGGTTTCTTGAGTGACCTGGGCGATTTGCCGCCGGAGCGAGGCGAGAGTAAGGTCGCGAATATCCTGTCGGTCGATGAGAATGCGCCCGGAAGTGACATCGAAAAACCGGGGGATGAGATTGACCAGCGTGGTTTTGCCTGCGCCGCTGGGGCCGACCACGGCCATCACCTCACCGACGTGCATCTCCAGATTCACGTTGTGCAGAATCTTCTGCTCACCTTCGGCGTTGGCGTAAGAGAAACCCACGTCGTCAAAGCGGATGGAATCGTGAAATCGCCCGAAGCTGACTGCGCGCGGCCGCTCCACCACGTCATCGCGCGTATCGAAATAGCCGAAGATCGAGGACGACGCGCCCATGGCCTGCTGGAAACTGTTGTAATACGTGGCGAACCGGCGCACCGGGTCATAGAGCTTGAAAAGCAGAATGATAAACGCGCCGAACACGCCCAGCGTCATGTGCCCACTCTTGATCTCGTTGCGTCCGATCCAGAGGAGCACCGCGATGGCGACCGCGCCGATGGCGTCCATCAAGGGCGAGCTGATGGACTGGATGCGGATGCTGCGCAGATTGGCCCGGAACAAGCGCCGGGCCGCAGTTTTAAAACGCAGAATTTCCCACAGTTCGGTGTTGAAGGCCTTTACGATGCGGTTGCCGGTCACCGTCTCATGCAGGATGTTCTGGAGCTCCGCGAGCTTGTCCTGACCGGTGCGGGTGCGGTAGCGCACCTCGCGGCCGATCTTGCGCGCCGAGGTGATCACCACGGGGACAAACAAGAGCAGCGCCCAACTCAGGTAGCCTCCGAGGCGGAAAATGAGCACGATGGCCAATAAAAACGTGAAGAACTGCTGCAAAAAGTCGCCGATAACGGAGCTGGCCGCAATCTGCACGCGATCCACGTCGTTGATCAGGGTAGAGAGTATACTGCCCGTCGAGTGGCGGTGAAAAAAGCTCGAGGAGCGGCGCAAGGTGGCTTCATAAAGCTGATTGCGCAGGTCGGTGATGGAGCCGAACCCGGAATAATTCACCAGGTAAGTGCCGAGATAATCGCAGAGGCCTTTGAGAAGGGTGGAAGCCACCAGCGCGTAGGCAACCACGTCCCAGGAATTGTGCAGGTGGAGGAAGTTAGGCACGAGCGTTCGCAAATCGAAATGCCATCTTGAATTAGGAACGCCGAGGAGGATGGGACCCTCCGGCGCATTGGGCGACAGAACCCGATCGAAGATGGGCTGGAAAAGCAATACGCGAAAATTATCCAGTAAGCCCACCGTGGCCAGCAGCAACACGCCCGGTATCCACTGCAAGGTGTAGGGCCAGCCGTAACGCAAGAGGCGAAGAAAGTTCTTCATGCCGAACAGACCGCCGGGGCCGCTCCACCCGGTATAAGGGCCTTTGCCGCCGCGAGGCGTTTACATTGTTCCTGCGGAAGCCCAAAAGACAAAGGGGTTGGGGCGAACGGGAGCGCCGACCGTAATGGGCTTGCGCAAAAAACCATCCTATTTATTGTAGCCGGGTTGCGACGGATGCCGCCCGCGGGCGGTCTGCCGCGGCCAGTGGAGCTTCAAACGCGGCCGGGCGCATGCGGAGACGCCGGCGCCCGTTGCTATGATGGCCAAGTGAGCCAGCACACCACTCGACCCATACCGTGTGATCTAAAAACCGTGTTCTTAGACCGCGATGGAGTTCTGAATGAAAAAATGCCCGAGGGACACTATGTAGCCATTTGGGAAGATTTTCATATCTTGCCGGACGTGCCGGAGGCCGTATCTCGCCTCAATCGAATCGGCCTCCGGGTAATCGTGGTGTCGAACCAGCGAGGCGTCGCGCTGGGGCTCTATTCCCAGGCGGACGTCGAGGCGGTGCACGTAGAATTGCAACGGCTTCTCAACGCCCATGGCGCACGTGTGGACGCATTCTACTTTTGTCCTCACGACGCGAACCATTGCAACTGCCGCAAGCCGTCGCCGGGGCTCTTTGAGCGCGCTGTAGCTGAGCACCCGGAAATTTCCGCGGCCACAAGCATCATGATTGGAGACTCGCTGGTGGATGTCGAATTCGGGCGCCGCCTGGGCATGGCCACCATCCTGATCGAAGGTGATGGGGCGCAGGGGGGGCCGGGCGCGGAACAAGCACGCGCATTAGCTGACTGGCGTTTCAGTTCATTGCCGCAGGCTGTTGACGGATTGCTGGAGCAAATTGGCCGCGCTCCGGACGGCGAGTAGCGCGGAGGAAGCGCCTAGGAGTGTGTCGGGGATAACGGTTCTGATTTTGGTTTGCGCGGTCGGCGGACTCAGTGGCAGCGGCGCTGTTGGAGGGATATCGATCCGATCGGCGAGGGTTGCTGGCATTACCGCGACACGGGGGCGTGGATGATTCCTCGCTTCGGCTTCTCAGGCCGCTTGCGGCGTCCAGCCCGAGCCATGGAGCTTCAGCAGGTTTGAGGTCAGGCACACCAGCTTCCACTCGCAGCGCACCTTGTTGAGACCGCGCAGGCTGAAGCGCCGGAAACCGCGTTGCTCCTTGATCTGCCCGAAGACCGGCTCCACGATCGCCTTGCGCATCTTGTACA
>JASHOC010000125.1 GCA_030041305.1 Acidobacteriaceae bacterium
GAGAATCCGGTCGAAGCAGCGATATCCCGCACGAATGCTATGCTCGTGGTGCTCGTCGAAGGCGTTCATGGTTGCCTCCAGAGTGGTGAGATACTCCGAAGGTTATTCCACCCACGCCTTCCACGGGCACCGAAGGGATATCAAGGGCGAAGCCCTTGGCTAGTTAGGTTTCGACCCGCTGCTTGACCACCCCGGAGAACGCCGAGCGATAGCGGTAGGCGACGTAAAGCCAAAGGATTGTGACTAGGGCGCCCATGGGAATGCCCATGTGCGCCAAGGTGATGTCCACAAAATCGATGTTTACGATGACGGTGGCTAAGATCAGCAGGGCGAGGGGAACGAAACGGTTAATGAGCAGGAGCAGACCGGGCACGGCCTCACAAAGGCCAACGAGATAGAAGTACTTCGCGGCCGTCATGGCGCAGAGCAATTGACCGGCCGTGCCCGATGGCATGGGTCCGGAGGGGAGGAAGTTGAAGAGGTGGTTCAGGCCGAAGAAGAGAAAAATCGCGCCCAGTAGAATGCGCATCCCCGCGGTCAGCACTCGCATGGAAGCTCCTTGGAATGAGTCAACTTCGATTCTGCAGGGAAACCGCGGAGCAGGCAACCTGGAGTATTTTCCGCCCCGGAAGCGACAACACGCCTGCCGGATGCGCTACTTTTCCCTGGCGGACACTCGCATTTGCTCCTGACCCGAAGTAGTGGCCCGGCAGCTTGGACGGGAACCGCGGATTCGAGTCGGCGAATTCCTGCGCGGTGAAATTTGCGCACCACAAGGCGGTCAGGGGGCGGGTGCGGACGCACATGGATTTTAGAAATTACAGGACCCGGTTTCACGGCAATTTCTACTGCGGGAAAGACATTTTCAAGCTCTTGATTTGGCGTGATTTGGAAAATGATGTGTCCGGGTTATTATCAGGGCGGCGAAATTTGCTCTTTCTTAGGATAGCGAACTCTGCCATACTTGAATGTGCCCACCAGGTACGGCCAATCACAACAATTCCATTCTGAGGTTGCACCGATGTCGGCAAAGTACGTCTTTGTGACAGGCGGCGTTGTATCCAGTTTAGGCAAGGGACTGGCGGCGGCCTCGATCGGCTGTCTGCTGGAGAGTCGCGGGCTGCGCGTGAACCTAATGAAGTTCGACCCGTACCTGAACGTCGATCCGGGAACGATGTCGCCGTTCCAGCACGGAGAGGTATTTGTGACTGACGACGGGGCAGAGACCGATCTGGACCTGGGCCATTACGAGCGGTTTACGCACGCACCTCTTTCACGCGACAACAACCTCACCACGGGCCGGATCTACGAGCAGATTATTTTGAAGGAGCGGCGAGGCGATTACCTGGGCAAGACGGTGCAGGTCATTCCGCACGTGACCAACGAGATCAAAAACGCCATGCGCAAGGTTTCATCGAACGGAGCGGATGTGACGATTGTGGAGATCGGAGGCACAGTGGGCGACATTGAGTCGCTGCCTTTTCTCGAAGCCATTCGCCAGATGCGCCAGGAACTGGGACGCGAAAACACGGTTTTTGTCCACCTGACGCTGGTGCCCTGGATTGCGGCCGCGCAGGAATTGAAGACCAAGCCGACGCAACACTCGGTAAAGGAGCTGCTTTCGATCGGCATTCAGGCCGATGTGTTAATGTGCCGCTCGGATCGGCCGTTGAGCCGGGAGATCAAGCAGAAGATCGCGGCTTTTTGCAACGTGGAGGAAAAGGCAGTAATCGGCGCGACCACGGTGAACTCGATTTACGAGGTGCCGCTTAACTTCGCCCAGGAGGGGGTGGATGCGCTGATCCTGAAATACCTGCACAAGGAATCTCCGGAAGCCGACCTGGGCCGGTGGAAGGAGCTGGTGGAGCGCTGCCGTCGTCCCAAGGACGAAGTTTCAATCGCCATTGTGGGCAAATATGTGGAGTACGAAGATAGCTATAAGTCGCTGAAAGAGGCGCTGACGCACGGCGCGATGGCGCAGAACCTGAAGTTGAAGTTGACTTGGCTCGAAGCGGAGGGATTGGAGTCGGCGACGCCGGGTGACCGCAGTTACGAGCGGCAGTTGGAGGAGTTCGACGGCATTCTGGTGCCCGGAGGGTTTGGCAAGCGCGGCATCGAGGGGATGTTGAACGCCATCCGCTACGCGCGCGAGAAGCAAGTGCCGTATTTCGGCATCTGCTTGGGGATGCAGACGGCGTGTATCGAGTTTGCGCGCAACGTTTGCGGACTCAAGGACGCCAACTCGAGCGAATTCGATCCGGCCACACAGCACCGGGTTATTTACAAGCTGCGCGAGCTGCTGGGCGTGGAGGAGATGGGCGGCACGATGCGGCTGGGGGCGTGGACTTGCGTTTTGCAGGAGGACTCACTGGCGTCCAGGGCCTATGGCGGAGCCACGGAAATCAGCGAGCGTCACCGGCACCGCTACGAGTTCAACCGCGAGTACGAGGCGCTGCTGACCGGCGGAGGGTTACGCATCAGTGGATCGACGCCGGACGGCACCTATGTGGAGATCGTGGAGATTCCCGGTCATCCCTATTTTGTGGGTTGCCAGTTTCACCCCGAATTCAAATCGAAGCCGCTGGAGCCGCATCCACTGTTCCGCGAGTTTGTGGCGGCGAGTTACCGGAACCGCGAGAGCAGGCTGGGGAAGCAGCGGGCGGTGAGCGCCGTCGAGATTCCGGCCCTTTGAAAGGGGGGTTTCTTTGGGGGCGGATGTGCGTGGGGCCGAGGAGAGATTGAATGAAGCGCGGTATTCCTTCTGAAAATTGGCAAACGCTGTCGCTCGCTTGATCGCCATGCTGTCCGGACCTGAACACGCAGATCGTTCCGCGATTGAATCCTTTTCAACCCAGGCCGCTCGCCTGAGTTTCGCGAAGTCGGCGCGAACTACTAAAATCTTGAATCAAGGCAGGCGGAGACGTCTAAGTCGGCGTCTCTTGCGGAAGAGCCACGCATGTGTGGGGCGGATGGATGTGGACTTGGGTTCTTCTCGCGGCCGTCGCGACCGGCGCACCCTCCGGTAGCGCGGTCCGGCAGGCAAGCGTGCAAGCTCTGGGGCAGTTCCTTGCCCTGGAGCAGAGGGCCCACTCCACGGATGGTGAAATCGCACAGTCGCTTCTCTCGATGCGGCTGACGGAACGGCTTACCGAGTCCACGATGGGCCGCCTCAACGCGGAATTCCATCCCGGCAAAGAAACGTCGGAAGCGCTTAATTTGCTGGCCGACCTTTCGAACTTTCTTCAGCCCCCGGCCGGCGAACTGCCCCGCAAAGACCCGCCCCCTGCAGCAGAGCAGAGAAAGATTCTCGATGCTGCAGTGAACTTTGCCACCGTCACGCTGAAGCACATGCCCAATTTCGTCGCGACCCGCACCACAAAGAGCTATGAAGACGTACCCGTCTTCATAGCGGATAACGTTTTCCAGGGCGGTCTGCATTTGGCAGGCACGTCGGTGCGGGAGACGGCATACCGTGATGGCCGCGAGGTGGCCGACAGCGCGCAGGAGGCCCGCGAGAAGGCTATTTCGCGCCCGGCATCTCGGGCCGGCTTGAGCTCGATCGGCGAGTTTGGCCAGGATTTGGGAATTATTGTGACCGACTCCAGGAACGGCGCGATTGTATGGAGTCACTGGGAGCAGACCTCGGCAGGCTTGGTGGCTGTGTTTGACTACGATGTGCCGCAGTCAGCCTCACACTACAACCTGTATTTCTGTTGTGGGTGGAATGCAACTGCGGGAGGCGAAGTTCCCTTCGACGGGGCGCCCGCCTATCATGGATCGATCTCGATCGACCCTTCTACCGGCGCCATTCTGCGCGCGACCCTGGGGGCGGAATTTGAGACCTTCGATCGCCCTCCACAATACAGCATCGCGCTCGAGTATGGCCCAGTTGAAATCGACGGGCAGACTTCGATCCTTCCCATTCGAAGCGTGTCAATCGGCGAAGCATTCACAGTTGCCAATCAACATTACTGGGTCAATCTCTTTGTGGACGAGGTGGGTTTTGCCAGGTATCACCGGTTCGGATCGACGGTGCGGATTCTTACCAACGCACCGTGATTCACCGCCGGTCCGCGTCTTCGTGCGGCCAGGAGCTTGTTTCATATTGCGATGATGCGACTCGTACGTCATCTATTTCCTGGACGGCGCCCCGCAACGGCTAAGGCGCCACGCTGAAGACTGCCAGCATCAGAACCGTGTTGAATGGTTCGAGTGCTGTTGATTTCCCGGAGATGCCTATGTCTTTTTCGCGCTCTCTCGTGATTGCGGGGCTGGCGATGTCGGCTTGGCTGACTCCACTTGGCTCGCAGCAACCTTCGGATACAGGCGGCCGGGCGGGCGCGGAGACAGTTGCCATTGACGCCCACGCGGCAGGCGCGCCGTTTCCGCATTTCTGGGAGCAGATGTTCGGCTCCGGCCGCGCCAACCTGGCTATGCGGCAGAGTTATCGCGACGATCTGCGCACGGTGCGGAAGATTACCGGGCTCGGCTACGTCCGGTTCCACGCCGTCCTCGACGATGAAAACGACGTCTACAGTGAGGACGCGAAGGGAAGCGCCGATTACAACTGGTCGTACGTAGACCATATCTATGACGGACTATTGGCCGAGGGGGTGCGGCCGTATGTAGAAATCAGTTTCATGCCCAAAGCGCTGGCTTCGCGGCTCGATTATCAGTCGTTCTGGTACCGCCCGATCGTTTCGCCGCCCAAGGATTACATGAAATGGGATGCCCTGATGACGGCGTTTGCGCGGCATCTGGTCGAGCGATATGGGATCGACGAAGTGGCGCAGTGGTACTTCGAGGTATGGAATGAGCCCAACATCGATTTCTGGTCGGGTCGGCCGGCGCAGCAAACCTACTTTGAACTTTACGATCACACCGCGCGAGCGCTGAAGTCGGTCAGCGTACGAATTCGCGTGGGAGGACCGGCGACGGCGCAGGCGGCGTGGGTAGGCGACATGATTGCGCACGCCACACGAACCAAGACGCCGCTCGACTTTGTGTCCACGCATGTGTATGGCAACGACACGGCGGAGGATGTCTTCCACGACAACCGGACTCTTGCGCCGCACCAGATGGTGTGTGCGGCGGTGCGGAAAGTTCACAACGAGATCGCCCATTCAGCGCGGCCGCACATTCCGCTGATCTGGAGCGAGTTCAACGCGACGTACATGAATCAGCAGGAGATTACGGACTCAATTTATATGGGGCCATGGCTGGCGCGGACGGTGAGCCAGTGCGACGGCATGACAGAGATGATGTCGTACTGGACCTTCTCGGATGTGTTTGAGGAGCAGGGCGTGGTGAAGACGCCGTTTTATGGCGGCTTTGGGCTGGTGGCGGAGGATGGGATTCCCAAGCCGGCGTTCGACGCCTTCGAGTTGCTGCATGAGCTGGGCACAGAACGGCTGCCGGTTCGCGCCGGTAATGTGCTGGTGACGCGCCGGAAGGATGGAACGTTGGCGATTGCGGCATGGAATCTGGTGGAACCCGGCGCACCGGGTGCGGAGAAGAGCATTGAGCTCGATCTCAAGGGTGTAGGCGCCGGGGCGCGGGCGACGATACGGCGGGTGGACGGCCGGCATGGGGACACCCTGGACGCGTGGAAGAGGATGGGCAGTCCGAAGTATCCGACGAAGGCGCAGATTGAGGCGCTGCGCCGAGTAGCGGAGTTGGGGCCGCCGGAGGCGCTTGCACTCGACGGGGGCCGGCTGAGGCTGGCGCTGCCGCCGATGGGATTGGCGGTGGTGGAGATCCGCTGAGGGCGGCGCCAGCGGGGTGAACCTGGAGGACGGGCGCAGATGCTTGCAGGGCGCGCTTGCCCGGAGAGACACCAAAGGGTTTTGAGGACGCTGCGATAGCATCCAGCTATGATTGCCGGCGCAAGCTGGACTTGGTGGGTGGGGTTCCACGCAGTGGCGGCGGCCCTGCTCGCGACGGACTGGCTGCTGGCTGGGCGCGGACGTGCGCTGCCACAGGAGAAGAGCTTCGCCTGGCTGGGTGTGGGACTCATGGCGCTGGCGGCGGCGGGATTCGCGGGCTGGCTGGCGCTGGCGCGCGGCCGGCAACCGGCGCTCGAGTTCGCGGCCGGATACACGATTGAGCTCTCGTTGAGCATCGACAACCTGTTCGTGTTCCTGGTGCTGTTTCAAGGGTTCGAGATTGGCCGCCAGCGCCAGCAGAAGGCGTTGCTCTGGGGCGTGGGCGGCGCGGCGGTGTTGCGCGCCCTGTTTATTGGCGCGGGTTTCGCGCTGCTGGGGCGATTCGACTGGATCCGGTGGGTGCTGGGGCTGTTGTTGATCTACGCGGCGGCGCGGGTGGTGTGGGGACGGTCGGCGCGGGCGGCCCTTCCCGAGTGGATTCGGCGGCTGCAGCCGGCGCGGGGATCGCTTGTGCCGGTGATTCTGGCGGTGGAAGCAACCGACATCCTGTTTGCCACGGATTCGATTCCGGCGGTGCTGGCGGTGACGCACAGTCCGCTGGTGGCGTACACGTCGAATATCGCGGCGGTGCTGGGGTTGCGCTCGCTCTATTTTCCGCTGGCCGCGGCGCTGGAGCGGTTCAAGTATTTGCATTACGGACTGGGCGCAATTTTGGCGTTTGCCGGCGTAACGATGGTCGCCCGGCAGTGGGTCGAGACGTCCGTCACGATTTCGCTGGCGGTGATGGGAGGAATTCTGGCGGCGTGTGCGGCGGCGGAAGCGGTGAGGAAACTGCGTGCCAGGGTCAAGCGGGCGGTGTGACGGGCGATCATGATTTCCAGAAAAACCAGGCGGCCATACCCAGGCCGATGGCGACCACCATTCCACGCAGAACCGGTTGGGGGATGCGGCGAGCGAGGCTGGCCGAAGAGTAGCCGCCGATGGCTGCGGCGATCATGGCGGCCAAGCAGTAGCGCCAGGCGACCTGACCATCGACGACGAAGATGACGAAGGCGATGCCGTTGGCGAGGGTGTTGGCGACGACTTTGAGGGCATTGATGGTGTGAATGTCCTGGTAGCCGAAGAGGGACAGGACGGTCATATAGAGGAAGCCGGCGCCGGCGCCGAAATAGCCGACATAAAAGCTGACCACGGCCATGGCGAAAAAAAGCGGCAGGCGACGGGGGGCGTGGGCGTGGCCAACCCGTGCGTCTTCCAGGCGAGCCATGTTCAGCCGCGTGAGCCCGCGCGCCACCGGGCCGCTGGCGGCGAAGAGCAGAGCCGCGCCCAGGAGCAGCCAGGGCACCAGGCGCATAAAGGTTTTTTGTGGGGTGTTGAGCAGGACCGCGGCGCCGGCCGTGCCGCCGAGGAGGCCGGCCAGGGCCATGGACCATGCCAGGCGAAGATTGCTGCTCACATCGCGGCGATAGGCGGCGATGGAGGTGACCTGACCCGGCCAGATGGCGACGGTATTGGTGGCGTTGGCCTGGACGGGCAGGACGCCCATGCCGAGAATGGCTGGGAACGACAGAAACGAGCCGCCCCCGGCGACCGCGTTGAGCACTCCAGCGAGAAAGCAGGCCACGACGAGCCAGATCCATTGCCAGTTCCAGGTTGCGGCCACGCCGGAGATGAGGTGCATGTGGGTCCTATTCTAGATGGCCGTAGAGGGCTTGGGGACACCGTGGCGCCCCCCCTTCCCCCCACCCCGGGTGATTCCGGCAAGTTCCAGAATCAAAAAGCATTGCCGCCACGGTTCCGAGGTAAGTATCGCGTTTTGAGGAACTTGAATCCCAAGTTCCAGAAGATATGGAACTTACGGCGGTTCTCCAATTCCCGTGAAGTTTTGAGGGGCGTGCCGGGTGGCGTTTTCTTGGGAAAAACGCCACTCAACGTTCGAGGTTCTGCTCTACACCAATTGGAGAACCGCTATAGACAGACCCACTCGCCGCGTTTCGGGCGGCGGCGATGCTCTTAGTCAGTTGTCAGTTCGAAGGTATGCGTCTGGCCAAGTACAGGGTTGACAACGGGCAGAAGTCGGGGATAGGTTACTTTGCGTGTCTGGCGGCGTAGGCGGTGGGGGTGAGCGCGGCAACGCGCTGGATGGGCAGATTGGCGATTCCGGGCAGGACGTTGGCTA
>JASHOC010000126.1 GCA_030041305.1 Acidobacteriaceae bacterium
ACAACCTGATCCAGCGGCTGATTCACGTTATGCGAGGCGTCGAAGAATGAACCGGCCATGCGCGAGAACAGACCCTGCGGGCTGTGTTCGTTGGTGTTCCACGAGATCCGCATTCCGTAGGTGAGGGTGGCTTTCGGAACCGGCTTCCACGTGTCCATCGCGTAGTATTCGAGGTTGCCGAGGTTCACCCGCTCCTTGAGCGAAACCGGAAAGTTCTCCTGGGCGGTATATGCGGCGCCGTAGGTAAACTCCGCGAGGTCATCGAAGGCCACGGTTGGTACCGTGCCTTCGCCCATGTCGTAGTCGCTGATGTCGAGGCAGCGGGTATTAACGCCGAACTTCCAGGTGTGCTTCCCGCGAGTCCACGTCAGGTTGTCGTTGATCTGCCATTGCGTGACCTTGCGTCCTTGCGGGAAAGTATCGTTGAGGCCGCCGATGGTCGTAAAGGGCACGCTGTCGCTCCCCGACGACAGCATGATGGGAAACATCTCAAGCGACTGCGTGTAGTGGTTCGGCTCGAAGATGCTCGAATACCAGCTTGCGCCCGGGTTGAACTGGTTGACCAGCGAGGGACTGAAGATGTGGGTGTAGCCTACGACCAAAGTGCGCTGCGGCTGCGGCGAATAGGCATCAAAAATAGGATTGATAGGATCGGTCCATTCCGCTTGCAGGCCCGTGTCCTGCTGGAAGCGGTACCACACACTGTCTTTGGTGTTGATGGTGTGATCGATCTTCACCACAAGCAGGTTCTCGCTGTCGCCGTTGGTCATGGACCGCTGCTGCTGGGACGCGCAGCCGTTGCCGCCAGTGCCTAGCGGACATCCAACGATCGCCACCGGGGATCCGCCTGACGCCGGCAGGAGAGAAAACATCTTCTGGTAGAAGGGAATCTCCTCGGGCTCGGCCGGAAGGCTGGTCCCCGTCACCGGATCTCTTCCGCCCACCGCCAACTGCCCGAGGACATACTGCTGATAGGCCGGCGTCGGTAAGGTTACGGAATCGACAACCGGCAGCGCGATGCGATACCCCTCGTAGTGGCTGAAGAAGAACAACTTGTCTTTGCGGATCGGTCCGCCCACGCTCGCTCCGAATTCGTTCACGTTCGAGCGCGGCTTCGCAGTGATGTTACCCAGCGTGTCGTTGGCATGGAGGAAATAGTCCTCGCCGTTGAACAGCGAGCCGTTCCAGAGCTCATAGAGATCGCCGTGAAACGCATTGGCGCCCGATTTGGTGAAATAGTTGACCTGGGCCACGGCGTAACGACCCTCATCGACGGCGAAGGAATTGGTGTTGACCGTTGCTTCCTGAACAGCATCGAGGCCAATGACCAGATTTGTGGAGAGACCGATGTTGAGCCCCAGCCAGGGATCATTCGAGTCGTAGCCGTCGAGGATGTAACCGTTGGAGGTCGCCGGCAGGCCGTTAAACTCGACGTTGCCGTAGCCGCCGGGAGCTTTGGCGTCGCTTGATGAGCCGGCGGTGTTCATCAGCGCGCCCTGCGCGAACTGCGCAATGGCCGTCAGGTCCTGGCCGGCATTGGGAAGGTTCTTGATGGTCTGGGCTTCGATTGTTGTCGTCGTGTTCGGGTTGTCGAGACTCAGCAGGCCTTGTTGTGCAGTCACTTCAACCGTCTGGTTGCTCGATTGAAGATGGAGATGGAAATTCAGCGAAACGGTTCGGCCAACGCCGACCGCTGTGGGTTCGGATTTTGAAACGGCGAAGCCATTGGCTTCAACCCTCACCTCGTAAGTGCCGGGATTGATCTGAGAAAAGAGAAAATGGCCGGTGGCGTCGGTTTCGCTGACACGAGTCGCCTTGGTCTTCGTGTCTATCATCGTGACTGTTGCGCGGGCTACAGCCGCTCCACTCGGGTCCGTAACCTCACCGCTCAACGCGCTGCTTGTGCCGCTTTGCGCCCGTATAAGAATCGAGTTAACCACAGTTAACACAAGAAAAAGTATGAGGCTCGGCAGGACTCGGATTCGCATTTGAATCTGTTCTCCGGGGACGAATTGAGTACCTGCGGCTGCGCATCGGCGCGCAGCCGCTCAGCGGAAGAGGGGAAGAAAACCCGAGGCGGCCGATATTTAGGCCCGCCTAATCATTTAGGCTAGCCTAAAATAGTGAGCGAGTCAAACTGCGGAAGCGAGAGCAATAATGCCTTCTAATCGCCAGGTCAATATCAACACGGAGTCCGTGGACAACTACTTGAAGGCGATTCTTGCTTTGGGCGGACCAGAAGAGCAGAGTGTATCGAGCACTGCCCTCGCTCAGCGCCTCGGAGTCGCACCGGCATCAGTCACGAACATGCTGCAAAAGCTCGCCTCAGCCCGGTCGCCTTTCGTGGAATATGAAAAGCATCGCGGGGTTCGACTGTCTCCCGAGGGGAAACGCCGCGCCCTTGAAGTCCTCCGCCATCACCGGCTGATCGAGACGTTTCTTTATGAGATCCTCGATTTTCCAATCGAGGAAGTACACGACGAAGCTGAGCGGCTTGAACACTTTATTTTAGAGCGATTCGAAGAGCGCATCGCCGCTAAGCTCGGACACCCGAAGATTGACCCTCACGGCCACTGTATTCCCGCATTAGACGGAAGAATGTCGAAGCAGGACTCCGCACCATTAATCGATGTCGAAAAGGATGGAGAATTCGTAGTCGACAGCATTTCGGATCGGGACGCGAAATTGCTAAAGACACTCAAAGCTCACAGCATCACACCAGGTGCCCATTTACGCGTGACGAAATCGCCGCATGAACTCGTACTCCGAGCTGGGAAGGGTTCCAAGCCTTTGCACCTTGCGCTCTCTGCTGCCGGTGCGGTGCGAATCCGCTCTACAAATTGACGAAGCTCTCACGAATCTATTCACCAGACCAACCGATAGGCTTCCAAACCTCTTTCGCCCGCGCCAGCAATTCTCAACTGAATTGTTTCCATTTCGACCCGATGTAGGCCGCGAAGATAATCACAATGGCTGTTCCAGCAACCATGGTGCCAGTCTGGCGGAGGGCGTTGATAGGGAAAAGCCCTGTAACGACCAGAGCGATGCGCCCGACCACGTCGAGCGCCAGGCACCCAAGCGCAATTGCTACATACCTCTTCTTCATACTCAAGATCAAAATGCCTGCAACAGCGTAAAGGGCGCCAACGCCGGCATTGGCGTAAGCAGAAAATGCGCCGCGAGTCGTAGAGACACCAAAAAAGTTATGCGTGAAGCCCGTCGTTACTTCCGCCAGGCCAAACAAGATCATTAGCATTGCAACAGCAGAAATCCCAAAACGGCGAGCTGCCTTCCTCTTGGTAAGGTTTCTCGATTGTTCTTGATCAGTCATTGGATTGCGCATCTTTCTTACGGGTCATACTTCTTCGGTGCGACTTCTTGAATTGATGCCCTTCGTTTTCAAGAATGGCAGCGAGCTTTTGCATGCATTCCGTCATCCGGCCAATTTCCGCATCTGTGCACTGCGAGAAGGCATTTTCGGCCTTCGACATCGCACTCGCCCGAAATGCCAAAAGTTCCTTGGATAGTTTAGGCAGCTTCCCGGGCTTTATCATCACCTTCCTTCGATCGTTGGGATCTGTTTGTCGTTTAGCAAATCCCTGTCGCTCAAGCCGGTCGATGCAGGCTGTCATGGCGCCCGTGGTTAAGCCCGTGATTTCCGCCAGACGGCCCGCAGTTGCTGGCCCCACATCATGAAGGTAACTCGCAGCGATGAGATCGGTCGGATGGACTCCTTGCGATGCCGCAATGGCATCCACCCACGGAATCGCAAGCTGGACGATCTTCTTCCAGGATTGCAGGTACGAGACGATTAGGTCTGTCCGTCTTGCCGTAGTCATAACGCGTTAACTTTACCATAAAGCGTCTTTACTATCAAGATGTGTAAGGAGTCGGCGCGGCCAACCTTATGCTGGGCGCTCGTGGATTAATCGACCCGCGCGGTGACGCATATCAATTGAGGCGCAAGGCTGTGATACAGAAAGCTTGAGAACAGGTGTCGGTTTCCGCTTCGTCCACGCACACGTCTGCGTCGTGTACGGTCATGCTAACCTCAACTTCGCTCTGATCATCGATGCACTTCGCTAGTGTGAACACGCCCTAGCCAACTGACCAAGTCATTTCGTTGAGGGTAGCTTCTGCGACAGCGCGGGATCGGTATCGGTAAACGCGCACCGTTCCAGCGATCACACACGGAGCAATAGCATCTTGATTCGCCGGAAATCGCAAATGCGCGTTTCCAGATCTTTCTTTGAGCCGATACCCAGCGACTTCAGCTTTCATCCAGGAAAGCATCGAGCAATCGCCGGAATACGGTTGCAGTTGGTTTCCATTCACCTTGCATCGCCTTGGCGCCGGCCTCTCCATAACCGAAATTCGGACGGGGCCGCAATCGGATGAAAGGAGGTAGTCCATAACGCAGTGCAATGAAGTTGGCCCATAGGCGAGCCGTGCGGCCGTTGCCGTTCGCAAACGGATGAATGCGTACCCACTCAGCGTGAACCCAGGCACAAAGATCGACCACGGCGGCAAGCTGGTCCGCATCTGGTTCCTGGCCGGTGGGCAGCATCGTGTCCAGTTCCCGGAGAAGCGCGTAGAGCTTTCTCTCAAATCCCGCCAACTCTTCAGCAACCTCGGCCGCGTCCACGCCGTAATGGACGCCGACGCGCACCTGGATTTTTTCGAGGCCCGGCTCACCGCGGAACGCGCCGACAAAGCGGGCGTCGGGTACGGTGAGGTTCTTCATGAGGAGAGATTGCCAGCGCTTTGCCGAGGCGACAGTTGGGAATTCCCGCCGCTGTGCGGAGCGAACAATCTCATCGAAGACCTTGCTGAGGTTTCGGCGTAGCTCGGGGCTGTTCTCGTCCCAGCTAGGCACCTAAGATCTCTCGGATTTTGTTCTGCGCCGGCCCGATGGATTCGACCCTGCCATTGACGAGCTGTCCTTCGAGCGGATCGTCCATACTCGCTTCCGCTTCGACGAATGCCTTGCGGGCACGGCGGAACTGAGGATCGCGCTCACGGTAAGCTCGCAACCGCTCGAGATTCGCTTCCAGGCTGCGCTCCTTAGGCCTGCGGCGGAGCAGGAAGTTCCTGACTGCTTCGTTGAGAAGCTGATTGACTGGGCGCCGTTCTACCTTGCTGAGGTTTTCGAGGGCGGCGCGTTCTTCCTCGTCAATTCTCAATGTGAATGCGACTCGGGCCATAATCCAACGGTACTCCCGACGAAAGATGATGTCAATATTGTGTTTTGACATCATCCTCTAACATTACGATTTTCAATATCCGTCTTAAGTCCTTCAAGATGTTGCTGGTGCGAGCGGTGCCGAGGGGTGACCCAAAAAAATCCTGTGGAACCGATGAGTTTTGACCTTCTCACCGGTATTACCCAGTAGAGAGGCAAGATCGGGCAGACCGAGGTCAGCCCCCAAAAGGAGATCATCATGAACATCGCACAGAAGACAGTCTTGATTACGGGCGCCAATCGCGGTATCGGCCGTGCGCTCGCCCAGGAAGCGCTCAGGCGCGGAGCGAAGCGGGTGTATGCGGGCACGCGCGGCGAGCTTGATATTGCCGATGAACGCGTCGTCCCGGTAGCTCTGGACGTCACCAACGATGCGCAGATCCGGCGGGCCGTCGGGCAGGTTGACAGTCTTGATGTCCTCATCAACAACGCCGGCATCGCCATTTACGACGACCTGAGCAAGCCCGAGGTGATCGAACAACATTTGGCGGTCAATCTGTTCGGATCGCTCAATGTTACTCGCGCGTTCCTGCCGCTGTTGAAACGGTCGAAGGGGGCCATCGTCAACAACGTTTCAACGGTCGCGCTCGCGGCCCTGCCGGTCGTTCCCGGATATTCCATCTCGAAGGCCGCCGCGCTCAGCATGACTCAGTCGCTCCGGGCGCTCCTTTCCAGCCATGGCGTCACCGTTCATGCCATCCTGACCGGACCCGTCGATACGGATATGAACCGCGGCTTCGACATCCCGAAAGCCTCTCCTGAATATGCCGCCGCGGCCATTTTCGATGGCCTGGAGAAGGGCGACGAGGAAATTTTCCCCGATCCAATGTCCCAATCGATTGCCGAAGGATGGCGCAACGGCGTAGCCAAGGCAATGGAACATCAGGTCGCAGTTTTTGTTCCGGAGACCGTGGCCCTCTAATAGCGCTTCGCGTGCAAAAGAAATCGCGGACCCAACGAAAATCCAACTCCTCACGAAGGAGAAAGAGATATATGACGACGCGGGAAATGCATAAAACCGGCACCTACGAGGAATGGCTCGCGGCTCGGCTCGAACTGCTCAAGGCGGAGAAAGAACTGACGCGGCACAGCGACGAGGTGGCTCAGATGCGACGGGAATTGCCCTGGGTTCGAATCGAAAAGGAATACCACTTCGACACTGATGAGGGCAGCGCCGCCCTCGCAAACCTCTTCCAGGCGCGTTCGCAGCTGCTCGTCTACCACTTCATGTTCGGGCCCGACTTCGTCGCCGGCTGCCCATCGTGCACGTCGATCGCAAACGGGTTTAACGGGATCATCGCTGATTTGGCCGCGCACGACGTGACGCTTTGGGCGGTCTCAAGAGCGCCGTTAAAAAAGTTGCAGACATATAAGCACCAGAAGGGCTGGACGTTTCCCTGGGCGTCTTCGTTCAGCAGCGACTTCAATTTCGATTTCCACGCCTCGTTCACCGAGCAGCAACAGAGTGAGGGGGCAGACTACAACTTCCGCCGCGACGATCCCGTGATGAATGCCGGAAGGGCCGGATCGCCGAGCTCCGGGCCCGCCAGGATGGCCGCTGTGACCGGGACCGACGTGGGCACCTACACGCGCGAGCGGGAGGGGATGAGCGCTTTCGTCATTGAAGACAGCGTCATCTACCACACCTATTCGACGTATGCGCGCGGGGTAGACGCAATTTGGGCCAAGTACCAATGGCTTGATCGTGCACCCAAGGGCCGCAAAGGGCGGACGCGTGATCGTACCGCGACGGGAACAGTGGAAGCATCACGAGGGCGATCATAAACCGATTTGATCGAATGCCCGGAAGGCGAAGGAAGGTTCGTTCCCGCAAGCGCGGCGGCACTCTAAAAAACGCCGCGCGGCACGCATGAAGAGGCAAGCAGCAGGGCAAAGAGAATCGAGGAGCGAGACATGAAGAAGCTGGACTTCACAACGTCATTCGCGGTCGACCAATCTCCCGAAGAGGTTTTCAAAGCCATCAATCATGTTCGCGGGTGGTGGTCGGGAGAAGTTGACGGAGGTACGGCCAAGCTCGGGGCCGAAT
>JASHOC010000127.1 GCA_030041305.1 Acidobacteriaceae bacterium
GAAAAGTGCGCCGGCGGCCTTGAGTTCCTCATATGTCCGTTCGAAATCGTCGACCGTGAAAGCGATATGGCGTAGCCCGGCATCTCGAATGAGCGGTGCGGAGGGCTGGGTGTCGGCGAAGACAAACTCCAGGATCACGCCATTCGGCGAGCGGAGATAGATGGTTTTTCCCGTATCTAGCTGAAGGGTGAAGTTCAGGTGTTGGATATACCAGTTAGCGAGTTGATGCGGATTGAAGGAAGCGATCGCAACATGTTCTAGACTTGTAATCATGATGCCTCATCGGATGCAATGTGGAATGAGACCGCGTAATCTTTTCCAGATTAGGGTATGGTGGAGTAATCATGCAAACGCCACTCTGATAAGCGTGGCTTTCGATCCCTTCGATCCGCGACAGACCTCTGAATCTCGAGCAAGCCGGTCCGCAGACCCTTTAGTCTTGCACAACCGGCGCCCTCCCTTGCGCTCGTATGCGCATAGAGTAAGTAAATTCTTTGCGGAAGTTCATAAGAAGCTTGAACAAAGGCGAACGAGCCGCCTCGTTTGTGTGCTCATGATTGCGACATTGGGATGGTTTGGTGCGGGCGCTTGCCTGAACGCGCAGCAGGAGGGTAACGTCACTCAGGCTGAGCTGGATACGGGCGCGCGAATCTTCAGGACCACTTGCAGCGTGTGCCACGGGCCGGATGGCAATCAAGTTAGTGGGGTGGACTTGAAGAGTGGCCACTTCCGCCACGCCTCAACAGATGAACAACTGGCCGGGGTAATCCAAAATGGCATTCCCGGTACGGGCATGCCGCCGAACAATGTTACCAGAGGGAACCTTATCGCGCTGATAGCTTATCTTCACGCCATGCGCGACTTCGATACAAGACAAGTCTCTCTCGGGGACGCGGAGAGAGGGCGCGCCATCTTCGATGGAAAGGGTGGATGCCTGAATTGTCACCGGGTAAACGGCAAAGGCTCGTATATGGCGCTTGACCTGAGTACGATAGGCTCCGATTTTAGTCCGGGCGCCCTGCAAGACGCCCTTCTTGATCCGGAGTCAACCGATTTGCCGCAGAACCGGTTTATTTACGCCGTCACACGCAGCGGCGCCGCAATCACGGGACGCCGTGTGAACGAGGACACTTTGACGGTGCAAATTGTCGAGGCCAATGGACGGTTGGTTTCTTTGACGAAGACGGATTTGAAACAATATTCCATTGAGAAGGGACCGCTGATGCCGTCCTTCAAGGACAAATTAACCGACCCCGAATTGGCCGATTTAATCGCTTATTTGGTCAGTTTGCAGGGAACGGAACCCGCCAGGCATGGAACGGGAGGCGGCCAATGAAGCTCCGGAGATTCACCCCACCGACCCTGGCTGTGCTCGTTTTTGCGGGCGCCAGTCTGAATGCGCAGGTAACAGATGAGCGTCTGTTGCACGCCGGCCAGGAGCCGCAAAACTGGTTGACTTATTCGGGAACTTATTCCAGCCAGCGCTACAGCACGCTCGATCAGATTACCCCGGCCAACGTGAAAAATTTGGAAATGCAGTGGGTCTTCCAGGCGGATTCGCTCCAAAAGATGGAGGCCTCGCCGATCGTTGCGGATGGCGTCATGTACGTGACCCAGGCGCCGAACGACGTAGTGGCTCTCGATGCCCAAACGGGACGCGTTTTTTGGACGTATCAATATGAAGTTTCGCCGGACGCGCGTTTGTGCTGCGGGCGCGTGAACCGCGGGCTTGCGATTGATGGCAACACGTTGTTCATGGGAACGCTCGACGGGCATTTGGTCGCGCTCGACGCAACCAGCGGGCGTGTAGTCTGGAATATCGAGATCGCCGATCCGAAGCTGGGTTATTCGATCACAGAAGCGCCGCTCGTGGTCAAAGACAAAGTCATTGTGGGACCTGCGGGTGGGGAATATGGCATTCGCGGATTCATTGCAGCCTACGATGTCGCGACAGGGAAGGAAGTGTGGAAGTTTTATACTGTGCCCGGCCCGGGCGAGCCCGGCCACGATACCTGGGCCGGTGACTCCTGGGAGCATGGCTCAGCCGGAACGTGGAATACCGGTTCATTCGATCCCGAGCTCAATACGATTTATTGGGGCATTGGCAATCCGGGACCCGATTGGAATCCAGACACGCGCGCAGGTGACAATCTATACAGTTGCTCGGTGGTCGCTCTCGATGCAGATACTGGAAAACTGAAATGGTATTTCCAGTTTTCGCCCCACGACACCCACGACTGGGACTCCGCGAATATTCCCGTTCTCGCTGATATAGATTGGAATGGGATTAACCGGAAAGTGGTCCTGTGGGCCAATCGGAACGGCTTCTTCTATGTGCTCGACCGAACGACAGGTAAATTTCTATTGGGCAACCCATTCGTCCATGAGACGTGGGCCGCGGGCCTGGACAAAAATGGCCGCCCTATACCCGCGCCCAACACACAGCCAACGGTAGAGGGTGTCAAGCTCTATCCAGGCATGCAGGGCGGGACAAATTGGTATTCACCTTCCTGGAGTCCGCGTACAGGCCTCTTCTATATATCGGCATGGAAAGATTATTTCTCCGTCTTCTCTAAGTTGCCCGACGACTATGTTGCGGGTCAGAGTTACTTCGGGGGCGCCACCAAATCTGCGGTGCCGCCTATCCACCGTGGCGCCATTAACAATTGGACGGATGCTGGTGGTCATGGCGCTGTCGTCGCTATCGATCCGCGTACCGGCAAAGAGAAGTGGGCGTTCAATATGTATGACGTCACCGATAGCGGTATCATGACCACGGCCACGAATGTCCTATTTACTGGCAGCCGGGAAGGGTACTTCTGGGCGCTCGATGCCGGGACGGGCGCGCCGCTGTGGCATGCTACCACCGGCGGTCAGATCTCATCGGCCCCGGTTACGTATCTGGTGGCTGGTAAGCAATATATCGCCATTTCGGCAAACCATGCGGTGTTCGCTTTTGCTCTGCCGTGAAATTCGGTAGCGATTTCAATGGTGTGGAAAGACGATGTGCGCAATTTGCAGGAGAAAGATCTCCGGGAGGACCGCAGCGAACATTGCCGCGGCCGATTCTCCTTTCGCGCCGGCGCAAGAGCATCTCGCCAGTCCGCTGGAGCTCCTGACCCGCAGCCAGACCATTTCCCGCCGTCAGCGTATGAAAGGCGCTGACTCTGCCGGATTATGCAAAGACAGAGTGGATCTCGGGGTTCGCCATACAGGCGGCTGCGCCGGATTGAAAATTCTGTCAAGGATGTGTCTGTTCGGACTGACGGTGTTTTTCTGTGTGGGGACTTTGGCCTTGGCCCAGGCGGCGAGATTCAAGGCGCGACTCAGCCCAATCGCCATGGATGCCTCCATGCTCGCCACCGTTGCCGGTTCCGGCTCCGTATCCGCTCACTTGACTGGCTCCAAACTCGTGATTAATGGCTCATTTGAAGGTTTGTTATCGCCGGCCACAACCGCCCAGGTGCGTCAGAGTGCGGTGACGGGCGTGGTTGGTCCGGTGATCTTCGAGCTGACAATCACCCATGCGACAAGCGGCGCAATGACCGGCTCTATCGATCTGACACCAGAGCAGGCACAGGCCCTTCACCAAGGCAGGCTTTATGTGCAGGTCAATAGCGAGAAAGCGCCGGCTGGGAATTTATGGGGATGGCTCCTATCGTGAGCAAATCGCTGACAATTTCCACGATTGCCGCCGCGGCTTTTGCGGCGGCCGGCTGGTTTGCGGCAGTGGGGCAGCAAACGGAACGCCCTGGCCTGTTTACGTCCGAACAAGCGGCTTCCGGCCTGACCGCCTATCAGACGAACTGCTCGACGTGCCACGGTCCTGACCTCGCGGGCCGGGAAGGGCCGCAGCTTGCAGGGAGCAACTTCATCAGCGACTGGGGCGCCCGCAGCATTCAGGATCTGGTGAAGTACATTCAGACCTCCATGCCGCCGGATTCTCCAGGAACCCTGCCCCCCGAGACCTATAACGATATCGTCGCCTTCCTACTCCAGTCGAATGGCGCGCTTTCGGGAAACCAACCTCTGACCTCGGCCATAAACGTTCCAATTCGCTCTGTCGCTTCGGGCACGCCGCCGCAAACTGTGGCCGGCGCTGGGCGTGGCGCCCGGAGTGGTGCGGATGAAACTGCTTCCCTCGGTCGCGGTGTCTTTCCCGTAAACCTCGCCCCTGCGCGGGGTCTCACCGTGAAGGGAGAGGCAAAGAACTACGTTCCGATCACCGATGAAATGCTGCGCAATCCCCCTCCTGGCGACTGGCTCATGATCCGCCGCAACTACCAGGCCCAGAGCTACAGCCCCTTGGCGCAAATCACTCCCTCGAATGTCAAAGGCCTGCGATTGGTGTGGTCGTCCGCAATGCACGAGAGCGGCGCGAATGAGCCCACGCCTATCTTCCACAGCAATACGATTTTTATAGCAAACACCAGCAACTACATTCAGGCGCTCGATGCGCGCACCGGCGATCTCATTTGGGAAAATCAGATTGGCCCCACGGTTGGAAACGGCGGAACCATCGCCATGCGCAACCTAGCCCTCTATGGCGATAAAGTCTACGCTGCAACCACGGACGGACGCGTGGTGGCGCTCAATGCGGTCAACGGGAATGTCGTCTGGGATACGCGGATTTCCGGGCAAACCAAGGAGTTTACCGAAACCAGTGGTCCTATCGTCATTAAGGGCAAAGTGATTGAAGGTCTTACGGGATGCATCCTTTACCGCAGAGAAAAATGCTTCATCAGCGCTTATGACGCTGAGACCGGAGAGCAGCTTTGGAGATTCGCAACCATCGCTCTTGAAGGGGAGCCTGGCGGCGACACTTGGGGCGATCTGCCAGACTTGTTTCGCACTGGCGGCGACACCTGGATTACAGGAAGCTACGATCCTACCCTGGATTTGACTTACTGGGGCGTTGCGCAGGCCAAACCCTGGATGCGCGCTAGCCGCGGGACCGGGGATAAGGCGCTCTATACGAGTTCGACACTGGCTCTTCGGCCCGAAGATGGCAAGCTAGTGTGGTACTTCCAACACATACCCGGGGAATCGTTCGATATGGACGAAGTCTTCGAACGCATACTGGTGGACGTCGGTGATCAGAAGCTTCTTTTTACAGCGGGCAAGGCCGGAATTTTGTGGAAACTCGACCGCAAGACGGGAAAATTTCTCGGCTACAAGAATATGGTTTTCCAGAACGTTTTCGACAGGATCGACAAGACGACAGGTCAAGTCCAATACCGCAAAGACATCGTCGATCAAAAGACCGGAGAATGGCTGGACGCCTGTCCTAGCACCGCGGGCGGCAAGGACTGGCAGGCCATGAGTTATGACCCGGAGATTCACGCGATCATTGCCCCGTTGAGCCAGACCTGCGAAGCAATGCTTGGGCGCGTGGTTGCCTTCAAGGAAGGTTCAGGCGGCACCGCTGGCCAGCGGCGCTTTTATGAAATGCCGGGCAGCAATGGCAACATCGGCAAAGTGGGCGCATACGACGTGAGGACCATGACGGAACTGTGGAAACACGATCAACGCGCCCCGATTCTTACGTCTGTTCTTTCCACGGCGGGTGGACTTGTGTTTGTGGGCGATCTCGATCGCACTTTCGAGGCTCTCGACGCCCGAAACGGCGCCGTGCTTTGGAAGATCCGTTTAGGAACCGCCGTTCAGGGTTTTCCGGTAAGTTTCAGCATCAACGGCAAGCAATATATTGCCGTCACCACGGGAGTGGGCGGCGGCAGCCCAAGAATCGTTCCCCGAGTCGTAACACCGGAAATACATGTTCCTGATAATGGGAACGCACTGTATGTCTTTGCCCTGCCCGACGAGAGGTAGCCTTGCTCACGCCAAGGATGTGCGGACAAAGCGTCAGAACACTCACCGTGGGCCCACCGACCCCGTACGCCGGGCGCCCCCGTATCTTGGAAGAGGATTATACTGCAGACATGTCCAGTAGCGGTTTTCCTCGCACGCGAACCGGATTGACCAAAACTGTTCAGTTACTTTGATCAAGGGATTAGATAGAGGAGATATTGATGCATACGCTTTCCAGGAGAGAGTTTTGCGGGAAGACCGCGACGAGTATCGCTGCAATCAGTTTCCTATCCGCCTCGGAGCAGGGGCTTCTCGCCAATCCCCTGGGGTTACCGATCGGCAGTCAGACGTACCCCCACCGGCAGAGAATTAAGGACGGCGATTTCGCCGGGTTGTGCAAAGATATGGCGGCTATCGGTATCCGCAATGTGGAAATGTGCGACCCGAGCTACCCGGAGTTTGCGAGTCTCCGCGAGGGCAAACAAGTCAAGAAGATCCTGGACGACCACGGTCTCAAGTCTCCGAGCGGCCACTTCGGGCTGGATGTGCTACGGACCAAACAAAAAGAAATGATTGCCTGGGCTAAGGATATCGGCATGACGCAAATGGGCACCGCTACCCTTCACGGGCAAATGCAGAACGGCGTTACCACGATGGACGCCGTAAAGAGGTCTGCCGATGAATACAACAAAATCGGCGCCGAGGCGTCCAGAGCTGGTCTTCAGCAATTTCTGCACGACGAAGTTTTTGAGATGTCGAAGATCGAAGGCGACGGTCGGCTGACATATACCGTGTTACTGGAATTGCTCGATCCGGAGCTGGTTAAAATGCAGTTTCAGATGTCCTCGATGAGGGTCGTCGGAGACCCGGTAATGTATTTCAACAAGTACCCGGGGCGGTTTATCTCCATGCATCTTCAGGGCGTGGACCTGAACGCTCCGATGCCATCGGGCGGAGGCCAGGGTGCGGGCCGCAGGACCAGTGCAGGAGGGGTCGCCGTTGGCAAAGACAGTCTTAACTGGCCGAAAATTTTCGAGGCAGCCAGAGTCGGCGGGCTCAAAAACTATTTTGTCGAGCAAAACTGGGATTTGACTGTGCAGAGTGTCGGATATCTCAAGACCCTGAATGTCTGAGGCGTGTTCGTGCGTTCATGAATCGTTTTCAAGGGCGGCGCCGGGGAACGTACGAAACGTCCGGCCGCCACGCCAGAAGTTACGGCGTTTTTCATTGTTAATGTAATACAGCAAGCTACGATTCGCGCAGGTGTCCCACGAAAGAACACCTGCGCATAAACAAAATTCGGTCGCATAAAGCGGCGTGTGATTGGGTGTATCGAGTGTATTGAGAGAAATGAGGTCTGAAAATGATGAAACGGCGTGAGTTTCTCATCGGTTCCACAGTGGCCGCCGGGGCCGCATGGGCGCAGGGTGTCAAAGCATGGGCGCAAAGCCCGGAAAAAGCAAAACTGGATCGCATCTCGGTCATGACCCTGGCCTTTAACAGCATTCTGAAAAACCCTGCGTATCCGGATGATCCCGCGAGAACTCTCGACATCTTGGATACGCCGGACATGATCGCGAGTCATTATGGCATCCACCATGTAGAGGTGCAGCATACCCATTTCATCTCTACCGAACTGCCCTACCTGAGGGAGTTTCGCGATCGGCTTAGAAAAGCAAACTCGCATATGAATCAAATTTGCCTTGAATTCGGGCCTCTGAACATCTCCTCCCCGGATCCCGTCCTCCGAGTGGAAACGATCGACCTTACCAAACAATGGATTGATCATGCAGTGGAGCTAGGTTGTCCACGCGTCATGGTGAATCAAGGTACTCTCGCTCCGGAAGTGCGTCAGTCAGCGATCGAGACATTGAAAACGATGAATGACTATGGGAAATCCAGGAACGTCTTTGTGACCATGGAAAATCGGGGCGGCGGGCGCCGGCGTAACACGCCACCCGCCGCAGCAATCTCCACGACCGTGGGCGCTCCCGTCACGGTGCCTGCCGCTGAAACCAGCCACCCGGAAACGGCGGGCTGGGAGGTGGTCGTGGAAGTCATTAAGGCTTCAGGGATACACGCCAATCCCGATACCGGCAATTTCCCTGATGAAGAATCCCGTGCGGCCGGTCTGCGCGCCATGTATCCGCTGTCATCCGGTGGCAGTCACGTCCACTATGACCCGGCGAGGTTCAATGAAGCCAATGCGATCAAGATCTCGAAGGACGTTGGCTACAAGGGCCTCTATTCGATTGAGGCGAGCACTATTAACGGCCCTGATCCTTACTCAAGAGTTCAAACCGTCCTGGATGAGTTGCTCAGGGATCTTTGATGCGGATCAGCCAAAGTGAGATTTGGCCCATTGAGCGCCTGCAGAGCGCTGAGAATGTGTTAAGTACTCGAATTCCTTTTTGTATCTGAACTTAGCTGCAGGCGCGTTATGCATATTTCACAAGTTCGTGTCGAATCGGTTCGAGGCGCAAGAGGTTGTTGTTATTCAAGCGAGCGTGGCATGATGGCGTTCATCATATGCAACCTACGCTTTCCCCCAACCCTACCTCCTTGCTACCGATCTCGGCCGTGACCTTTCGTTACCGAGAAGTGACAGCTTGACGGGTACCGGGCTGATCTTCTGATTCGCCGGTTTCGATCGATGCCGCTATAAAAGGCAAGCTGTCTCATTGAGATCTGTCGATCCGCGCCCGCTGTCTTGCATAACAGTTTGCTCTTGCCGAAAGTCTCGAGAAATTCCCGTCATTAGAAAAGATTTTCACCAAGCTCCTAGGGCAAGCTGAATTGATATATGCTTTCGGAGAAGCCATACCCGCTGTGAAACGCCGCCAGTTTCTCATCACGTCCGTAGCTGCAATTGGCGTGGGCCGTTTGTGGCCGCAAACGCGCAAAAAGCTGAACTACGTCTTCCCGGCGATGAACGGTTCCACGACGCCTGCAATGGATGTCACGGTCCATGAAGGCACTTCGATGTCGGTCAGCATCTCACCCGACGGCCGCACCCTCGCAATGGACCTGCAGGGCAGCATCTGGACTCTCCCGGCGACCGGTGGGACGGCGAAGCGCATCACCGACCTTTTCAACGACGCTCGGCAGCCCGCTTGGTCGCCGAATGGCCGGTTGATCGCGTTCATGGGATACCGCGATGGCGCCTACCACATCTGGGTTGTGGCCCCGGATGGAAGCAACCAGCATAAACTCACATGGGGTCCGTTCGACGACCGCGAACCTGCATGGTCGCACGATGGAACGCGGATCGCGTTCTCCTCCGATCGCAGAAACCCGCTGGGGGGCAGCTACAACATCTGGATGCTTGATCTACAAAACGGCGAGAGTCGGCAACTGACCAAAAGCTCGTCGGAAAATCGGATGCCGAGTTGGTCGCCGAACGATACGGAGATTGCTTTCTCATCCACACGCGAGAACCACCAGTCTGTCTGGGCCGTCAGAGTTTCCGACGGCGCAGAGCGAAAAGTGATCACTGCGCCTGATGCTGTCGACTGTCCCTCCTGGGGCTCAGAAGGCAAGATGGTCTACTACGTCCATACCACGCAAACAAGCCAACTCGCAATGGATGGCAAGCCGCTCACCGGCGCCGAGAACGCCTTCCCGTTCCGCGTTTCCTGGTCATCGGCAGCCGAGTTCTATTACGTTTCGGATGGCAAGATTCGAAAACGTGCTATCGATGGAACGGAACCACAGACCATCGAGTTCACTGCGACTCTCCCGGTCACTCGCGCCCGCTACCCGCGGCGCAAGCGCGACTTCGATTCGACCACTCCCCGCCAGGCGCTCGGCATTGTGCATCCCGTCCTGTCGCCGGATGGCGGCAAGATTGCGTTCGCGGCCCTCGGCGACATTTATGTCATGAACATCGGAGGCAAACTCGAAAACATCACGAAGGATAAATATTTCGATACGGACCCCGCGTGGTCGCCCGATGGACGGCAGTTGGTCTATTCCTCGGATCAAGGTGGCCGACTACTCCAGTTGTGGATTCGGGATATGGTAACAGGCCGGAACCGCCCGCTCACGAACCTGACGACTCAGCCACTTGGCGCAACATGGTCGCCGGACGGCAAACGCATCGCATTCTTTGATGTGAAGGCAATGTGGAGCGAAGCCAATTTATCGATTGTCGATGTGGCAACCGGAAAGGTCATGACGATTCAAGAGTCCCTGCTCGGCCCCGGAAGGCCAACCTGGTCGCCCGATGGAAAGCGCATCGCACTAGCGGTGCTGCAACCATACTCAAAGAGCTTTCGCGAGGGTACAAATCAAGTTCTCACCGTTGCATCGGAAGGTGCCGGCGGTGATGAAAAGTGGTTTGCGCCGGTAGCCGACCTGTCGATCGATTCGCGCAGCGGCAGCGGCCCGGTCTGGTCGCCGGACGGGACAAAAATGGCTGCCATTTGCGAAGGATTGCTAGTGGTTTGGCCGGTGTCAATCGCAGGTGAACCGCTCGGGGCCCCGCGCCGCATAACCAATGAGATGGCGCACTCACCCAGTTGGTCTGGCGATTCCAAACGCATTCTCTATCAGTCCATGGACCAGCTGAAGATTCTTGATTTCGAAACCGGCGAGACCCGCGCGATCCGGCTCGATCTCAAATACACGCCCGCTATTCCGACGGGCCGCATCGTCGTGCACGCGGGGCTTCTGGTCGATGGTAAGAGTCCCACGGCGCGTTCGAATGTGGATATCGCGATCGATGGCAACCGCATCCGGAGCGTGACGCCTCACGGAACGGCCGCGCATCCCAACGCGAAGCTGATCGATGCCTCCAAGTTCACTGTGATGCCGGGGCTCATCGAATATCACACGCATCTGCAGAGCGACTATGGTGGGACCGAACATCTTGCATGGCTGGCCTTCGGCATCACCACCATCAGAAGTCCTGGCGGCGCGCCTTACGAAGCGGCCGAATACCGCGAGGCCAATGAAGCTGGTGTCCGGCCGGGCCCACGCATATTCGCCACCGGTTATTTTATGGAGTGGCGGAGGCTTTATTACAAAGAAAGCGTCGCGGTTTCAAGCCCCGCTCACCTTGAAATGGAACTCGAGCGAGCCAACGTGCTGCAACATGATCTGATCAAGAGCTACGTCCGTCTTCCGGATCTGCAGCAGAAACGCGTGGTGGAATTCGCGCATGGCGTCGGCATACCCGTTGCCTCGCACGAGATTTATCCCGCTGCCTTTGTTGGCGTGGACTCCGTCGAACATACAGACGCCACCAGCCGCCGCGGTTACTCACCGAAGATCGCCACGCTGCATCGCAGCTATGAGGATGTAATTCAGATACTAGGGAAATCCCGCAGTTTTTTCTGTCCGACCCTCGTACACCCAGGTACGCGGAAACTTCTGGCCGATAATCCCGGTCTGCGATCCGATCCGCTCTTTAATCTCTACCCCGAATGGGTTCGCGCGGAGTTACAAATGCCAAGTGACAGGGGCGGTCGGGACGGCGCCGATAGCGGCGGTGGCGCCGATGGAAGCGGGAAGATGGTGATGGACGCTATGAGAGCGGGCGCGCAAATTACAGCCGGCACCGATACGCCAAACGCCTTAAACCTGCATGGCGAAATGATGTCCTACGTTCTCGCTGGCATGACCCCGTTTGAGGCGCTCAAAGCAGCGACGGTCACTCCGGCCGCAGCGCTCGGGCTGGACGCCGGAACTATTGAGCCAGGCAAACTCGCCGATCTGGTGATCGTCGAAGGCAACCCGCTGGAAGATATTTCCAACGCGCACAAGGTAAAGCGTGTGATTGCCAATGGCCGCCTCTTTGAAATGGAAGAGTTATTGGCGGGTGTAACGGGCCCGTAAACGAGCTATTTCTCCTCGCGGTCCGGCAGCGCGAAAGCCACATAAGCCCCCTGGACCGGCCCGTTGTCCGCGGGATGGCCGGGAATACTATGCATATGCGTAGTTGCCTCCGCCGCCGCGCAAAAAACAATGTATTCTCTCCCCTTGCTCTCGTACACCGTGGGAATTCCCTCCAGCCCCGCATCGAGCTCGGCTTTCCAAAGCACTTTACCAGTGGCGACGTCCAACGCCCGGACGTAGCGATCGCGCGTTCCGGTGAAGATCAGTCCGCCCGCTGTCACCACAGGTCCCACTTTCGGAAAATGCCCGCCGGTTTTGGTGAACCCCTTCGCCGCAAGTTCCGGAACCACGCCCAGGGGTAGCTGCCATTTGATAGTTCCCGTGTTCAGATTGTAGGCCGTCAACGTCGTCCACGGCGGGTCGATTGCCGAGAGGCCACTGCTCGTGATCATGAAACCGAACCCGCTCGTGTAGTGCGCCTCACTCGGATCGGTGGGCGCCGGGCCCTTAAGCTCCAGCTTTAGAACGGCGGGGAAATCCTTGGAAACGACAAACATGGTTCCGTGCTCGGGATCTACCGCCGCGCCGCCGAAATTGGCGCCGCCATTGTTGCCCGGCATTTCGACGGTGTCACCTAAACCCGGCGGCGTGAACATTCCTTCATTGCGGGCATTCTGAACTTGATTGCGGAATCGCGCCAATTCTGCGGGATCGTTGATGAATGGGCTCAGATCTTTGACGGTAAACTTCTGGCGAGCGAAAGGCGGGGGAGCCACCGGGAATGGCTGCGTCGGCCAGGTATCTTCGCCGGGCATATCGGAACGCGGCACGGGGCGTTCCTCAATCGGCCACAGCGGTTCGCCCGTCACTCGGTTGAACACATAAAGGAAACCCGTTTTGCCGGCCTCCGCCACGATATCCACGTGCTTTCCGTTATGCCGAACCGTCAGCAACTTCGGGGCGGTAGCATTGTCATAGTCCCAGATATCGTGATGCACCATCTGGAAATGCCAGATTCGTTTCCCCGTCCTCGCGTCAAGAGCCAGCAGGCAATCGCCAAACAGATTCGCGCCTTTGCGGTCCGCGCCATAAAAATTGTATTTAGGGCTTGCAGTTGGGATGTAAACAATGCCGCGATCTTTATCAAGCGACAGTTCTCCCCAGGCATTCGCTCCGCCCACGGTCTTCCACGCGTCTTTCGGCCATGTGTCATATCCGAATTCACCGGCGTGCGGGATAGTATGGAACGTCCACACCGGCGCTCCAGACCGCACATCATAAGCGCGAATGTCGCCGGGCGCGGAATCGTACTCCTGATTGGTGGCCGAGCCAAGAATGAGCAGATTCTCAAATATCCGTCCCGGCGTCGAGGACTGCACTTTGATCTTCGCTGGATCGCGCCCCAGGCCTTCTCTGAGATCTACGCGGCCGTTTAATCCGAACGAAGCAATGGGTTGGCCGGTCCGAGCGTCAATTGCCTGCAGGTAATTATTGATCGAGAAGAACAGGCGCCGCTCCGACCGGTCGGAGCTCTCCCAGTAATTGATCCCGCGGGTGGTAATGCGTCCGCGCGGGTTCTCATGCACCCAGATTTCTTTTCCAGTCGCGGCATCGAGCGCGACAATCGAATTGTTCTTCGCCAGAACATACATGACCCCATCTACCACGACGGGGTTGAAGAGATAATTCCGACCGTCCGCGATGGGATATGTCCACGCGATTCGCAGCTCATTTACATTGGAGCGGTTGATTTGGTTGAGTGCGGAATATTGCGATGCATCCGGTCCGCCGCCATAGTCGCTCCAAGTCGTATAGGGCTTGGGCTTTTGTGCCTGAGCACCCGGAAGAGCCGGAAGGCAACAGGCGAGCGCCAGGTAAAACACTCTGTTTTCTCTCACGTTTACCTTCGTTTTGCCGGACAGATTGCGGAAAGCTTTAAAATTTACGGCGCCAAGCACACCACTTTCCGTATATTACACGACCACAAAATCCCCGCTTCCTTTCAGCGGTTTGAATCCATGGCCCCGAATGGCGCCGCATCCTTTTCGATCTTTCTGGTAAATAGGAGGGATTCTACGTTCAACCCCTTGATGCGGCGCCCGCAGTGGCCACAGCGGGCGTTGCTCCCATAATCTTTATACTCACAAGGCGCGGACTTACTTTACCTGAGTATTGCGCGTATTTGGCGCACCTGGAAAGATAAAAGTGCGCAGGCCGAATGACGGCGGACAGAGCGACTCGTACTTCCGAACACTTGATTGGCTGTGCCATCCACGAAGGAGAATTCGATGAATTCCGGGACAGTGAAACATCTTCAGGCTGGGATGATGAAGATAGAAGTTCATCCCGATCGCGCAACAGCTGGCGCGGCTGCGGCGCGAGCCGCAGCGAACGCATTACAGGAGCTGGCGCGGACTCGTGATTCCATTGGGGTCATTTTCGCCACGGGTGCGTCGCAGTTAGAGACGCTTGCCGCCCTTACCCGCCAGCCTAAAATACTCTGGAATCGTATCCGCGGCTTTCATATGGATGAATACATCGGGCTTGGTCCCGATCACCCGGCCTCGTTCCGCCGCTACCTGCGTGAGAATTTGACGCAGAAGGTAAAGATGCGCGAATTCTATGAGATTGATGGATCCGCTCTGAATTCAGAGCGAATAGGCCGGGACTATGGGGAGAAGCTTCGATTCGCAGATCCACAACTATGTTTGCTCGGAATCGGCGAGAACGGCCATCTGGCCTTCAACGATCCCCATGTGGCTGACTTCAACGATCCTCTGGATGTGAAGGTCGTGCAGTTGGATGCTGTATGTCGGCAGCAGCAGGTGGCTGAAGGATGGTTTGAGAACATCGCGAATGTCCCGGAATCTGCAATTACCCTCACGATTCCGGCCTTGTTTCGCGTGCCCAGATTGATCGTATCTGTGCCGGGAAATCGCAAGGCGGAAATTATGCGGCGTACCTTTGAAGAACCGATTACAGTGGAATGTCCGGCGACGATCCTCCGAACTCATCCAGACGTGACTGTATATCTGGACGTGGATTCCGCAGCTGAACTCGATGGATTCGAGAGCGTCGCGAAATCCTCTTAGTGACTGGCGGGACTTTCCCGCCGCTCTGTAGCTGCCGACCGTTGTATGAGAGGTCCTCGAACAATCCAGTTCTATCGCCGTCTCATCATGCGGTTTGTGCGCCAGAGTACATCCGTGCACACCGAATCAGCTCGGGTGCGTACCGAGGAACAGGGTTGTCCTTGTCGTTCGGTTCCATCTCAATAGAGACAAAGCCTCGATAGCCGCCATTTGCGAGCACGCCGAACAGTTTCACCCAGTCGGCCGGTTCTCTCTTGCCGTCCGGCGTCGACATGTTCGTTTTGACGTGGGTCGCCCCGGCATATGGGGTGCAGCGCGCGACTTCCGCGTAACCATCTTTACGGAAATTACCGCAATCGATATTAATGCGGGCGAACGGACTATCCGCTTTCTTGACGATCGCCAGAAGCTGGGCGGAGGTTCGGGTTAATTCGTCGTCGTCTTCCACTCCCAGCACAAGGCCTTTGCTTCCCGCATAATCAAGCGCCGGTTTATAGACCTCCACGGCCCAATCCACTGCCTGTTCTTCAGTCGCGCCCTTTGGCAGATCGCCGGCGAACACGCGGACGTGTCCTGCACCCAAATCGTATGCAATATCGATCCACCTTTTCGCGAACGCAATCTCCTTCTGGCGGAGTTCCGGAGTCGGTTGCGCCATCTTCACCGGCGAGCCCACACTATATATCTGGATCCCGTTGTGGTACGCCGTCCTGCGTAATGAGGCCAGCCACTGTTTGCTGGGGTTGGCGGGATTTTCCCGGACCATGTCCGAAACCACGTGCGAATTGAGCCCCGGCGTGAAGTGTAGCAATGGCGGGACCCAATAGCCCGTCATGTCCATCCCCTCGAGCCCGAGGTCCGCGGCGGCGCGAACCACATCTTCATATGTCATCTTTCCGGTTTCCAGTTGGTTCCGAAACGACATAGCAACCACGCCAGGCCGTAGGCGGCCTTTGTACGGCGGTAACTTGGCCGGCGGAGCGTACACGGGTGAAACCGCTTGGGCGAGAACATTCGTCACCGGAGTGGTTACGGCGAGAACAGGAAGGGTTTTAAGTACTGCGCGACGCTCCATGCCAACTCCTTCTTAGAGTAGTTACGCTCCACAATGGGAGCCTACAATCGCGGCACACAGACTCTGTGGAAACGCACTGGAAATCTTCCAGGGCCTCAGTATACAGCGGCCGCCAACTGCCATGAAGGGAAACCGGAGGATGTCGTACCCGCAATTCTGGATCGGATGGGGGATGACTTCGGTTCGGATGAAAAACTTGGTCTTGGTTGTGGCCTGACCATGCGCCTTTTGTAGTATCCGAATCGTTCGCTCTCCGATGGGTGGCGAACGCCGAACTTTACGGCGGTTCTCCAATTCCCGTGAAGTTTTGAGGGGCGTGCCGGGTGGCGTTTTCTTGGGAAAAACGCCACTCAACGTTCGAGGTTCTGCTCTACACCAATTGGAGAACCGCTATAGAGTTTTGGGGGCGAACTCTGCCCAGCGAAGGGTCTGGGCAGCGCGTCGCGTGGCTGGAGATACTTGGAAATGGCGGCGCTGCTCCCGCGAGGAGCGGCAACTGTTCCACCGCGGGCGCTTCCTAGCGAGGACGCCAGAATGCAGTTCAACCGATGCGCCACGACCGGTTCGGCGACCGGGTTGCCGGTCTGGGTGTCGGGGTCCGCAAAAAGCCCCTTTGTTTCCGGGTGCAGGGAATCGTGGGCGCGCCGCAAACTGGCCCCGCCGAACCGCCGCGCAAACGCTCCGCGGCCCCCGCAAGGTTCAGTTGCGCAGGTGGGGAAGCATCTTGAAGCCCTTCGAAGGGCTCAGCTCCTCGCGCACCATGGTCAAGCCCAAAATGCAGCGCTCGAAGCCGTCGGAGAGCCGAGCGAATAGCGGGGCTTCTTTCTCATATTCGAAAAGATTGAACTGGCTCACGATGAAATAGCTCTCCTTGCCGGCGCTGATGAGTTCGGCGAGGCTCGGAGCGTGGTGGCGAAGCCGCCGCGTTGAGCCCGCCGCCTCCGGATACATCCCGGCGACAAACAGGGCATAATCTCCAATGTACTTGCGCAGCGCGCGTTCGGCGTCAAATGAAGTCGCTGTTCCATTGACAGGGTCTGCGGCCCGCATCATCGCCACCAGGTCCTCAAGCGGCCGGCCGCTCTCATCGCGCATCTTATACAGATTCTTGGCTTCGGTGAACTCGCACAGCAGGTGCGCCACATACCCGGTCACGTCCGGATCGTGCATTCCCAGCTTGCCTTCGTAACTATTGCGAACTGCCTGTTGAAAGAAAGGCTCAAGCGGATGAGATTGGGATCGCATAGCACACCTCCGTGCGCAGCATCGGATCCAGTGTGCCTCTTGCAGGACCCTCCCCTCGGAACCTCTCCTGCCAAGGCCCTGTTTCCTCAGATGCCGTAACGGCTGTGCGCGGCGCAGCCGCCCTGCTCCGGCTGTTCCCTCTTGCGTTGCGCTGGGAATGAGCCAGCCATCGCCTGTTCATTTGGTTGTAACACTGAGTTTATCGGATTAGTTGCGATTTTCAATATATCCGCATCAAATTGGTTAGCAGATGCGCGCGCCGACTGCGCGTTGGCGCTGCTGTTTTTCCCCGCAAGAACAAAGGGCAGCCGCCCGGGCTGCCCTTCTCATCGGTAAGTGGAATCTCCGCTCAACTCATCCCGGGGCTTTCTTCCATCGCCACAAAGGTTCGACCGCCAGGCCCAGCAGTGCGTAGGTGGCCGTGTTGAGAAGAATGGCGGTGTAGTAAGTCATCGGGATCTTCCGGCCGACCCAGGAAACGGGGATCGTAATACGGACGGCGATTTCAATTGCAGTCCGTAGGCTGTAACTCAAGCTGTGGCCGAAGATGAGCGCCAGGAAGAACGCCCAACCGACGGCCACTGCGAATCCACCAAACGCCCAAAAACCGATCCGCCTGCCCATCGACGCACCTCCTTCGCGCTCCGGCTTCCGCCACGCTTCGGAATTCAGGTCGCCTACGCCGCCGCAGGCGCGCGCGACTCCAGCTCCGCCAGCCGTTTGGCCAAAAGGTTCTCGAGCTTCACCAACGCCTCTGAGAAGCCCTCGATCCCTTCCTTCAGTTTGTCGCTCGCCATGCGGTCCTTGGCGTGCATAGCGCCAAAAGCCGCCTTGTCAACGTTGATCTTTTCAATCTGCAACGCCTTGGCCTTCTCCGGATCGAGCTTGCGCGGCAGCTCGCCTTGAGTGGATTCGAGTTCACCCAACAGATGCGGCGAAATGGTCAGTAAGTCGCATCCCGCCAGCTCGCAAATCTCGCCAATGTTGCGGAAGCTCGCGCCCATCACCACTGTCTTATAACCAAATTTCTTGAAGTAGTCGTAGATTCGTGTAACCGACTGCACCCCAGGATCGTCGGCGCCGTGAAAATCCTTGCCCGTATCCTTCTTGTACCAATCCAGAATGCGCCCCACAAACGGCGAAATCAGCGTCACCCCCGCATCCGCCGCGGCAATCGCCTGATGAATGCCGAAAAGCAGTGTCAGGTTACAGTGAATGCCTTCCCTCTCAAGGATTTCGGCGGCGCGAATCCCTTCCCAGGTGGACGCAATCTTAATCAGCACCCGCTCGCGCCCAATGCCCTCATGCTGGTAGAGCTTGATGATGTTGCGCGCCTGCGCGATGGTGGCCTCCGTGTCATACGAAAGCCGCGCGTCCACTTCCGTCGAAACGCGCCCGGGAATGATGGCCAGAATCTTCTTGCCGAAAGCGATCGCCAGCCGCTGAAACGCTAGGTTGGCCACTTCCTTGTCGCTCGCCGACTTGCCCAGCTCTTTGTGCGCGTCCGTCAGCACGCCGTCCACGATGGACTGGTACTGCGGCATTTGCGATGCCGCCGTGATCAGCGATGGGTTGGTGGTGGCATCCTGCGGCCGGAACTCCTCCATCGCTTCGATGTCGCCGGTGTCGGCCACAACCGTGGTGTACTTGCGCAACTGTTCCAGTAGATTCTGCGGCATTATTTCCTCCTTGGGAAAGAAGTTTCCGGCGCGAGCCCTTTCATCCCTAGTGTATCGCTCCTTAGGATGCAAAGTTTCAACGCCGGTTGCATTTCGGGCCCGGTCCGGCGTCAGTCCGGGTCGCACTCGACGGTGTTCACCAGCACGCCTAGCCCCGCCGCGCTTACCTCCACGCGATCTCCGGGTTTCAGCGGTCCCACGCCCGCAGGCGTTCCGGTCAGGACAAGGTCGCCGGGCTCCAAGGTAAACGCCGCGGTGATAAAGCTCAACAGCGCCGGAATCGGAAAAATAAAATCGGCCGTCGACCCATGCTGCCGCAGCTCTCCATTGAGCCGCGTCTCGAGAGCCACTCCCGCCTCCAGCACCAGTTCGTCGCTCACTACCGGCCCCAGAGGGCAAAAAGTATCGAATCCTTTGGCGCGCGTCCACTGCAGATCCTTTTTCTGCAGGTCGCGCGCCGAGATGTCGTTCGCCAGCGTGAAGCCGCGGACCGTCTCGCGCCAATTGGCGTCGGATTTCAGTTTGCGCGCGCGTCTGCCGATCACCATCGCCAACTCGCCCTCGAAGTCCACGCGCTCTGAGAGCTTGGGCAGCCGCACCGCACCGCCCGGCGCGAGCAGCGACGAAGGCGGCTTGAAGAAGATCAGCGGCTCAACCGGCTCCTCATTGCCCAGCTCGCGGGCATGCTCGCGATAATTGCGCCCCACGCAGACAATCTTCGACGGCGTCGCCGGCGGCAGCAGCTCCGCCGCGCTGAGCGGCAGCGGCTCGAAATCGAAACTCCATGAGGTTGCGCGCCCGTGCTCGAGCCGAAAAGCCATATCCTCTTCCGGCGCGGCCGCCAGGTCCACAATCCACAACTCACCTCCGCGCTCTTCCAGTGCGCCGTAATGCGTCTTTCCTTCAAACATGAAACGGCAGTACTTCATTCACTCCCCAATCTTTCCATGCCCTGTCTGCGTGCTTCTTACGGCTCCGGCACGCTCTCCTGCGCTGGCGCCGAGCGCTCGCTCTCGCGGCCATTTTGGCCGATCGCTGTCACCACGTATTCATAGCTGTGCCCCTCCTGCACGTTGGGATCGTGAAATCCAGGACCCACCACCAGCGCCGCGGGCGAGATGCGGTGCCACGCGCCCTCCGTCACGCGCGTCGCCGCAATTTCGCGCCGGTATACCGCGTATCCGGCCACATCGCTCTCGGCATCCGGCTGCCAGCTCAAATCAATCGATCGACTCACCCCATCCTCGGCCGGCGTCGCCACCGCAGCCAGGCCCACCGGCACGGCGGGTGGAAACACGTCCAGAGCCTCCACCTGGACGGGCGCCGAGATCGGCCCATCGAGATCCAGCGTCTTGCCGCCCACCGCCAAGCGCGCCACACGCGCGGCGCGATACGCATACGTCTCGCCAAAGCGGATGTCTTTGTCGAGCGCGCCGCCGTGCAGTTGGCCGGCCGCCGGCTGCACCAACAAATTCTGTTCCACCGGCTCGGCTGGCGCGGCAAGCGGCCCCGGCGCTGCCTTCTTCGCTGGCGGCGTCTCGAGCGTACGCTCTAACCGGACCACAGTTGGATAAGGCTCCGGAGGGCCCACCGTCCAATGCAGCGCGACACCCTCTTTCCGCACTTCCGCGCTTAAGCCCTCCACGGCCGCGGGAGCTTCGCCGGCAAGGACCGTGGCTGGGTTCGAAAGCCCTGCGGAACGCCCTCTGCGGTTGATCAGTTCCACAAAATAGTCGAGCGCACGTGGCGCCCCAGCAGTTAAATCTCGCGGCAGCGTCTCCATAAAAGCGCCATCCGCGCCGGGCCCCAATTCAAGACGCGCCACGGTCGCGCAAACTTCCGCCGTATTGCCGCGGCGGCAAACCCGCGTCGCAACCTTGCCTTTGAGCAGAACCTTGTTGGTGTCCCGCTTCGGCATTGTCCAGGTGAGCGATACCTGGCTGCCGGTGCGGGTGGCGCTCAAATCCGTTACCTGCGCTGGCAGCTTGAGTGAGGGCGGCTGCGGCGCGGCCGGCAATCCACACCCCGCCAGCCCTATTCCGCCAGTCAGCGCCGCCGCAAGGGCTATCGCGAATCCGGAGAGAGTGCATCTCGAAACATTCAAACCGCATCGGCGCGATTCCAAGGAGAGACGGCTTCTTCGGGAGCCTGAAAGGATACAGTATTTCTGGTTTCGCCGAAGCCATCGCCCCGCCTGGCGGCCCTTGTTCACCGATCTCATTCTCCACCAGTCTACTTGCGCGCCACGTCCTGCTTGCGCATCCCGCGCCGCAAGCCGCGTCTACTTCAGCTTGCTGCGCACTTCGGTTCGCACCAGGTAAAGAAAAAACACCAGATTGAGCAGTCCCTGGACCAGGCTCGCCGCCTCATGATGGATCGCATATCGATAGAAGAACAGAGAAAGCAGCAGCAACACTGCGGCCAATGCAAGCGCCCATGCCCAGCGCAGCAACAGCGTCAGCCCGAAGCTGGCGGCGATAAACAGCGCCGAAACCACAAGGAATGCCGCCTGTATGTGCCCCCTGACAACGCCATAGACGATGAATGCCGCCAGCCACAGCATGTAGATGGCGATCGCCACTAATCCCGGCATGGTCAAAACTTGCCGCCGCGCCGGCGGCACAAGCTTTCCGGCGGGCTCGGGAGCGCCGCCCTCCGCAGCGCTCCCTGGCGTGCTCTTTCCCTGGCCGCTCTTCGTCTCTTGGCTCATAGCGTGTGCAGGTACGCCAATAAATCCTGAAGCTGACTATCCGTCATTTCAGTCCCCGGCATCATGCCGTATCCATGCAGGATGCGTTCCGTAAGCCGCTCGTCTGTCGGCGGCGCTCCGGAAGGCATGGCTTTCAGTTTGGTTAGCGCCTGCAGCCCAGGCCCGTGCAGCGAGCGCGTCGAGGTGGGATAGTGGCACCGTGCGCAGTCGGCCTCAAACACCGCTGCCCCTTGCCTCTCCCCGGGCGTCCATTGCGACGGCGGCATCGACGGCGGTAGCGTCTTGCAGCCTGCAAGCGCAATGGCCAACCCCACCGCGCCCATGGGCAAGGCGCTTAAAACAGAAGAGGGACAGAAGCGCATTTGCCTCTCATCATACAGGCTCTACGCGCCGCCTCCGCTTGTCCCGCCCCGCTGCCCGCCCGAGCCCCGCCGATTCAAATCTCTCGCCTTCCTTCCAGCGCCCGGGCCATCGTCACCTCATCGGCGTACTCGATGTCGCTGCCCGCCGGGACCCCGGTGGCAATCCGCGTAATCTTCACCAGAGGGCTGCGCAACGCAGTTGCCAGCCAGTTGGCCGTGGCCTCGCCTTCGAGCGTTGGGCTCGTCGCCAGAATGACTTCATCCACCTCGCCCCGCTCTACGCGGCCCACGAGCGTGCCGGTCCGCAGTTGGTCCGGACCCACGCCATGCAGCGGCGAAAGCGTCCCGTGCAGCACGTGGTACACACCCTGGTAGTTCCGTGCCCGCTCAATCGTCTCGATGCTGGTGGGCTCCTCCACCACGCAAACCAGGCGTTGATTGCGTGCCGGGCTGGCGCAATAAGCGCAGGGATCGACGTCCGTCACGTTGTTGCAGATCGAGCACAGCCGCAAACTTGCCTTCACTCCCCGCACCGCCTCGGCCAGCGCCCCCGCGTCTTCGTCACTGGAGCGCAAAATGTGAAAGGCAAAGCGCTGCGCGCTCTTCGTGCCCACCCCGGGCAGCTTCTTCAGCTCTTCAATGAGCCGGGCCATCGGCTCGGCATAACGTGACAAATCTCCCCTCCGCCCTTACCACAACCATCTAACTCCCAAATTTGGCAATTTTGCCGATTCCCGGCTCGCTGACTTGCTGACTCGCTAACTCGCTGACCCGCCCGTCCGTCATCCCCCCAGCCCAGGAATATTCAATCCGCCCAGCATCCCCTGCACATTCGACTTGATCGCCTCGTCCGCCTTGCGCCCCGCTTCATTCACCGCCGCTACAACCATGTCCTCCAGCATTTCCACATCGGGCCGGCCGCCGCCCAGGCTGGTCACCGCCGCGGGGTCGATGCGCAGCTTCAGCAACTCCTTTTTCCCGTTCATGGTCACAGTCACGGCCCCGGCGCCGCTCGCAGCCTCCACCACCGTTTCGGCCAATTTCTTCTGCACTTCCTCTTGCATCTGGTTGGCCTTGGACAGCATTTCGTAAATCTTCGCCGGGTTAAACATGGACAATTCTCCTGCCGCTCATCGCGCAGTCATTTAGACGCAGACTTGGTTTCGCGCAGGTCGACCACGCTGCGCACTTCCGCCTTGAAGATCGCCCGCGCCTTCTCCACCAGCGGGTGAGCCAGGGCAGCTTGCTGGATGCTGCCCGCCGCGGGAGCCACATCCGGCGCCGCCATCGGCCCTGCGATCACTTCCGCTCCGGGAACGACCACAAACCGCGTTGGCCCCCCCAACCTTCCCAGTTCCTGCCGGATGATTTTTTCCGCCGCGGGGTTCACCGTCAATCCCAACATCTTTTTGCCCATGCCGGCAACTTCAATCCGCAAACCGGAGCCTTCCAGCGCCCATGCCCCCGCTCCCAGCACGTGCGCCGCGGAGTCGTGGCCCGCCGCGCTCAGCGCCGCCGTCACCGCCGTGCGCAAAGCGTCCACTTCGGGGACCGTCGCTCCCGCGACTGCGGCCCCGCGAGCCACCGCCCGCGCCCCTTCGGCCAGAGAAGCGTTGTCCGATCCCGAGCTTTTATCTGCCGCTGGAACGGGCGCTGTTTCAGGGATCGCCTCGGCCAGCGGCTCTCGAATCGCAACCGCCGCAGCAGGGGCTCGGGAATCCTCGCCGTCCGCGGCGCTCTGTTTCCGGTCAACCCCGCCGCCCCACTCTCCTGGCGTCTCAATGGGCGGAATCGCCGGTGAAGATGACCGCGCAACCGTTGTTGCACGCGCCGAAGCTGCCGCTCCACGCATAGCGCCCGTCATGGCCGTGCCCCGAGCTCCGCCCTTGCTCGCCATGCCGCTCAATAGTTCCTCGATGGGCAGCAGCCGCTGGGCGTGAATCAGCTTCAGCAGCCCCAGCTCCAGGTGAAAGCGCTGCTCCTGCCGGTAGTTCAGGTCATCGAAGGTGCGCAGCACGATCTGCAGATTGCGCGTAATCTCCTCTTCCGGGAACAACAGAGCCGTCCGCGCCGCCCGCGCCCGCTCGTCGGCCGAAATCTGTAACAACTGCGTTTGCTCGCCGCCCAGCTTCGCCATCAGCACATTGCGCAGATACCGCACCATCTGCCTCGCCAGCGAGGAGGGGCTGTGTCCCGCATTCAACAATCCGTTCAACTGCTCCATCAGCGCCGCGCTTTGTCCCGCTGCCACAGCCTCCAGCAGCCGTTCGAAGACGGCGTTCGGAACCGAGCCCATCAGTTCGCGAATTTGCCCCGCCGAAAGCACCGGCCGCCCATTCTCCACCGGCGCCGACGCAATCGCCTGGTCCATGATCGACAGCGCGTCGCGCATCGAGCCGTCACCGGCTTCGGCCAACAGCGCCAGCGCGCCTTCTTCGGCCTCCACCTGCTCGGCTGCCGCAATTGCTCTCAGCTGTCCCAAAATGTCGTCGAACCTTACCGCATGAAAGCTGAAGTGCTGGCAGCGCGAGCGGATGGTCTGCGGAATGTTCTCGGGCTCCGTCGTCGCCATCATGAAGATCACGTGCGCCGGCGGCTCTTCCAGCGTCTTGAGCAGTGCGTTGAACGCCGCCTCGGTGATCTGGTGCGCCTCGTCGAGTATGTAGATCTTGTAGCGGTCCCGCGCCGGCGAGTAACGCGCCGCGTCCCGCAGCTCGCGTATCTCGTCGATGCCGCGGTTGGTGGCCGCGTCAATCTCGATCACGTCCACCGAATTGCCTTGCCGGATCTCCACGCAGGAGTCACACACCCCGCATGGCTCCGGCGTCGGCCGCTCCGCTGCGCCCGCTTCCATCCGGCAGTTCAACGCCATGGCCAGAATGCGCGCAATGGTGGTCTTCCCGATTCCCCGGTGCCCCGAAAAAATGTACCCGTGCGCCACCCGGTTCTGCCGCAGCGCGTTCATCAACGTCGTGGTCACATGATCCTGCCCGGCCACCTCGGCAAAGCGCTGGGGACGATATTTCCTGGCGAGAACCTGGTAACCCACGCGAACTCATGCTCCTTCGGCCAACCCAAAAGCCAATCGGCATAACCGGCTGGGGTAAAGTAAAGTACGGACTGAGCGAAGCCTTGTATCGGTGAAAATTTGATTCAGGGCATGGTTTCATGCGCGCCACAGGTGCAACAAAACTAGGGTTTTAGCCCTTTGAGCGCGATGTCCGATGTTCGTTCACTTTGTTCCGTTCTTCCCCAACTCCTAGACCGGATTGTATCCTTCCCGCCCGAATCCTGGGGCTCCTCTCGGGCGCTCTGGCAGGACGGCAGTGTGCCTGCCTTTGTCGCCGATGTGCCTACTTGGTTCGGGCCCTCGCGCCCGCTTTCTCCTTGTCTCGCTTTCCTTTGCGCGCCTTCTTCGCCCCGGCCTTGCGCCGCCGCATCTCCTTCGGCGAGAACATCGTTCCCCTGCAGTACGCCGAGCCGCAGTTACACACGCACTCGTCGTCGCCTCCGTCGTAAAGGCAATAATCGTAGGTGATTTCCTCACCGGCGGCAATGTTGTGCAAGGCCGTGATCCACACCCGCCCGTCCACTTCTTCGGTCTCGCAGTTGGGATCGCAACTGTGGTTGATGAACATGGCCATCGAGTGCCCGTCGATGACCATCTCGCCGCGCCCCAGTCCAAAAAGATAGGTTATTGGCGATTCCCCGAAGCGGGCGTCGGCGTCGTCTTTGCTCAACCGGTGGCCATCGTACTCGGCCACGCGAGCGCCTTTGCGAATCGCGGTGGTGGTGTAGCAACCGGCGGCATGAATAGCGGAAGACCGGATTATGAGGCCCATGGGGTTGGGTCACCCTGTCCTTTTCGGGAGGGTTCGCGCGGGCTGCGCCGCCTTCCCGCATCGTATCATTGAAAGGGGCGAGTGAGAATCACATGAAAACGAGCCTTCCCATCGCGATTTTGCTGGCCGGCTGCTTGGCCGCCGCTCAAGCGTTGACGGCTCAGTCTCCCGCCCCGTCTTCCGGCCAGAACCAAAAGCCGGCCCCGGCCCCGAATCAGAACTCCGGGGCGCAAACTCCGGGAAATGCATCGGGTGGCAATCCTTTCCCCGAAGACGAAACCTCCGTGCCCGTCCTGCCTTCCCGCGACACCGCAAATGTCCCGCCCGATTTCAGTGGCGCCGCCAGCCGCTTCTCCTTGCCTGCCGCCGATAGCGATCCTGTCCGCAGTCCGGACCAACCGGCAACCGCCAGCGGAGCTGACCAGGGATCCAGTTCCAGCCTGGGCGAACTAGGCGGCTTGCTGCCCGGGCCCGACGATGAGCAACCGGCCGGGCGGAAGAAGAAAGACGACCAGGTCATCGAGACCGCGCCGCAGGAAACCCCCAAGGAAGACGTCAGCGTCGGCAACTACTATCTCGACATCAAGGATTGGAGGGGAGCTCTCTCGCGCTTCCAGTCGGCCTTGGTGCTCGCCCCCGACAATCCCGACGTATATTGGGGTTTGGCCGAGTGCCAGCGACATCTCGGCGATTTTGCCGATGCGCGCGCCAACTATCTCAAGGTGATGGAATACGACCCCGGCAGCCATCACGCCAAGGAAGCCCAGAAAGCCCTCAAAGACCCCGAGATCGCCAACGCGAAACCAGCCCCGGCCAAGTAACCCCATCCCTTCCCGCGGTAGACCCCTGCTGTCAAGACATTGCCGCCTCTGTGCCGGAGACGCGGACATCCTTGGGTGTGCCGCCCCATCCTTGCGCCGCTCGTGCCGCAAGGTTTGGAAGGGACAAAGGCGCACGCCCAGGGGACTATAGCACTTCTCCTTCTGCTGTACATCGAAACCGGGAACTCAAGGGGCGATTCCCTCAAAGAATCGCCTCCTTCAATTGAAACCGCGAGGGCTGCATGTGAAGAAGAAATGCTCTACGGCCTGGGAGCCCGCCAACCTCCACGAGCGGCGCCGCTAACGGTTACCGGCCTTGCCTGATCCAACAGCAGTTAAGCTCGGCTCTGACTCGCGGCGAGACGTCTCGGGTGGCTCGTCGCTCCGGATGCGCATCCCGTAAAACGAACGGTGCACGAAGTAAAACGAGACCAGGAAGAAGATCGCCGCGAGTAAGTGCGTCCACCCCGCGCCGCTGGTGGCGGACATCTGAACCGCTAACTCGACCGCCAGCAAGCCAAAAAGCGTGGTGAACTTGATCACCGGATTCAGAGCCACCGCGGCTGTGTCCTTGAATGGATCCCCCACCAGGTCGCCCACCACCGTTGCCTCGTGCAGCGGCGTTCCTTTTTCGTGCAAATCCACTTCGACGATCTTTTTGGCGTTATCCCAGGCGCCTCCCGCGTTGGCCAGGAAGATGGCCGCGTAGAGCCCGAAAGCGGCAATCGAGATCAGATAACCGACAAAGAAGAAAGGATCCAGGAACGCAAAAGCCAATGCGACAAAAAACAGCGAGATGAAGATGGTCAACATCCCGCTTTGCGCGTAACGGGTGCAGATGGCCACCACCTTCTTGCTGTCCGCAGTAGACGCCTTCTCTTCTCCAAAACTCATGTTTTTCTTGATGAATTCCACGGCGCGATAGGCGCCGGTGGTCACCGCCTGCGTCGATGCGCCGGTGAACCAGTAAATAACCGCGCCGCCGGTGATCAATCCGAGCAGGAAAGGAGCGTGAAGGAGTGAGAGCTTGTCGACATTTGCCGTGAGCGAGTTGGTCAGCGCCATAATGGTGGCGAAGATCAGGGTGGTCGCGCCCACCACGGCCGTGCCAATCAGCACCGGCTTGGCGCTGGCTTTGAAGGTGTTGCCGGCGCCGTCGCCCGCCTCCAGCATCTTCTTGGCGTGCTCGAAGTCCACAGTCACGCCATACTGCCTTTTCACTTCCTCAGCCACCCCCGGCTCGTTCTCAATGAGCGACAACTCATAGATCGATTGCGCGTTGTCCGTCACCGGTCCAAACGAATCGACGGCGATCGTCACCGGTCCCATGCCCAGGAAGCCGAAAGCCACCAGGCCAAACGCGAACATCGGCGCCGCCAGAATCACATTGGCGAATCCCAGCGTGCTCACTCCGTATCCAAGCGCCATGAGAACGATGACCGCCAAGCCGAGGTAATACGAGGAATAGTTTCCGGAGACAAATCCGGACAGGAGACCAAGCGCAGCTCCACCCTCCTTTGCCGACGCCACCACCTCTTGCACATGCTCGGCCTTGGTGGATGTAAACACCTTCACCAGCTCGGGAATCAGAGCGCCCGCGATCGTCCCGCAGGAAGTGATGGTGGCGAGTTTCCACCACAGCGAAGGATCCCCGCCCAGAGTCGATAGCAGCGCATAGGTGACCGGATAGGTGACGGCAATGGTCACTACGGATGTGATCCACACCAGCGAGGTGAGCGGGGATTCAAAGTTAAAATTCGCCGCTTTGCCATACCGCGCCCTGGCAATCACCTCGTTAATGTAATAGCCGGCAACTGCGGCCACCAGCATGGCCACGCGCACCGCAAACAGCCACACCAGCAGTTGCACTCCGACGACAGCGCTCTTCGCGCCCAGCATAATGAAGGCGATCAGAGCCACCTGCACCACGCCATAGGTCTCAAAACCGTCAGCCGTGGGACCCACCGAATCGCCGGCATTATCCCCGGTGCAGTCGGCAATCACGCCTGGGTTGCGAGCGTCGTCCTCTTTCACATGGAAGACGATCTTCATCAAATCGGCGCCGATGTCGGCAATTTTGGTGAAAATGCCGCCGGCAAGACGCAGCGTTGCGGCGCCCAGCGACTCGCCGATGGCGAAGCCGATGAAACACGGCCCGGCATAGTCGCCCGGAACAAACAGAATGATGCTGAACATCATCAGTAGCTCGATGGAGATCAGCATCATGCCGATGCTCATACCGGATTTAAGGGGAACGGTGAAACAGTTGTACGGATTGCCGCCCAGCGCCGCGTAAGCGGTGCGCGAATTGGCCAGCGTATTCAGCCGGATTCCAAACCACGCCACAAAATAGCTGCCCGCCATCCCCAGCACGCTGAAGGCGAGGATAATGATCACGCGCGCCGCGCTGAACCGAAGCAACACAGCGAAATACACCAGGATGACGACCGCAATAAAGGACCAGAGGAGGAGCAAAAATTTGCCCTGGTTGATCAAATACGTTTTGCAGGTCTCCCAGATCAACTGCGAGACTTCCTTCATCGCTCGATGCACCGGCAGACCCTTCAGGTGAACGTACATGAAGAGGCCAAACAGCATGCCCAAAACACAAGCCAGCGGACCGTACATGAGCAGGCTGTGGCCGTTGATGCCACCCAGGAATGGAACCTGCGTCAAATCCGGGAGCTTCAAATTGGCTTCGCCTCCGGCTGCCTCCACCGGCGCTGCAAACGCTGCGCCTTTACCCAACAGGGCCAGCGCCGCTATCACGCTGGCGAATCGCCCCCAGCGCCACGCAATCAAATTCTTCTTCATATAGCCTCCAATGTCCGCCCGGCGGCTTGGCGCGGGAAGCTGCCGTTTCACCGAACTCGGCGCCCGCCGCGCGAACAACCAGGCCGCCACGAGCAAGAGCACACTCAAGCCCATAAACGACCAAATCCATTCTTGCTGTATTGACACAAACCCTCCACTACCCTGAGCAAAGATGCCGAATGATGAATCGCGCCCGGGAATCCGACCTCTGCATCCCAGGGAAAAGCCCACCGGAAGGCTATCATCCGCACCTTCCGCTGTCGAGTGACGCCAGTCACGGGTAACACTTCGTTTGCAGGGTGCGGGTTTTAGCCCTGAGGGGCCGCAAAACAAACTGGCCCACTACCCGATCACAGGGCTTTGTGCGCTTCTTATAGGATGCTTCTTCCCGCTTTCCGCGTGTGCCGTACAGGCGAGGAGGAAAATCAAACCTTGCATGAGCTTTCCCGCGCTCCTCACACCGCGCCAGGCGGCGGAGAAACCCGGCATGAGCTGCCCGGCGCTCAAACACTGGATTCTCGCGGGCCGCATTCGCACCGTCAAGACTCCTGGCGGCCACCATCGCATTCCCGCAGAGGCCCTCGGCGAGTTTCTGCCCGGGTCCGGGGCTCCCGCCAGCTCGGCCCGCATCAGCGGGCGCATCCAGCTCCTCGGCACGGTCGTCGAGATCGCCATGGAAGGCCTGCTCGCCAAAGGGGTGCTTTCTGTCCGTAACCAGAAGGTCACTGCTATCATTACCGCCGACGCCGTTTGCGAATTGGGCTTGCGACCCGGCGATGCCGCTGTGGCGCTCATTAAGGCCACGGAAGTCATGATCGCCGGACCCTGAAACCAGGAATCAGCGCGCGTTCGAGGCCCGAATAGACGGAGAGCCCGGACCAGCATGTGTCCGGGCCCTCACCTCTTGCGACAGAAAGGATGAATCAATGCCGGCTGCCTCCGCCACCGCCACCGCCTCCACCGCCGTGAGTGGCTCCCCCTCCGCCTCCACCACCACCGCCATGGAAACCGCCACCTCCTGACGGGGCGGCTGGGGCGGCGCTCCGCGGCGCCGAATAACTATGCGGCGCAGGCGCCGAGTAAGTGCGGGCAGGGGGCGAATACGTGCGCGCCGGCGGCGAATAGGTGCGCACAGGCGGCCCTGCGTAGCCGCGATAGGGCGCGGCGTACCCGCGCCCGGCTGCATCCTGGGGCGTCGGAGAATACGCGGGACGCGTCACGGCAAATCCGGGGCGCGCGACCTCCGCCGGTCTGCCCGGAATTCCCACAAAGCTATGCGATGCAAACCCGGCGGATCCCTGGTACCCCATGCGCGCAGGCATCTCGCGGCCCGGCAGTGCCCGCAGAGGCGCAACCGTGCTCCCGGCAATCTCCACCGGCGTATTCCTGTCCCGCGCCGGCAGCCCGGCATTCAGCACCACCGGCCTGCGATTCACAGCGACCATCGGCATCGGAAGACGCCGCCCGCCCGGGCCGACGGGGTGGATTGGACGAGGCACAATGGGCCGATGAGGTGGGCGGTAGCCGATGGGCGCGATCCCGATCACCGCACCGGGGTAGAATCCAAGACCCCACCAGGGGGTGCAGCCCCCAAAACCTGGCGCCCAGCCCCAACCGAAGCCGCCGTAAAAATTCCACGCACCACAGGAAAACGGCACATAGCCCCACGGATAGCCCGAAACCCAGGTGTACCCGAATCCCGGCATCCACATCCAGTTCCCCGTTCCGTAAGGGTCGAAGCCTGCGTTCGCCGCGTCATACGGCGACCACACATATCCCTGGCCAGGCACGTTGTACCAGTTGCCGTAGGCGTCCAGATCGTTCCAGGCCGGGTTGGAATTGTCCCCGCCGCCCAGCTCCGCTTGGGCCCCCGTCTGCGACGCCGATTCCGCATTCAGCGCCTGGTCGCGATCCGAGTTCCAAGAGTCCCAGGAGTCCGGCTCGACGGTCTCAGCGAGCTCATAGTTCCCGGGACTGTTTGCATCGAGGACTACACTCTCACCCCCGTGCAAATCGAGCGCGAGCCCGCCGTCCCCTTCCAGGTGCGCATTGCCTGAAAAAACCGCCAGTGCGCCGGGGGGCGCGTCCATCTTGACCCGCATCACGGTAAAGCCGCTTGCGGTCGCCACGCTATTTCCGAACAGCACCCGGATCTGACCGATCTGGTCCGTTCCTTCGAGCTCAAAATACCCCAGGCCCCGGTTCAGCTCCAGCGCCGCATCGGCGGAGGCGCCCTGCCCCCGCAGGGCCTTCAACGTGAGCGTGCTGTTGGGCGCAATGCGCGTCACGCTCCCGTCTTCCAACTGGACCTCGGCCCGCCCATCTTGGGCGGTCGCCAGTTGCATGCCTTCGAGCAGGGGTGTGTTCGCCACCGCCTGGTCGGCGATCACCTGACCCCCTTGCGTCAGGCTCACCGTCCCCTCTACGTAGCTCAGCCGAACCGCCCGCGCCGGCTGTCCGCCCTCCTGCGCCTGCAGAAACGCAGTCGTCCCCATACCGAGAGCCAGCGTCGCCACTCCCCACCATCCCCAACCTTTTCTCCACCACGCTTTGCGGCTTTCCCTGCAAGTCATGGCGCACCGCCTTCCCACCGCCTCGTTTCCGAGCGCGACCCACACCCGCGTGCAGCCCAATACAATTGGACACCTCAAAGCAAGGAAAAGTCGCGTTCGAGCAATTATGTTTGCGCCCGCGCCAGCAGCAGCTTGGCCCGCTTCCGCACCAGCACCATTACGTCTTCGTCCTGCGCCAGCCGTTCCAGAATCCCACGAATGGCGCATATCTGTTGCGCTCGCCCATCCTGGGCGGCCTCGACCAGGGACTCGATCTCCTTATCCAGGCCCAAGGGGTCGTGCTCGAGGAGCATTTCCAGCCTTACCCCTTCCAGCAGCGTCTCCGCGACCGCTTGCATGGAATCACCCAGCGCCTGGATTTCCTTGTCCTTCGAATAATTGAAGGTGCAGGATCCAGCGCCCTCGGGGCCGCTGTAACTGAACTTCTTCCATCCCTGGAAAGCCACCTTCATGTTGCTCTCGCAAGGCTCATTGAACCAATCGTGCCGCTGTGCCGTTTCAAACACGCTGGCGGCGAACTTGGGGCTCACCTGGAAATCCCGGCTCAGATTGGGCACCCGCATCTGGTCTGCCTCGCCCGCAGGCGCCGCGCCCATTTCTGAGCGGAAGTGGCCGGTTCCATCGGGATGGAGCGTCATCGTCCAGTGCGGAGGAGACAGGTTGGTATTGGTGAACTCCACCACCACCACCGGTCCAGAGGCAAGCGTCCCGGCGGGTGGCGCCGCCCAACCCCGTGCACTGGCCACCAAAGCAGCCGCCATCATCACGCCAGCCGCCGCCCTCATTGTCCTATTCCTTCGAGCGCCAGCGTCTGCGCGGTGTGAATGTGGCAAATGGCCACCGCCAGCGCATCCGCTGCATCGGCCGGCTGCGGCAGCGCCGCCATGCCCAGCAAACGGGCCACCATGAACTGCACCTGCTCCTTGGCCGCCAGACCGTAGCCCACCACGCTCGATTTGATTTTTAAGGGAGCATACTCGGCCACAGGAAGACCCTGCCGCGCCGCCGCCAGCAACGCCACGCCCCGCACCTGACCCAGTTTGATCGCTGATTTGGCATTCACGGAATAAAAAACCTCCTCGATCGCCACCGCATCGGGCCGCCAGTGTTCCATCTCCGCCGTCAGCTCTCTGAAAACCTGCTCCAGGCGAGCGGGTAAGGGAAGCGCTTTCTTCACCCGGATCGCTCCCATTGCGGTGAGGGCCAGTCGCGGCTCTCGGGCCGCGCCGTCCATCTCCACGACGCCGAAACCCGTGACTTCGGTCCCGCAGTCGATCCCGAACGCGCGCATTCGGTCCAAGTGTACCGCAGTCTTGGCTCCTTTGGTCCGGCCATCTGCAGCCAGTCCGTTTTCGCCCCGGCTCTCGGCGCAGCTCCTTGTCTTGATTCGTGTCCCGATTCGTGTCCCGATTCGTGTCCCGATTCGATATTTTGCCAATCGGTGATGTCGATTTCGGTACGCCCCCGGAAAGTTTCACTGGAAAATGAAACTTCTTTCCCGGCCGGTGTTTCAAAGTCTAGTTGAGGGCGTTTACCCGGTGGCTTCTATTCAACGCATTTCGGTAATTTGGCTGCGGCAGGGCGTCTCGCCCGATCGCCTTGCCCTCACTCTGGCCCTCGGCTTCGCCATTGGCTGCATTCCCGTCCTCGGCGCGCCCACCCTCCTGTGCGCGGTCCTTGCCCTCGCCCTTCGCCTGGACCTGCCCGCCATCCAGGCCGCGAATTTCGCCGCCATGCCCCTGCAACTGGTTCTGATTGCGCCCTTCCTGCGCCTCGGCGGATGGCTCCTCGACCTCAAGGCGGACCGCGCGCTCGCGGCCGCCACGCTGCGGCATCTTCCTTTCACCCACGCGATTGCGCAATTAGCCGCGCTCGCCGGCCAAGCCACGCTGGCTTGGTTCTTCTTCGCCGTTCCCGCTGTCGTCCTCGTCACCGGACCGCTCGCCGCCATGCTGCGCAGGGTTTCCTCCCTTCACGCCGCCGAAGCCGGTGAGTGAGCCGCACTTGAGACTGCGCGAGCCAGGCCCCGCTATTTCCCCTCCTAGCGATCCGGCGCCGGCTGCGCGCTGTCGAGCCACGCCGTATAAATCATGTCGCGCAGCATGCTCGCCCCGGCCGCCAGCCGCGCCGCCGTAAACGTCCGCGATGCCCGTGTCCCGCCGCCCGCAAATCCACCTTCTTTTTCCAGTTGGTACACCTCTTCAACATGGGTTGCCGTGCGCCGCAAATAGGCCACATACGCGTCGAACATGTCCCCCTCGATGGCTTTCACCGCCGTCATGTCCGCCTGCACTTCGCCTGCATGAATGTTCGCTGACACGAACTCGCTTTCGAATTCGTAGTGAATCTGATGGCTCGTCGTATACCCATGCGGATTCGGCCCCGTCCACCCGTTGTACCGCACCGTGGTGTGCAGCGGTTGCGAGCCGTCGCCCACGTAATGCCCAAGCCAGCCCGCGTAGAAAATGATCGCCTGCTCCACCGGCTGCGTGTCTTTTGTCGCCGCCATCGATTCCCGGTAGTCGCGCATCGCCGCCTTCAACCGTTCCCATACCTCGTCGGTCTGCCAAGGCTGCAGGCCAATCGTCTCCGGTCGCTCGCCCGCCTCATACACTTTCGCCAAAAAATCGAACCGTTTGTGCGGCAGCGGTCCTAGCTTGTCGGCAAGCTCAAAATCAATAAAATGCTCCGGCGCCTGCGCCGCGCTCAGCTCCGGCTCGGCCGGCGATCGCCACCGGTCCGGCTCCGGCCCCAGATACTCGATCTCCTGGATCGCGGCCTCCGAGCGCAAAAACGCCGGTGCATCCGCGGGCAATCCGCTCGCCGCCAGCTGGTTGATGATGCGATGACCGTCATTGCCCCAGGCGCGCGCGCAGGGCGCAGGCCACACCAATCCGATCGAGAAAACCCCGGCCAGCGCCCGCCGCAACCCCCGGCGCGACAGCGCACAACGCAACATTCCCGGGCCCACTGGGGTTTGACCACTCAGTTTGTAGCGACACATGAAGCCAGTATACGGTCCTCAAATGAGGGTTCTTCAGCGCTGGGTCGAAGAGCCGGATGCCGAGTTGGTTAGGTTCCCGGTGACCGAAGTAATTTGTCCTTTAGTAATGTCTGCGATTTCTGTGGAAAACACGTGGCAAACAACTATACTGGTGGGCACTAGCGTTTTAGTTTTCTCGGCGCTCTCAGGGGGCTCGCCCCCGTTGGCCCTGCCAGACATTATTGTCTGAGGTCAAGAGCGCCGCTCGAAGCGTCGGGGTCAACGTTTCGGGGAATAATACGCTTCGTCTCGCCGAAAAGGTCGAGCGATCATTGTTTGGGGGAATGATGGGGCGACGACTGGGCGGAGTTGCGGACGCCGGAACCTCCAGCGTCAAAGACCCGCCCTTGGCAATGAACTTCGGCGCCGAACCGCATCCGCCCCCAATCCGCTCGCGCGCCTCCGCGGTTTGGATGCTTCTCGCCTCCCTCGCTTTGCTTCTGGCTCTCAGCGCTATCGCGGTGCGCCTCGCCGCCGGTCCTCGTTTCGACGTATTCGTCCTTCTCGCCGCCCTCGTGTCCGCTTTGCTCCTGGCCTTCCGCCTCTTCATCCGGGTCCGTGACGTGGCCGATCCACCCTCCGGCGCGGGTGCGGTGAAGAATCTCCTGGATTCCGCCGGACCGGCCATCGTCGCCGTCGGCCTCGACAGCCGCCCCATCTATATCAACCCCGCCGCCGAGCGCCTCCTCGGCTACCATGCCCACGAGTTGATGAGCCATTGGATTCAGACCGAGATTTTTGCCCCGGGTGAAGGCGTGCGCCTCGTCACCGAAATGCAGAAACTCTGCCACCTCGAGAAGCCGGTCGACTCCACGCCCGCCGGCCGCATGGCCGCTTATCTTGACTGCGTTCGCACCCTGCCGCCCAGCATGGTGCCCGGCTTCGAAGCGCAACTGCGCCGCAAAGACGGCTCAACCCTGCCCGCCACCCTTCACATCTCCGCGTTGCGCGACCCCACAGGTGAGTTTTGCGGCCTCGTCGCCGTGGCCATGGATCGCAGTGCGACCCTGCGCCAGGAGCAGGCCCAGCGCGAGTCCCAAGAGCGCTACCGCGACCTTTTCGAAAACTCCAGCGAGATGATCGCCACCCTCAGCCCTGCAGGCCGCTTCCTCTACGCCAATCCCGCCTGGAAACGCTGCTTCGGCCGCGACAACCCCGAACTTCTGGGTCTCCAATCTTTCGACCAGCTCTTCGAGGCCGGCTGCCGCAGAGAGGCCGCCGCCCTCTTTCACCGTGCACTCGATGGCGAGGCCGTCGACCGCGCGCCGCTGCGCCACCTCACTTCCGATGGCCGCATCCTCGAGCTCGAATTGAGCCTCAGCCAGCGCCAGAAGGCCGGAAATCCGCTCGCCGTCCGTTGCCTCCTGCGCGACGTCACCCAACAAAAGCAGCGGGAGAATCGCCTCGCCCTGCAGTTGGTCGTCAGCCAGATCGTCGGTGAGAGCGCCTCGCTTGAAGTCGCGGCCATGCGCATCCTTGAAGCCCTCTGCGTCTCCCAGGGCTGGGATCTGGCCATTCAGTGGCTGGTCGACGCCCGTCAGAACCGTCTCGAGTTCTGCACTGCCTGGGGTGCGCCGGGCAAGCGCGCCGATGCCGTCATTCGCCAGAGCATGGGCCAAACCCTCGCCAGCGGCAGCGAGCTGCCCGGTCGCGCCTGGAAGGAAGGCCGCGCCGTTTGGGTCGCCGATCTCGCCTCGCTGTCCCCCACTCCCCGTCTCCAGGCGGCGCTGGAGCACGAGATGTCTTCCGGCTGGGCCGTGCCTGTCCGCGTGGGCAATAACGTCCTCGCGGTCCTCGAATTCTACTGTCAGCTACCCCTCCGCGAAGACCGTGAAGCCATGGCCGCTGTCGAAACCGCAGCCGCTTCCCTGGGCCAGATGCTGGCGCGCTCCCAGGAGCGTGGCCGCGCCGAAGAGCTTACCCGCCAGCAGAAGATCCTTCTCGATTCGGTTGCCGACGGCATTTGCGGCGTCGATCCGCACGGCCTGATCAGTTTCGCCAATCCCGCCGCCGGCCGCCTGCTCGGCGCCTCGCCCCAGGCCCTTACCGGCGCAGGCGTCCACGAACTCCTCCACGGCGCCGCCGCGCCCGAGGACCGCTGCGGCGACGACTGCCCCCTCCGCCGTATCGCCGATGGTCACAAAGCGGCTACCGGCGAAGACACCATCTTCCGCACCGATGGTCGGGCCTTTCCTGCCGAGTACGTTCTGACCCCTATCCTCGATCAAGGCCGCTTCTCCGGTTCCGTCCTCAGCTTTCGCGACATCAGCCAGCGCTTCGCTCTCGATCGTCTCAAAGACGAGTTCATCTCCACCGTCAGCCACGAACTGCGCACCCCGCTCACCTCCATCCGCGGCGCTCTTGGACTGCTCTCCTCCGGCATCCTCGGCAGCCTCAGCGAAAAAGCGGCTAACCTGCTCCGCATCGCCGTCACCAACTCTGACCGCCTGGTTCGCCTCATCAACGACATCCTCGATCTCGAACGCATCCAGAGCGGCCGCGAGCCCCTCGCCTTCCGGTCCGTCCAGTTAGCCGAAATCGTGCGCCAGGCCATCGACGGCATGCAGCCCGTGGCCGAGGCCGGCGGCGTGCAGCTCATTCACGACACCGTCCAGGCCGAAATCGCCGCCGATCCCGACCGCCTCCTCCAGGTCATCACCAACCTGCTCTCCAACGCCGTCAAATTCTCGCCGCCCAATTCCACCGTCTCCGTCATGACCCATCCCGGCGCCGAGGGCGTCACCTTGTCGGTCATCGATCACGGCCGCGGCATTCCCGCCGACAAGCTCGAAACCATCTTTGGCCGCTTCCAGCAGGTCGACGCCTCGGACGCGCGCCAGAAGGGCGGCAGCGGCCTCGGTCTCGCCATCTGCCGCACCATCGTCCTGCAGCATTCCGGCCGTATCTGGGCTGAGCGCAATCCCCTTCGCGGCTCGACGTTCCGCGTCTTCCTGCCCTACCAGCCCGCGCCCATTGAGTCGCCCGCCGTAAGCGCCGCCTGGGAAACCGGCGTCCCGCCAAACCCCGCCGCGCCCGCTCAGGAACCCGGCCCCGCCGCATCGCCCGCCCCTAACCCGGCGTAGCCGGAACCAAAACCTGGCATTTTCCCGAAAGTTGGAGCCTTTGAAAAAATGCCGAAATCCCGCATGAATACTGACCGAAACGTACATCGCCAGAAATATTCTGCGCAAAATGTGCAGGATTCAAATGGATAGGTACTAAATTCTGATCACTCAAGTCTGGGCTCCCGGTCCCCGGCAATGCGCCTGCGCAACCTCGGCTTCGTATGCGCTGATCCCCGGCGCGCTATGCCATTGCCCCCACGCGCTTCGCAGAGCCGCCTGCCCATTCCGAAGGCCAAGCCCGTTCCCGAACCCAATCCCCCATTCGTCGCAGCTCGTTCTCGAAAAGCGCATTACCCCGTTTGCAACAGTCGAGAATTGGCGCACCTGGAGATCGCTCATCACTCGCCTTCCGCGGACCGATATGGAGCGGCCCCGGCAACATCCTGTTGCGACTGGCCGCCAAGGTTCGGCGCGGGTTCCTTCAGGTCGGTGCTCACAGCCGAACTTTCCGAAGCTTGATGCCTACCACACTCGACCTCGGCGGGCAAATTAGGGTTGCATAAGGCTGACCGCCGTCAGGTCTTGGTTGGCCCATTGGCCGGTAGCAGTGGTGTACCAGAACTGCTGCACGTGTTCGTTCGTGTCCGCGTAAACGAAATGCGGTCCGTCGTTGGATTGCACCCAGCTGGTGAGGGCGCTGCCGGCTCCGGCTGCGACTGCGCCGGGCACGTCCATCACGCTTTGGGTGGCCCATGCGCCGGAAGAAATTGTGTACCAGAACTGGCGAAGGTTCCCGCTCGCATCGGCGTAAACGAAGTGCGGACCGTCGTTGGATTGGACCCAGCTGGTCATGGCGCTGCC